>NZ_JAAVNG010000008.1:0-251067 GCF_012923605.1 Advenella sp. EE-W14 | reverse complement strand
CAGCTTTACCTGTCAGGCCAGTGTTGCGATTATCGGCAAACTCTATGACCTGAAAAACGCTGGCAAATCACAAGAAGAAGCCAATGACTTCATTAGTAATGACAATAGCATTCCCGATGAGCAGGTCGGTTCATTTATTGAGTTTGCAAATACCTTATGGAACTCACCTTCTGACAAAATTGTGCCCAAAACACAATTTTTAAACAACTTCCTGCAACAATGCCAAAGCATTGAGAAAGGACAATAAGACAATAACGCAATAACGCAGTAATACCTGTGTTACACAAAAAATACCCGGAAGATTTACCCGGGTATTTTTTGCTTCAAAATTTTTTTTATCTCAAGATCAATCTCGATAGGCCTGCCCCACCACAGATGCCACGGAATAAAGCGGTGCAAAGGACTCGGCCTGGGCCAACGGCCAGGCTAGTTCAAAAATTTTATTGCGGTATTTTTCTTTCAGCAAATCACCCTCTTCCAACTCGGGGTAAAGCGCCGATAACAATTTAACCTCGTTACTTGAAATTCGTTTTACCACGTGATAAGCACATAGTTGCTGCGGATGCGTAAGGCCAGCCGCCTCCATCAATTCAGCTAAAGCCAGCAAAGTATTGTGATGAAAATTTTTAACCCGCTCAGATTTGTCGTCCACCACCAGGGCTTTTTGCCTGATGGGGTCCTGTGTGGCCACACCGGTTGGACAGCGTCCCGTATGACAGGCCTGGGCCTGGATACAACCAATGGCAAACATAAAGCCCCTGGCGCTGTTGCACCAATCGGCCCCCAAGGCCAACGTTCTTAGCACATCAAAGCCCGAAATTATTTTTCCGGCCGCACCAATTCTAATCTGGTTACGCAAACCAATACCCACCAAGGTATTATGCACCAGGCGCAAACCTTCCTTCATGGGTACCCCCATATGATCGGAAAACTCGACGGGCGCAGCCCCCGTTCCACCTTCCGCACCATCAACCACAATAAAATCGGGGGTGATACCCGTTTTCAGCATGGCTTTGGCAATTGCAAACCACTCCCAGGGATGCCCAATGCACAATTTGAATCCAACCGGCTTGCCATTGGCCAGATGACGCAATCGCTGGATAAAATGCATTAACTCGACAGGGGTACTGAAAGCGCTATGCGCTGCCGGTGAATTGCAATCCACACCCACAGGCACCCCACGGGCATCGGCAATTTCCCGGGTAACCTTCGGTCCCGGTAATATCCCACCCTGGCCAGGCTTGGCACCCTGTGATAATTTGAGCTCAATCATTTTTACATTAGGCAGATTAGCCCGCTTTTCAAATTCTGCTTCAGAAAAATGACCCTTGGCATCACGGCAGCCAAAATACCCCGAACCAATATTCCACACCAGATCTCCACCATGCTCCAGGTGGTAAGTACTAATACCACCCTCACCAGTATCATGGGCGAACCCTCCTTTGGCAGCACCACTGTTAAGCGCCCTGATCGCATTGGCGGACAACGCCCCGAAACTCATGGCTGAAATATTGAATACCGACATATCGTAAGGCTGCGTGCATTGCGTGCCACCGACCCTGACCTTGAAATCGGTATTCTCAATATGGGAAGGCTGCATCGAATGATTGACCCACTCATAGCCATCAGCATACACATTTTCAATGGTTCCAAACGGCCTTTTGTCGATTTGCTGCTTGGCTCGCTGATAAACAATAGAACGCTGGGCACGGGAAAATGGCAAGTTATCGTTGTCATTTTCCAGGAAATATTGCCTGATTTCAGGCCGGATGGACTCCAGCAAAAAACGCAGATTTCCGATAACCGGGTAATTACGCCTGATTGAGTGACGGGTTTGCAGTAAATCATAAACCCCGAGAAGACTTAGCAGAAAGGCAGGAACAAATAAAATAAGCCAACCAGCCCCATAATTGGCGAACATATATAAACCCAACACAGAGGCCAGAAAAACAGCCAGCAAAACTGCATACCGGGAAAACAGCAACTTGGTCATTTAACACACCTATCCATATCGTGGGGTTGAACCCAAACTGACCTAAATCAAACCCGCACCTTAAAAAAAAACCTTGTGCTTGATAACACAAGGTTTTACTGATTCTAGCCAGAAAAAATGGCTAATTTAACAGAGTCATTATTTTGCAGCCTGCTGGGGAACAACCGCTTTCATGATGGCATCTGCCGTTGCGTCATCACGCACCATGAAAAGGAAGTCTGAACCTTGTTTGACCCCGGTAATGGAAGCCAGCTGACCACCAATAGTCGTTGCATATCCGTACTGTTTGTCGACTTTGGATAATGCATCAACACCCGCCGGATTCAAACCCAGTTTGATGAAGGTACGACCCTGATTGTCACGCACATGGTTAATGGTTGTGAGATTGTCTCGGGTAATCACCGGTGTTGGACTGACATAAATGGTTTGCTGCTCGCTAAGCTGGAAAGGACGAAAGCCTTTAATTACCTTATCTGAAGCAGTGTATACATCTACGCTGGCGGCCTTAACCGGTGCCGCGGCTTCTGTCGTTTCGGGCTTTTTAACCGTTTCACATCCTGCCAACGCCACAGCAAGCGGTAAAATAACCAAACCAAGTTTGCGCGAGATTTTCATGTAAATTCCTTATTAGTTAAAGCAATTATTCGTCTGTCATACGCAAATTACAACACATGCATCCTAAAAATACAAGATGGATTATTGGTCGAAAATGTCAAGAACCCTAAAATTTGAAGACATTTGTTTATTTTTGCGCCCTGATCAAGTCTGCCGTATCCCTGGCATTAAGCAATGTCAGCATGGGGATCAGCAACACTCCGTCCTGCAGTTCGGCTTCAGAGGCCGACATGGTTGAAAAGACCGATTTATCCATACTGGCCAAAACGGTTTTATGCAAGTTTGATTTATCGCTGATGGCAGATTTCAGCTTGGTTGCACCAGCGGGCGTAAGGCGCAGGGCCAAGGCTGGTTTGTCTTTGGCTTTAGCGACAAAAGCGGCCTTCACATCGGTCTTGCTTAACAAAACGCCGGAAGTGTAGTAGGTTTGATCGCCAGACTTGACAACCACATTGTCCAGTTCAAGCGTCTTACCGTTTTTACCTTTTTGGGCAGCGGATTTTGTAATTGAACCCACATAAATTTCAATATCGCCGCTACCTGTTTTATTGACCGCTCTGGCAGTATTGGTGGCAACCGGCTTGGCAACAGCTGCCTCGGTGTTATTGGCACTGGAAGCCTCTTTTGAACCAAACAAACTGCAACCGGTCAACGCAACGGATAAAACCGTCAGTCCTAATACCTTAACTAATTTCATAAAAGACCTTTCAAAAAAACAATATTCAGAAAAAAATAATTATCTTCCAATTATATTCTGTTCAATTGATTTTTTTTGTTAAAAAACATTAATTTATCGTAAACCATGCATTAATGGAAATAGCCGTGACACTTGTCTGTATCATTCAGATCAAACGCATTGGTACCCGCAACCAGACTGATTTTTTTGGATAACAGACCACCGTACTCAACCGGCCCGCTCATGGGCTTGGTGTCTATCCAATACAGGCGCGAAGTCAGGTAATATTCTCCAACCGGCACATTTGTAAATACAAACTGCCCGTAATCATTGGTTTTTGCCTGAAAAGCATTACGGACATACCGCTGATCTGGCTGACCGTTTAAAACCTTGCCTGCGCGACACACCTCCTGGTACCACTGATTGCTTGCCGCTGAGACCGGATTCAGGACAACATCCAGATAGGCACCGGTTCGGACTCCGCCATTGACTCTATCATGAATGTGAACCTGTCCCACCAGCATGGTTTTTGCCTGGGTGGCCGCCACGTCAGGACTGCCGTTATAGGCCACCCGCTGGACCTGTTTTCTGGGCGCATGCTCCAGGAAGCGATCTTTTTTCACAGGGCTTGATGAACACCCTGCCAACACCAGTGCCGCAGCGGGCACAATAAACCGAAGCAAATGCTTACCAGCAAAATGTATGGAAAAATTCATGGGCTATACTATTACCATCGTCATGAAGCCAACATTTTCTTTATGTAATATATGTAAAATATCAAACAGCTAAAGAAAATCAACCAAGTTATATAATATCAAGCAGTTATTGCCACCATGCTAACACTGCAATTTGTTTTTGGAAACTTAAATATTTAACAATATGCATCAAAAAAATCAACAAATCGTTCATGTATGGGATTTACCCACCCGTTTTTTTCATTGGGCCCTGGCTTTCTGTGTCATCGCTGCCTTTTTTACCATTAAAGCGGCAGGTACTACTGAAGGCTGGATAGCCAACAGTGGCATTATGTGGATTGATTGGCATTTAAAATTTGGTTATTGTGTACTCAGTTTGATTTTATTCCGCATCATTTGGGGTTTTACAGGCTCGTATTATGCCCGCTTCTCCCAATTCCTTAAAGGGCCCGCCATTATTGCCCAATACCTGAAAGGTGCTTATCAATCGCCAGGGCATAACCCGATTGGTGCCTTGTCAGTCATTGCCCTGCTGGCGGTTTTCGGCTTTCAGGCATTTAGTGGCCTTTTCACCACCGACGATATTTTTACCGAAGGTCCTCTGGCCCATTTGAATTCGGCCTTCAGCAAAACCATGAGCTCCCTGCATCGCAGCAATGAGCCTGTCATGATCATTTTATTTGCCCTGCATATACTGGCCATTATTTATTACCGGATTTTCAAAAAACAGAATCTGGTGGCAACCATGGTTTCAGGTACAACCCAAATCCCGTCGCAGGCGTCTCAAAACATAAAAAGTGCCTCGGACAATCTGCGCATTCGCATAATGGGCTTTATTACCCTGCTCATCACGTCTGGCTTCGTTTACTGGATCAGCACACTTGGTGCCAGCAGCAGCGGCTCTTTCTATTAAGAATGCTATTGTCCAAAAATTTCATTGGGTTCAAAGGCACAAAAAAACCGGATAAAAATCCGGTTTTTTTGTGCCTAAATTAAAAGATCATATAACCATGAAATCTTTTAATCGGGTTAGCAGCAAACAGCCTTTAAGCTGCTTGCTTAAACATGCCTAGTCTTTACGATAAGCATCGTGGCAGGATTTACAGCTTTGACCCGCTTTGCCAAAAGCCGCTTTCAGCTTGTTCAGGTCAGAGCTGTCGGCCGCTGCAGACAGGTTCTGAATGGCAACCTTGAAATTTTCACGTTTTTCTTCAAAACCCTTGGCATCTGACCATACCTCAGGCTTGGCATCACCGCCCTCAAAACCGGGACCGAAAGCAACCCAGGGCAACGCAGCCAAAGTATTCAGGATAGCCACATTTTCTTTAATGGCTTCTGCATCGTAAGGGACTTCACCTTTAATAACAGGTACCATTCTGCCAAAATGAGAAGCAAGCAGCACTTTGGCTGACTGACGATAATCGATGCCATCTTCAGGTTTAGCAAACTGCGCATTGGCCGCAGCCGAAATAAAGGCGGTACAGGCCAAGGCCAAAACCGTAATTTTCTTTTTCATTCATTTACTCCTTGCTGTGTAATATTTATTACAAATAGTAGCCCGAAATATATTTCAAAACAATTACAAACTCCCTAAACCAAAATAAAAACAATGCACGATAGATACCTTGCATTGTTTTTATTAAGACAGGGAGTCAATTTATTGGTTTACTTTTAACATTTAACCCCAATATGCCTAAAACCATATGCGCTTAGGCCACTTTACGGGCCAACTCGGCAGCCAGGCCAATATATGAACGAGGTGTCATATCCAGCAGGCGCTGCTTGGGTTCTGCGGGCAAATCAAGCTGGGCAATAAACTCGCGCAACGCATCCTGGGTAATGCCACGTCCACGGGTAAGCGCCTTCAACTGCTCATAGGGTTGTGGCAAGCCATAACGACGCATGACGGTTTGCACAGGCTCGGCCAATACTTCCCAGCAGGCATCAATATCGGCATCAATGGCCGCGGCATTAAGTTCCAGCTTACCCAGACCCTTCAGGCAGGAATCCCATGCCACCATACAATAGCCCAGTGCCACACCCAGATTACGCAAGACAGTAGAGTCGGTCAGGTCTCGTTGCCAGCGTGAAACCGGCAGTTTTTCTGACAGGTGGCGCAAGACAGCGTTAGCCAGACCAATATTGCCTTCAGAGTTTTCAAAATCAATGGGATTGACTTTATGCGGCATGGTGGAAGAACCCACCTCACCTTCTTTAAGACGCTGCTTGAAGTATCCCAAGGCAATGTAGCCCCAAATATCACGATTCAGATCCAGAAGAATTGTGTTGGCACGAGCAATGGCATCAAACAGGGCGGACATCCAGTCATGTGGTTCGATTTGAATCGTATACTCGTTTTGGGTCAGGCCCAGTTTATTCAGGACATTTTTGGCAAGTGCTGGCCAATTGATTTCAGGATAAGCGGATAAATGCGCATTGTAATTGCCCGTTGCGCCATTGAGTTTTGCCAATGGCTCTACAGCGGCTATCGCAGCAATGGCATTTTTCAGGCGTGCAGCAACGTTGGCGAATTCTTTACCCATGGTGCTTGGGCTGGCGGGCTGGCCGTGTGTCCTGGACAACAAGGGCTGATCGGCAAACAGATTGGCATAACGGACCAGTTCAGCCAGCACGTCATTCAAACGCGGCAGGATAACATTGGCACGCACGCGACTAAGCATGAGGGCATGTGAAGTATTGTTGATATCTTCGGAAGTACAGGCAAAGTGAATGAATTCAGCTGCTTTGGCCAGCTCTTGGTCATCCGCCACTTTTTCTTTCAGGAAATACTCAACCGCCTTGACATCATGGTTGGTGGTTCGCTCAATCTCTTTAATGCGCTCGGCATCGGCTTCAGTAAAGTTCTCAACCAGATTACCCAGTTTTTGTCTGGCCTGTTCCGAAAAAGGAGCCAGCTCCGGCAAGCCGGCATCTGACAGGGCAATTAACCAGGATACCTCGACCTCGACACGGTGAGCCATGAAACCGGCTTCGGACAGATATTCACGCAAGGCAGTGCCACGTGAGGCATAACGGCCGTCTAACGGAGACAGTGCATTGAGCGTACTGAGTTGATCTGCAATTTTCATAGTAAGAAAAATAAAAATAAAAAATTAATAAATAATGCCGCCACCAAGACAGACATCGCCATCATAAAGAACGGCTGATTGCCCGGGAGTGACTGCCCATTGTGGCTGTTCAAACGATAAAGTCAGGCGTGCCTGACTGCTGTCAACCAGGCGACAGGGAGCATCTGCCTGGCGGTAACGGGTTTTTGCACCATACATACCCGGCTCGGGTGCATGTCCGGCTACCCAGCTGAGATCTTCGGCATGCAACTCAGAAGAGAGCAGCCAAGGATGGTCGTGTCCGGCAACGACATAAAGGATATTATTGGCCAGATCCTTGCGCGCCACATACCAGGCCTCGGCCGTGCCATCCGCCTGCTGGCGACCCTTGACACCGCCAATACCCAGACCCTTGCGTTGCCCAAGCGTATAGAAGGCAAGACCATAGTGTTTACCTATTTCCTGCCCATCATCGGTCAGAATCGGGCCAGGCTGGGTTGGCAAATAACGGTTCAGGAATTCACGAAAAGGCCGCTCTCCGATAAAACAGATACCGGTGGAGTCCTTTTTGGCTGCATTGGGCAATTTCAATTCATGGGCAATATGCCGCACTTCCTGTTTTTCCAGTTCACCCAGGGGAAAGATGGCCTTGGACAACTGTGCCTGATTCAGGCGATGCAGAAAGTAACTTTGGTCTTTGGCAGGGTCCAGGCCCTTGAGAAGCTGAAACTGCGTTTGGCCGTTCTCTTGAACTGATCGCACCCGCGCATAATGCCCGGTGGCAATATATTCAGCACCCAGTTGCATGGCATGGTCTAAAAACGCCTTGAATTTGATTTCGGCATTGCAAAGCACATCGGGATTAGGGGTACGGCCGGCCGAATATTCGCGCAGGAATTCCGAGAAAACCCGATCTTTATACTCAGCCGAAAAATTGACCGCTTCTATATCGACCCCAACCAGATCGGCGACACTGGCCGCGTCAAGCCAGTCCTGGCGGGATGAGCAATATTCGGAGTCGTCATCGTCTTCCCAGTTTTTCATGAAAAGACCAACAACATCATAGCCTTGCTGCTTAAGCAGCCAGGCACTGACCGAGGAGTCGACCCCTCCGGACATGCCAATAACAACGCGTGGTTTTGATGATTTCTGATTCATCCCGCTATTTTACGTGATGAATTATTATTTTAGGGCCTAAGTACTTAATACCTCATCAACTACTTCAATCCAGTGTCTGACCGGTTTGACACTGCCGCTTTGCAAATGGGACATGCAACCCATATTAGCGGTAATAATCATATTCACCTGCCCGGCGCTGTCTATCTCGGCCAGCTTGCGGTCACGCAATGGCAAGGCAATCTCAGGATGCAACAAAGAATAAGTGCCAGCGGCACCGCAACACAGATTGGACTCTCCGAAAGCCGTCAGTTTGAAACCCATTTCAGTCAGCATTTTTTCGGTAAGTGGCCGCAACCCCTGCCAGTGTTGCAAAGTACACGGAGGATGAAAAGCAACGGGATTAGGCAATTTATTGAGTAAGCGGTTAGCAAGCTCGGCCGCATGTGGCGCCAGAATCTCGGCCAGATCCTTGACATGATCAACCAGATAATTGGCCTTTTCCAGATAGACAGGATCATGCCTCAAATGAAACGGATACTCTTTCACAAAAGCACCACAACCCGATGCATTCATGACAACAGCCTCGATTGTTCCAGCTTCCAACAAGGGGACCCAGGTATCCAGATTGTGTCGCATCTGCTGCAGTGAGGAATCGGTTTCACCCAAATGAAAATTAACCGCCCCGCAACACGTCCTGGCCGGCAATTCACAGGCGGAAATACCCACCGCATCCAGAACCCGAATGCTGGCAGCATCAATGGAAGGCATTAGGTCAGGCTGGACACAGCCCATGGGAAGCAAAACCTTGCGTGCATGCCTGCCTGCGGGACGCCGGCCTGCTTCACGGGCCTCTGGCAATTTGCCTGCCAGCCGCTCAGGCAGAACAGAGCGAAAACGACGCCCGACACGTACGGATAAGCCAAAAAGCGTTGAATTCAGTCCTTTGGCCAACACTTTGCGTTTGAGCTGATCCGCAAAACCACGCTTGACTTTTTCGTCCACCAGTTCACGGCCAATGTCCAGCAACTTGCCATACTCGACACCCGACGGACAGGTGGTTTCACAATTATGGCAAGTCAGGCAGCGGTCAAGATGGGTTTGCGAAACGGCGGTAGGTTCCTGCCCTTCAACCATTTCCTTGATCAGGTAAATCCGCCCCCTTGGGCTATCCAGCTCATCGCCCAGAATCTGGTAACTGGGACAGGTTGCCTGACAAAATCCGCAATGCACACACTTACGCAGGATTTCGTCAATGACCTTACCGTCAGGGCTATCCTTGGCCCATTGTGCTAAATTGGTTTGCATGCGCTTGGCTCACAGGTTTTTAATTAAACGATCTGGGTTAAAGATGCCTCGAGGATCAAGAGCGGTTTTAAGGCGCCTGGTAATACCCTCGATATGGGTCCTGAACGGGTGAAAAACGCCATCAGCAGGAATGGCATCGGGCCCGGGATAACGAAACAGGGTGGCATGTCCCCCCAATTGCTGGGCATTATGCCTGATATGCCTGATATCCTGAACCTGGCGTAACCAGCGTTGGCCACCCCCCCACTCCACAAGCGGGATGGATTCATTCATTTTGCCAGCCAAAGGAGGAACACAAACCCGCCAAATTGTGGTGTTATTGAAAAACGGATGTGACTGCTCACGTAATGAAAGCCAGAAAGCACGGGCGTCTTCATCGGCCAACTCATCACCCGGCAATTGGGTTTTGGCCTGGGCAACAGCAACCCCGGAACCAGACAACCGCAGATACATATGTCCGTTTTTTCCATTCTCGGGCACCCATGAGCTGGCACTGATACACAATGAACGGGCATGGACATGACGAAAAAGATCCATGGCCTGGTTAATCGTGCAAGCATGCCTGAGTGTTTTCTCATGTAACGGCTTGGGCAAGACCTTGAAAGATATTTCCATGAGTGGCCCAAATATGCCTAAAGAGCCCACCAACAGTCTTGACATATCATACCCCGCCACATTTTTCATGACCTGTCCGCCAAAACGCAATAACCGCCCTTCGGCATTCAACATCCGGACGCCCAGTACAAAATCGGAAGTGGCACCTGCCGCCATCCGTCGGGGGCCGGCCAACCCGGTGGCAATGGCCCCCCCTATCGTTGCCTGCGGCCCAAAATGTGGAGGCTCCCAGGGCAGCATCTGGCTCTGCTCCTCGAGCAGTTTTTCAATTTCATGCAAAGGTGTACCGCATGCGGCTGTCATGACCAACTCTGATGGCTCATATTCGATCACTCCTTTATAGGCCGTCACATCCAGCGAAATCACATTTTCCGTTGTAGTGGTCTCTGGATTTCCATAGAAACCCTTGCTCCCACCGCCTTTTACCAGCACGCGCTTGTGTGAGGCAGCGGCAGCAACCACCTGCTCACTTAGTTCATTCAAAACAAATGACATCATTCTAAAATCGCTCTAATTCAGGAAACTTGATTTGACCGGCATGAACATGCATTTTTCCATATTCGGCACAACGGTTCAGGGTTGGGATCTGTTTGGTCGGATTCAGTAATTCTTCCGGATCAAAGGCGCATTTTATGGCCATAAAAGCATCCAGTTCATCACGGGTAAACTGGGAGCACATCTGGTTGATTTTCTCCAACCCGACACCATGTTCGCCCGTTACCGTACCACCCACCTTGATACACAACTCAAGAATCTCGGCACCAAAATCCTCGGCACGGCGAACCTCATCAGGATCATTCGCGTCAAACAGGATAAGTGGATGCAGGTTGCCATCACCGGCGTGAAACACATTGGCGCAACGCAAGCCGTATTTGCGTTCCATATCGGCCATTTGCGTTAATACGTTGGCGATTTGCTTGCGGGGAATCGTGCCATCCATACAATAATAGTCGGGAGAAACCCGTCCGGCAGCCGGAAAAGCATTTTTGCGACCAGCCCAAAATAGCAGGCGTTCCTGCTCATTGGCCGATACCTGCAAACGCACGGCCCCCGCCTTTTCAAAAACAGCCGTCATGCGCTGGATTTCATCTTCCACTTCCTGGGGCGCCCCATCTGATTCACACAAAAGAATGGCCTGGGCGTCCAGGTCATAACCCGCTTTCACAAAGGGCTCAACCATTTGCGTGGCCCGTTGATCCATCATTTCCAGGCCAGCCGGAATGATGCCTGCCGCAATAATGTCCCTGACCGCATCACCGGCCGCCTTGACCGAATCAAAGCTGGCCATGATGACCGTTGCCGCCTCGGGTTTGGGAATGAGTTTGACCGTTGCTTCGGTCACAATACCCAGCATGCCTTCTGAACCGACAAAAACCGACAACAGATTCAAACCGGGAGAATCCGGAGCTGCAGAACCAAGCTCAACAATATCACCGTCTATGGTAATCATGCGAACCCGCATGACATTGTGCACGGTAAGCCCGTATTTTAGACAATGCACCCCCCCTGCATTTTCGGCAATATTGCCACCGATGGAACAGGCAATCTGACTGGAGGGATCGGGCGCATAATACAACCCATATTGGGCAACGGCTTCTGAAATAGCCAGGTTCCGTACGCCTGGCTCTACCACGGCAATAGCGGCAACAGGGTCTATATGGCGAATTTTATTCAGTTTTGACACACCCAGCAAAACACCTTGTGAATGCGGTGTTGCCCCACCCGACAAACCGGTTCCCGCTCCTCGGGGAACCACTGGCACGGCATGTTTCTTGCAGGTTTTCAGGACATGGATAATTTGTTCTTCGTTTTCGGGCAAAACGACAATGGCCGGCATTTCCTTGAACAGGGTCAGGCCATCACATTCGAAAGGTTTTTTCTCTTCAGGACGGCTTAAAACACAATGCGATGGCACCCCCTTCTTGAGTTCGGCAATCAAAGCTGAAAAATCATTCAATCCTGTTACCGGTTGCCGTTGTGCCCTCATGTCCCTGCCCCTTATTCCAGATCATTGTCTGCTTGTTATATTTCATTCAAGTATACCCATCTGCATAAGGGGATGACATACCGAAATAACCCTAATAGCCAGAAACCGGGATGCGGGATTTCAGACCAATACGGGCCAAAAGAATTTGGCCCGTATTGGTCTCATATTGCCGGCTTTAGTTTTCACTTTCCGCGGCAATGGCTCGACGCACCTTGACTGCCTGTGCCAAACGCTCCAGCACCTTGACTGAAGTGTCCCAGTCAATGCAGCCATCAGTAATGCTTTGTCCATACACCAGCTCCTGTCCTTCAACCAGATCCTGACGTCCGCCAACCAGATTACTTTCAATCATAACGCCAAAAATACGCTGGTCACCGGTTTCCATTTGCCGTGCAACATCATCCATGACCATAGGCTGGTTTTCCGGTTTTTTGTTACTGTTGGCATGGCTGGCATCAATCATGATTTTGGCTGACAAACCGGCCTTGGCCAACTGCTCCGAAGATTCATTGATACTTTGGGCATCATAGTTGGGGGCTTTGCCACCCCGTAAAATCAGGTGACAATCTTCATTGCCAAGCGTTGACACAATAGCGGAATGGCCGCCTTTGGTAACTGACAGAAAATGATGTGGCTGGGATGCCGCCTTGATGGCATCAATGGCGATCTTGATATTGCCATCGGTGCCGTTCTTGAAACCAACAGGACAGGAAAGACCGGAAGCCAACTCACGGTGCACCTGGCTTTCGGTAGTACGGGCACCAATAGCCCCCCATGAAACCAGGTCGGCAATGTATTGCGGTGTGATCATATCCAGAAACTCGCAACCGGCCGGCACACCTTCATCATTAACAGCCAGCAACAATTGACGGGCAAGACGCAGACCCTTGTTAATATTGAAACTGCCATCAAGCCCCGGGTCATTGATGAGACCTTTCCAACCTACGGTTGTACGCGGTTTCTCAAAGTAAACACGCATGATGATTTCAAGCTCACCTTTAAAACGCTCCCGTTCCGCTTTCAGGCGTTTTACATACTCCAGTGCCGCCTTGGGGTCATGAATTGAACAGGGGCCAATCACCACAACCATACGGTCATCTTCACCATGAATGATTTTATGGACGGCATCACGTGCCTCATGGACCACATTTGAAATTTTGGTGGTACACGGGAACTCGCGCATCAGGTGGGATGGAGGACTTAATTCTTTAATTTCTCGAATGCGTAAATCATCTGTATTGTATGACACGGTTAACTCCAGTTTTTTGAATGCTTGCGTTTATGGCGTTATATATACAAAAAGCCGCCAGGTTCTCTGGCGGCTTTTTGGGGATTTGGCTATTTTTACTGCGTAAGCTGTGTCCTTCTCTCCGCCCAAGGCTTTGAAAAACTAAAATAAAAGAAATAAAAAGACACAGACAAATGTTTCATGATGTTTATATCCTAGCACAGCTTTTTTTAAAAATAAGCTGTTTTGCCGCAATGCAATAAAAATAATCGAAAGATGTTCTTAATGCACCACAATCACATAAAAGCTCAGGCCGTACCGCCAACCGTCAGACCATCCATACGAATGGTGGGCATACCGACACCGACCGGCACGCTTTGACCTTCCTTACCACAAGTGCCCACACCTGAATCAAGCGAAAGGTCATTACCAATCATGGATACCTTGTTCATGGCATCAGGCCCATTGCCAATTAAAGTAGCCCCTTTGACAGGATGGCTGATTTTGCCATTTTTGATCAAATAAGCCTCGGAGGTGGAGAAAACGAACTTCCCACTGGTAATGTCCACCTGCCCACCACCAAAATTAACCGCATACAGGCCGTTTTTCACCGATGAAATAATTTCCTGCGGATCTTCCTTGCCTGCCAGCATGAAGGTATTGGTCATGCGTGGCATAGGCAAATGAGCGAATGACTCGCGGCGGCCGTTACCTGTCACCGGGGTTTTCATTAAACGGGCATTCAGGGAGTCCTGCATGTAACCGCGCAAAATGCCATCTTCAATCAACACGTTGCGCTGGGTGGGATTGCCTTCATCATCCACATTGAGCGAACCACGACGATCCTGGATGGTGCCGTCATCAATCACTGTTACCCCCTTGGAGGCCACCCGTTCGCCAATCCGGCCAGAAAACACGCTGGAGCCTTTGCGATTGAAGTCTCCTTCAAGGCCATGCCCCACTGCTTCATGCAATAAAATACCCGGCCAGCCCGAGCCCAACACAACCGTCATCTCGCCAGCAGGTGCCGGACGGGCTTCAAGATTGGTCAGCGCCTCATGAACGGCCTTGTCGACATAAGACTGCATCAAATCGTCTGAAAAATAATTCAATCCCAAACGCCCACCACCACCGGCATGCCCCATTTCACGGCGACCGTTGCGTTCTGCCAGGACCGTCAGGGACAGGCGTACCAAAGGACGCACATCAGCCACCAGACGCCCATCACTGCCGGCAATCAGCACGACATCGTACTCTGCACCCAGTCCGGCCATGACCTGGATGACATGCGGATCTTTGGCACGGGCCATTTTTTCAATCCGCTCCAGCAGGCTGACCTTGTCGGTGGCCGACAGGCTGGCCAACGGATCAACCCCTTGGTACAAATCATGAGGACGGTTTTCACCCGCCAGTACCTTGGTTTTTCCTGCTCCCTGCCGTGCAATGGTTTTGACGGTTTTGGCTGAAGACAGCAAGGTCTCGGGGGAAAGCACGTCGGAATACGCAAAAGCGGTTTTTTCTCCTGAAACGGCACGGACCCCCACGCCTTGTGAAATGGAAAAACTGCCGGTTTTGACAATACTTTCCTCGAGGCTCCAGCTCTCGCTGCGCGTGTATTGGAAATACAGATCGGCATAATCAACCTTATGAGTGAAAATTTCACCCAAGGCACTGGCCAGATGCCCCTCATGAAGACCCCAGGGATCAAGCAAAAGTGATTTGGCGGTTGACAGGCTTAGCATATCGGAATCAATTAGGTTCATTTTTCTCAATGTCAAAATTTATTTTACGCACCTGCCCGTTTTTGCCGGGAAACCCGTCAAAAACAGACGCGGTCAGAAAGGGCATTACCTGTGTCAGGCTGGCTTTATTGGAGTCGGCCAAGACAGTGGCCTGATAAACCTCAGTACCACTGTTGTTCAAGTCACGGATGGAAACGTGCAACTGGTATCGATTATAACTGGCCTGCACATAACGGTACTGCGGCGCCATGGCAAAACCGATACCGCTATAAAAGGGCTGATGATACCCCCACCCCCAACCAAAATTAAACGTGGGATAGAAAAACGGATCATAAAACGGGTCGTTTTCCCGCACCATTTGCTGACGGTTTTGCACGCCATACTCAAAAGAAACCTCGAAACGGGCTTTTTGCTTGCCAACGGCCTCGACCAGTCCTGTCTTCCACATCTGATTGCGCAACAGATTTTCATAAGTGGACTGTTCAAGATTTTGCCCTGCCTGGGTATTGAAACGGTAAAGCTGCCCTTGAGCATTGGCCGGCCACTGTTGGAAAGAAGTCATCTGGGTTGTGAATCGCTGGGTCGTTGAACACGCTGTCAACAACAGCACGAAAGCGGCAGTCAGAAAAATGCGCAGACTTGGCTTTGAAAAGACAGTATTCATGATACAGAGCTCTGGGGTTACGATTAATTCCCATTGACTGGGCATATGATGCATTGTGACACACAAGCGATGATTATTATTTTAAAGCATTTAAAACATCTATAATTAGTCGCGTTAATGAGGATAATATTTATTGCCATGCCGTCAAATACACCCACCACCATACACCGTCACGACTATCGTGAATACCCTTTCAACATTACAACTGTTGCATTGCATTTCGATCTTCACGAAACAGCCACCCGCATCACCAGCACCCTTGCAATCAACAGCAAAGAAAACAGGCCGGCCGACCTGGTCCTGGACGGGGAAGACATCCGTCTGATTTCCGTTTCGATTAACGGTAAAGCACTGGGTGAACACCAGTACTCACTGAACGAACAAACCCTGGTAATACCTGCCTTGCAGGGACAATTCGAACTCCGTATCGTGTCCGAGTGCAACCCGCAGGAAAACAGCACCCTGATGGGCCTGTATGTCTCGGGTAACAGTTTTTTCACCCAGTGTGAAGCAGAAGGTTTCCGGCGTATTACCTTTTTCCCGGACCGGCCCGATGTCATGAGCATCTACACCGTCACCATTTGTGCCGACAAGGCCCGTTACCCCTATCTGCTGTCCAATGGCAACCTGTGCGCCAGCACCGACCTGCCCGACGGACGCCACCAGGCCACCTGGGAAGACCCGTTTCGCAAACCCAGCTATCTGTTTGCCCTGGTTGCCGGCGACTTTGACATTCGTGAAAAGCACGCCACCACCCAAAGCGGCCGTGAAGTCCTGTTGCAGGTGTATAGCGACAAAGGCTCGGGACAGCAAACCGAATGGGCCCTTGAATCCCTTGAAAACGCCATGAAGTGGGATGAAACGCGCTTTGGTCTTGAGCTGGACCTTGACCGCTTCATGATTGTGGCTGTGCGCGACTTCAATATGGGCGCCATGGAAAACAAAGGACTGAATATTTTCAATGCCGCCTATGTCCTGGCCGACCCCGATACCGCCACCGATGCCAATTATGAAGGCATCGAGTCGGTCATTGGTCACGAATACTTTCATAACTGGACCGGCAACCGCATTACTTGCCGCGACTGGTTCCAGCTCAGCCTGAAAGAAGGGCTCACGGTTTTCCGGGATCAGGAATTTTCCGCTGACATGATGGCCAGAAACCTGGATGCCTCTGCAGCAGCCAGTGCCCGTGCCATCAAGCGTATTGACGATGTAACCCGTTTAAGAACCGCCCAGTTCCCTGAAGACGCCGGCCCCATGGCTCACCCCATTCGCCCCGAAAGTTATCAGGAAATTGCCAACTTCTACACCGCTACCATTTACGAAAAAGGCGCGGAAGTCATTCGCATGCAGCACACCCTGCTGGGAGAAGAAGGTTTTCGTGCCGGCATGGACGAATACTTCCGCCGTCATGACGGCCAGGCCGTCACCTGTGATGACTTCATCAATGTCATGGAATCGGTTTATACCCAACGCAACCCGGGTAAAGACCTGGCCCTGTTCAGGAACTGGTATTCACAGGCCGGCACCCCCCGCGTAAAGGTTGAGCTCAACTATGACCAGGCGCAACAACGTTGTTCAATTACCCTGACACAAAGCTGCGTACCGGTTGGGGTTGAAAAACTGCAAAAGGGTTTTGTCAAACAACCCTTCCACATTCCCTTTGCCATGGGCTTTATCAGCCAGTCGGGCCAACCGTTCACGCTGGAGTTTGAAGGGCAGCCGCAAACCACAGTCTTGCTTGAACTGAAAGAAGAAAGCCAGACCTGGCACTTTGACCGGATTCCCGAACGGCCAATTCCCTCATTACTGCGCGATTTTTCGGCGCCGGTCATTGTGGAATATCCCTGGAATCAAGAAGATCTGGCGATTTTATGCGCTCATGACAGCAATCCTTTCGCACGCTGGGAGGCCGTGCAGGCACTTAGCTCAAATGAGTTGCTGCGCATTGCCGCCCGCCTGGCGCAGGACAAACAGCCGGAACTGGACCCCGCCCTGCTGCAAGTCTGGAAAACCAACCTGACTGACCCGAACCTGGATGCCGGTTATCGCGCCTGGTTACTGACCCTGCCTTCGGAAAAAGTGCTTGCCGAGCGCATGACACCGATTGAACCCGTGGCCATTGCCAAGGCTCGCGATTTTGTCCGTGAGGAACTGGCCAATGGCCTGCTGGACTTGTGGCAGCAAACACTCAGCCAAAATGAAACTCCCGGCCCTTACAGCCCCGATGCCATCAGCGCAGGCCGTCGCAGCCTGAAAAACCTGGCGCTCGCCTATTTACTGTCTATCCAGAGCCCGCCAGCCATCCAGGCCGCCTTTGCGCAATACCAGAATGCCGGCAACATGACTGACCGCATTGGCGCACTTTCCGCGCTGGTCAGCCATTATGAAGGCGATGAGCGTGATCAAGCCCTGGCCCAGTTTTATGAACAGTGGCAACACGACCCGCTGGTCGTCGACAAATGGTTCGCCCTGCAGGCCAATGCCCGCCACACCACCGCACAAACCATCCTGGGTCTGATGGCACACCCGGCGTTCAACCTGCGCAATCCCAACCGTGCACGCTCCCTGATCTTCCAGTTTTGCATCAACAACACCGAAGGACTGCACAAGAGCGATGGTTCGGGCTATGCATTCTGGGCTGACCAGGTCATTGCCCTTGACAATATCAACCCTGAAATTGCCGCCCGTCTGGCCCGCGTCATGGACAACTGGTCCCGATATGCACCTGCCCTGAAAGACGGCATGCAGCAGGCCCTTAAACGTGTGGAAGCGCATCCCGGCCTGTCTAAAAACGTATTTGAAATCGTATCCAAAGCATTGAATATCTGAAACCTGAGGAATCTGCAAGAATGAAATTTAAGACTCTGACACAATATCTGGTAGAACAACAACGCCAGAACAAAGCATTGCAGGCGGAAGTGCGCCTGCTTATCGAAGTGGTTGCCCGTGCCTGTAAAAGCATTGGGCACGCCGTTGGCAAAGGCAGCCTGGGTGGTGTATTGGGAAGCCTGGAGTCTGAAAACATCCAGGGCGAAGTCCAGAAAAAACTGGACGTCATGTCCAATGAAATCCTGCTTGAGGCCAACGAATGGGGCGGCCAGCTGGCCGCCATGGCTTCGGAAGAAATGGAAACCATCCATAAAATCCCCAACCGCTACCCCAAAGGCGAATACCTGCTGCTGTTTGACCCCCTTGATGGCTCTTCCAACATTGACGTGAACGTCTCTATTGGTACTATTTTCTCTATCCTGAAAGCACCTGCCGAATCTGCTGGCCGCGAAATTACCGAAGATGACTTCCTTCAACCAGGCACCCAGCAGGTAGCGGCCGGCTACGCCGTTTACGGGCCTCAAACCATGCTGGTCATTACCTTGGGCAACGGTGTGGTTGGCTTTACCCTTGACCGTGAAACCGGTACATGGATGCTCACCAACGAAAACATCCAGATTCCGGCAGACACCAAAGAGTTTGCCATTAACATGTCAAACATGCGCCACTGGGCACCACCGGTTCGCCAGTACATCGAAGATTGTCTGGCAGGTAAAACCGGCCCGCTGGGCAAAGACTATAACATGCGCTGGGTGGCTTCCATGGTGGCCGATGTACACCGCATTTTAAGCCGTGGCGGCATTTTCATGTACCCATGGGACTCACGTGAGCCCAACAAACCGGGCAAATTACGCCTGATGTACGAAGCCAACCCCATGAGCTTTATTGTTGAGCAAGCCGGAGGCATGGCCACCGACTCGGTCAATCGCATTATGGACATCCAGCCAACCCAACTGCACCAGCGGGTTGGCGTGGTATTGGGGTCTAAAAACGAAGTGGAACGCGTGCGCTCTTACTGCGCAGGATCGTAATGCTTCTGGCGCAGCTCGTCGAGCTGCGCCAGCACATCAGCATCAAGGCGGGTTTGCATGGCGCTGATATTCTCATCAAGCTGTTCCAATGTCCGCACCCCGATAATGGTGCTGTCCACCTGCCATTTACTGTTGCAAAATCCCAGGGCCAGCTGAACCGGACTTAAGCCCAGCTCACGGGCAAACGCATTATAGGCCCTGGCTGCCTCCAGGCAGGCCGCTCTTCCCCAACGCTGTTTTTGCACGGACTCATAACGGGTAATGCGTGCTTCAGCTGGCGCGTCCGGCCCGGTCGTACCGGTCTGGTCATATTTGCCGGTAAGCAAACCATAACCCAATGGTGAATACGCCAGCAAAGACACCTTATGGCGATAACACATTTCATCAAGCCCGTTTTCATAGGCACGGTTCAACAGACAATACGGATTTTGTATGGTCGCCACACGAGGCAAGCCCATCTGCTCGGCCAGACGGATAAACTCGGACACGCCATAAGGCGTTTCATTGGACAGGCCAATATAACGTACCTTACCTGCCTTCACCAGCGTATTCAGGGCCTGCAATTGTTCTTCTATCGTTGTAAACGGCTCATGCTTTTTATCGGGATCAAAATAACGTCGACCAAATGCCGGTACATGGCGCTCGGGCCAGTGTATCTGGTAAAGGTCAATATAATCGGTTTTCAGGCGCTTGAGGCTGCCTTCGCAAGAAGCAATAATATCCTGGCCAGTCAGACCTGCCCCTTCCCGAATCCAGGGCGTACCCCTGGAAGGGCCAGCCACCTTGGTCGCCAGCACGATGTCCGAACGGGACACCGAACCACGTCCAAACCAATTACCCAGAATGGTTTCCGTCGCCCCATACGTTTCTTTGCGGGTGGGCACCGAATACATTTCGGCGGTATCAAGAAAATTGATCCCCTGCCCTACCGCCCGGTCAAGGATGTCAAATGCAGTTTTCTCATCCACCTGCTCACCAAATGTCATGGTTCCCAGACAAACATCCGTCACCATTAAATCGCTTATTCCCAGCTGAACCTTCTGCATTTAACCTGCCCCTTCCTTTAAATTTCAAAAATTAAAAATTAAATTTCACAAAAACATGAACAATCAATCCAGCGTCAATATCGTGGCACCCGTGGTTTTGCGTGAAGCCAATGCAATATGGGCATCGGCCACTTCTTCCAAGGGAAAACGCTGGTCAATTTGCACCTTGATTTTCTTGCTGGTGATCATTTGGAACAACTCACCAGCAGCGGCCTGCATTTTCTCTAAAGTGTCCACATGAGCACCCAGGCTTGGACGGGTCACATACAAAGAACCTTTGGTCGCCAACACGCCCAGGTTAACCCCGGTCACCGGACCCGATGCATTACCATAACTCACCATCAGGCCACGAGGCTGCAAGCAGTCAAGGGAAATTTCCCAGGTATCTTTGCCCACTCCATCGTAAACCACCGGTACTTTCCTGCCATTGGTTAATTCCAGCACACGCTCAACCACATTTTCATTCGTGTAATTAATGGTTGCCCAGGCACCATGAGCTCTGGCAATGGCCGCTTTTTCGGGGCTGGACACAGTACCAATCAACTTGACCCCCAAGGCCTTGGCCCACTGGCAGGCAATCAAGCCGACACCACCGGCCGCTGCATGCAACAAAATGGTTTCACCCTCTTGCAGGCGGTAGGTCTGCCTGAACAGATACTGCACCGTCAAACCCTTGAGCATAACGGCAGCCGCTTCTTCAAAAGAAATGCCATCAGGTATTTTCACCACCTGATGGCCGGGCACATTGCGTACCTCAGCGTAAGCACCCAGTGGACTCTGGCCGTACGCAACACGGTCTCCCACTTTCAGGTGGGCAACATTTTTACCCACCGCCTCAACGACACCAGAAGCCTCAAACCCCAGTCCATGCGGCAACGGGCTGGCATACAGGCCGGTACGGAAATAAATATCAATGAAATTCAGCCCGATCGCTTTTTGCCGGATCTGCACTTCGTTATCCGCCGGCAGGGAAACCTCAAGCGTGACCAGTTTCATGACCTCAGGACCACCATGTGTCTCAATTTGAATGGCTTTTGATGTGATACCCACGTTTAACTCCACTTATGATTAATGATTAATAAATACTTTACTAGAATGATAATTAATAAAAACAATTATTCAATCCATATCAACAACAGTCGATAAAAAAATAGTATACTTTGACAGTATTTGCCTAAGCAAATAAATATATTTATAAAGATAATGAACAGCAAAAAAATATCCCCATCCCAACCGGAAAAAACCTTCATGATCAAACCTGAAGACGTTCCCCGTGGTCAGGAAAACATTGGATATCTGATCCGTCTGGTGCATTTTTCCATTCATGACATGATTGAAAAAAACATGGCACCGTTAGGCCTGACTGCCACGCAATGGCACCCTATTGCGATTATCGGCCTTAGCAAGGCGGATACCCCCGCCTGTGTGGCCCGCATTGCTGAAGTGGATACCGGCGCCATGACACGCACGCTTGACAGACTGGAAGCCAAGGGTTTCCTGACCCGCCAGCGCAGCGAGCAGGATCGCCGGGTCATCAAGCTGACACTGACCGAAAAAGGCAAACAGGTCAATGAAAAACTGCTACCCTCCGTTGCCCAGGCTTTAAACCATCATCTGCAAGGTTTCACGGAACAGGAAGTGGAGCTGCTGAAAAGTCTGTTAACCCGTATGCTATTGAATGCCAATCCGAATATCCTGAAATCCATTCAGGAAAATGGCATGAATGACTGAAGCGGCCTTATGTCCGCGCGGATACAACTAGCGTTTACCGCTTTTGCCAATTAAGGAACCCAGCACACCCCGCAGCATTTTCCTGGCCGTATCCCTGACCATCCCCTTAGCCACTTGCTGGATCACACCATCCTTGCGTCCGCCACGCGGTCCGGTTGAGCCAATCATCATTTCCTTGACCGCCCCCCAAATACCTTCATCTTCGGGTTGGGCCCGAGCAGCGGCCTGGGCATTTTTTTCTTCAGCCCGACGAGTCAGCACTTCAAACGCCGACTCCCTGTCAATTAAGGTATCGTATTTGCCGGCAAAACCCGACAAATTGCGAATAAGCTGGCGCTCTGCATCGGTTGCCGGCCCCATCCGGCTGGCCGGTGGCAATATCCAGGCGCGCTGTGTAACGCCAGGGCTACCCTTGGCGTCCAGACAGGAAACCAACGCCTCACCCACGCCCAATTCGGTAATATCACGGGCAATATCCAGCTCAGGGTTGGGCCTCATGGTGTCAGCCGCCGTTTTGACCGCTTTCTGGTCGCGTGGCGTAAAAGCCCGCAACGCATGCTGAATCCGGTTACCCAGTTGGCCCAACACAGAATCGGGAATATCGGCCGGATTCTGGGTAACAAAATAAACCCCCACTCCTTTTGAGCGCACCAAACGCACGATTTGCTCAATTTTTTCAAGCAAAACCTTGGGGGCGTCATCAAACAGCAAATGCGCCTCATCAAAGAAAAACACAAACCGGGGCTGTTCGGGATCCCCCACTTCGGGCAAGGATTCATAAATTTCAGCCAATAACCATAGCAAAAACACGGCGTACAATTTAGGTGACTGCATCAACTTGTCTGCCGCCAGGATATTCACCATGCCCTGGCCTTGCGCATTACAGCGCATCAGGTCATGAATATCCAGCATGGGCTCACCGAAAAAGCGGTCTGCCCCCTGGGTTTCCAGCTGCAGCAATGCGCGCAGAATTGCCCCCACTGAAGCAGCAGACACATTACCGTACACCGGCCTGAGCTCGGTGGCCCTGTCGTTGACGTTTTGCAGCATCGCCCGCAGGTCCTTCAGATCCAGCAAAAGATGACCTTCATCATCGGCCACCTTGAACACCAGATTCAGGATACCGGTTTGCGTATCATTCAGGTTTAGCATGCGTGACAGCAATAAAGGTCCCATATCGGATACCGTGGCACGAACCGGATGCCCCTGCTCGCCAAACACATCCCATAAAACGGTTGGGCAGCCACCCCATTGCGGCACCGGCAGACCTAGTTTTCCCAGGCGCTCAAGCAGTTTGGGACTTTCCGTGCCCGCTTGTGAAATACCCGTCAGATCTCCCTTCACATCAGCCAGAAAGACCGGGGTGCCGATGCGGGAAAAAGCCTGCGCCAATACCTGAAGCGTAATGGTTTTACCGGTTCCGGTTGCGCCCGTGATGCAACCATGACGGTTGGCCAACTTGGGCAAAAGAAAGACATCTGCCTTTGCATTTTTCGCTATCAGGATGGGATCTGCCATAAATAAACCTTTGTCAAGTGCAAAACATTAGGAAATCTAACCGTATTCTATAAAAGTTTGTCGCACTCGGGGTAAAATCTTAGATTCGATTAACTTACTTTAATTGTTATTGATATGGCCGGACATAGTAAATGGGCAAATATCCAGCACCGAAAAGGTCGCCAGGATGCCAAACGCGGAAAAATATGGACAAAAATCATTCGTGAGATTACCGTTGCTGCACGTGCAGGCGGCCCAGATCCCAGTGCCAATCCTGCCTTGCGACTGGCTTGGGATAAAGCAACCGCTGCCAATATGCCCAAAGACAACATTCAGCGCGCCATTACCCGCGGTGCAGGTGGTGCCGATGGTGCCAACTACGAATCCATCCGCTATGAAGGATATGGCGTCAGCGGGGCCGCACTCATTATCGACTGCATGACCGACAATCGTGTACGTACCGTCTCCGATGTACGCCACGCCCTGACCAAACACGGTGGCAACCTGGGTCAGGACGGCTCGGTGGCATTCATGTTCCAGCATTGCGGGCAATTCATTTTTGCGCCCGGCACCAGTGAAGAAAAAATCATGGGAGTCGCCCTGGAAGCCGGTGCCGATGACATTCAGACCGATGAAGATGGCATGATTGAAGTGGTTTGCGCGCCTGAACAATATGCAGCGGTGCGTGACGCTTTCATTGAGGCAGAGCTGAAACCCGAAATGGAAGCCATTGTCATGAAACCCCTGAATGAAACCCTGCTGACGGGTGACGATGCCAAAAAAATGCAAAAAATCCTTGATCAGCTTGAAAGTCTTGATGACGTACAAGAAGTTTATACAACCGCTGTTTTTGATGAAACAGAAGAATAAAGCGAAAATTTGACAATGAAAGTACTCGTTATTGGCAATGGCGGCCGTGAGCACGCCATTGCGTGGCGTATTGCCCAGTCCGCACAGGTAAGCGATGTTTTTGTAGCGCCCGGCAACGGGGGCACCGCCCTTGACCCGTTACTCAAGAATGTGGCCATTACCAACCTTGATGAACTGGCCGCCTTTGCAAAAAAAGAAGGTATTGACCTGACGGTAGTCGGCCCCGAGGCGCCTTTGGCTGCAGGTGTGGTTGATCTGTTCCGTGAACAGGGTCTTGCCGTATTTGGCCCTACCAAGGCTGCCGCACAACTGGAAAGCTCCAAGGATTTTGCCAAAGCTTTCATGGTACGCCACAACATCCCCACTTCGGCCTATGCCACCTTTACCTCTCCCGAACAGGCTCATGCCTATATTAACGAACAAGGCGCGCCCATTGTTGTCAAAGCCGATGGCCTGGCGGCAGGTAAAGGCGTGGTGGTTGCCCAAACCCTGCAAGAAGCCCACGATGCCGTTGATGCCATGCTGGGTGATGGCAGCCTGGGTGAAGCCGGTGCACGCGTGGTGATTGAAGGCTTCCTGACTGGCGAAGAAGCCAGTTTCATTGTCATGTGCGATGGCAAAAACATTTTGCCCATGGCTACCAGCCAGGATCACAAACGCCAACTTGACAACGACCAGGGCCCCAACACCGGTGGCATGGGCGCTTACTCACCCGCTCCCATCGTTTCCGACCGCCTGCACGAACGCATCATGCAGGAAGTCATTTACCCGACCATTCAGGGTATGGAAAAAGACGGCATCACCTTTACCGGCTTCCTCTATGCTGGTCTCATGATTGATGATGGCAACGATGAGGACCGCAGCATCAAGGTGCTTGAGTTCAATTGCCGCATGGGTGACCCAGAAACCCAACCCATCATGATGCGCCTGCAAGGCGATTATGCCGACACCCTGTTGAAAGCGGCACAAGGCAAGCTTGACCAAGCCAGCATCAGTTGGGATCCACGCACCGCACTGGGCGTTGTGATGGCCTCATACAACTATCCCGGCACGCCCCGCACCGGTGATGTCATTACCGGCATTCCTGCACCACAAGAAAACTGCGTGACTTTCCATGCCGGATCTGCACTGAAAGATAACCAGCTCGTTACTTCAGGTGGTCGGGTACTGTGTGTCACCGCCTTGGGCGACACTGTGCAACAGGCCCGTGAAACCGCCTATGCAACCGTTAAACAAATCAAGTTTGATGGCCAGCAGTATCGTAGCGATATTGCATGGAGGGCTTTAAAGTAATATGCAACACATACCCCTGGAACAGGTCAGTCAGTATTTTCGTTCATTACAGGCATCCATTGTTGAGGCACTGGAAAAAGAAGACGGCCATGCCTTTTCCCAGGATGCCTGGGAACGCCCCGAGGGCGGAGGCGGCCTGTCCCGCTACATAGAAGACGGTCATATTTTCGAACGCGGTGCCGTGCTGTTCAGCCACGTTACCGGAGAAAAGCTCCCGCCTTCGGCCAGCGCACACCGCCCCGAACTGGCTGGCCGCTCTTGGGAAGCCATGGGGGTTTCACTGGTTTTGCACCCGCGCAACCCCTATATCCCGACAACACACATGAATGTCAGGATGTTCGTGGCCAAGGCCAGCCAGCCAGGCGAAACAGATGTCTTCTGGTTTGGCGGCGGCATGGACCTGACCCCCTACTACGCTTTTGAAAATGATGCCCGTCATTTTCACCAAACCTGTCATGACGCACTTGAGCCGTTTGGAAAAACCCGTTACCACGAATACAAGGAATGGTGCGATCGCTACTTTTTCCTGAAACACCGCAATGAAACCCGCGGTGTGGGCGGCATCTTTTTTGACGATCTGAACGATTTGGGCTTTGAACAGTCTTTTGCACTGGTTCAGGCGACCGGCAACGCGTTCACGAAAGCTTACCTACCCATTGTGCAAAAGCGCAGGCATTTGCCTTTTGGTGAAAAGGAACGGGACTTCCAGGCTTACCGACGCGGACGCTATGTCGAGTTCAATCTGGTTTGGGACAGGGGCACCCTGTTTGGCCTGCAATCAGGCGGACGCACCGAATCCATCCTGCTTTCCATGCCACCGACGGCAAGCTGGCGCTATGACTGGAAGCCCGAACCTGGTTCAGCCGAAGCCCAGCTTTACTTTTTCCTGACGCCCCGAGACTGGCTCTGATGAAAAAAACCGGGCTTCTTGGCGGAAGCTTCAATCCTGTTCACAATGCCCACCTGGCATTGGCACAAACCGCCCTGGATACACTGCACCTTGATGAGGTGCAACTCATTCCGGCCGGCAATCCCTGGCAAAAACAGGCATTGCCGGTTAATGGCCAACAACGTCTTGAAATGCTAAGGCTGGCCATTGCCGACCGGCCTGGCATGGTTGCCAATGATATTGAAATTGCCCGCGAAGGCGCCACTTATACCATCGATACCCTAAAGGCATTACCACCCAACGCCAGCTATTACTGGCTGCTGGGCACCGACCAGCTGGCCAATTTCTGTACCTGGCACCAATGGAAGGACATTCTTGATTATGTCACCCTGGTGGTGGCAAAAAGAAACACCCACCCTTTGGAAGTACCCCGCCTCTTGGCTGAAAAACTGCAACAAAAAGGCAAAAAACTGATTACACTGTCATTTGAAGCCATGGATATTTCCTCTAGCGATATCCGCCAGCGCCTTGCCAAGCAACAGGATGTGAGCCAACTGATACCACGCCCGGTCCTGGAATACATCCGGCAACACAAACTTTACACTTAAATCATTACGATTATTACTACAGAACAACTATGGAATTACAAAAACTTCAACGCATTGTGATTGACGCCCTGGAAGATGTCAAAGCCCAGGACATCAAGGTATACAACACTACCCACCTGACCAGCCTGTTTGATCGCGTCATTATTGCCAGCGGTACCTCAAACCGACAAACCCGCTCTTTGGCAAACAGCGTCTCGGATGCCGTACGCAAGCACGGTATCCAGATTATCGCCCTGGAAGGCATGGATACCGGTGAATGGGTCTTGCTGGATATTGGCGATATCGTGATTCATTGCATGCAACCGGCCATTCGCCAGTACTACAACCTTGAGGCCGTTTGGGGTGATAAGCCCGTACACGTCAAGTTATTACCCCAATCCACCCAGGTCCCCCCTGTCATTTCTCCTGACCAGGCCTACGACCCCAACATCTAAAACCCAAGCATGAAACTGATCGTGATTGCCGTTGGCACAAGAATGCCGGCCTGGGTAGAAATCGCCTGGGAAGATTATGCCAAGCGCATGCCGGCCGATTGTGCCATCGAACTGAAAGAAATCAAACCCGAGCCCCGCACCACCGGCAAAACACCACAACAGATGATGCAGGCGGAAGCCAAACGCATCGAAGCCGCCATTCCAGCGTCTGCCTTGCGTATTGCCCTTGATGAGCATGGCAAAGATCTGACCACCATGAACCTGTCCTCCCGTCTTGAACAATGGCGCAGTGGCGGACAAGATGTGGTATTTCTGATTGGCGGTCCCGATGGCCTGGACAGCGAACTGAAAAAAAGCTGTTCCGGCATGATCCGGCTTTCCTCATTAACCCTACCCCATCCAATGGTACGTATTGTCCTGGCCGAACAGCTTTACCGAGCCTGGGCCATTCTGGTTAACCACCCCTATCACAGGGCCTGATTTTTTATTTACCTGATATGCTTCCCGGAATTCCTCCTTCCATTTACCTGGCTTCGGCCAGTCCTCGCCGTCATGAACTGCTGAACCAGATTGGCCTGTCCCATGAGGTCCTGCACGTACCCACCCCGCCGGGCGAAGACGAACCGCAACACCCAGGCGAGGCGGCCCATATTTATGTCCAGCGTACCGCCATGGACAAGGCCGTGCGCGCCTGTCACTTTATTAAAGCGCAGACACTTGTCCCAAAACCTGTCCTGACGGCCGACACCTGCGTCATTCTTGATGGTCTGGTATTGGGAAAACCTGTTGATGATGCGGACACCGCCAGAATTCTGGGCATGCTGTCTGGCAAAACCCATGAGGTGCATACTGCCATTATCGTGGCCTGGCAGGGACAGTACTTTACCGATGTTTCTATTACACAGGTCAGCATGAAACCGCTGGATGAACAGGAAATAGATGCCTATTGCACCAGCGGGGAAGGTAACGGAAAAGCCGGAGCCTATGGGATACAGGGCTTGGCTTCCGTATTTATTGAACATATCTCGGGAAGTTACAGTGGCGTGATGGGACTGCCACTGTTTGAAACCTGTCGTCTGTTGCGGCGTGCTTACTCGGCATCCGCCTGATTGACCGGTGCTGCCTTGATGAAGGCGTCCTCTTTGTTACAGGCGGCATCAATGCGCACAATACTGGGGTAAGGCGTTAAATCAAGATTGAACCGCCGGGCGTTGGCCACTTGCGGCACCAGACAGATATCAGCCAGGGTGGGGGTATCACCATGACAGAATTTACCCGTCTGATTGGATGAAGCCAGCATTTTTTCAAGCGAATCGAAACCCTCGCGTACCCAATGCAGGTACCATTCGTTTTTGGCTTCCTCATTAACACCCAGAGTGCGGGTTAAATACTTCAGCACACGCAAATTATTCAAAGGATGAATATCGCAGGCAATAAACTGCGCCAGTGAACGCACCCTTGCCCGGGCCGCATAGGTATCGGGCAACAACCGGAAAGTGGCCGGATAAGCCTCTTCCAGATATTCGATAATGGCCAGTGACTGACCAATGCTGACATTGTCATCAGTGAAAGTGGGTACCAGGGCAGTGGGATTCAACTCTCGATAGGTATGGCTTAATTGCTGGCCGCCGTCCTTTAACAAATGAACCGGCACAGACTCATATTCCAGCCCTTTCAAATTCAGTGCAATTCTGACGCGATAGGCAGCCGAACTGCGAAAATAGCCATATAACTTCATCCTGAATATCTCCTGATTATTTTTTACGTGACAATTCTTTAGGCAAAGGGAACGACACGTTCTCTTCTGCCCCTTGTACCGTGCGAACCGACACCGCGCCCAGCTCCCGCAAACGGGTAATGACTTCCTGCACCAGCACTTCGGGTGCAGACGCACCTGCGGTAATGCCGATATGCTGCGCATTCTCCAGCCACTCCGGCTGGATAGCCTCGGCCCCGTCAATCAGATAAGCCGGGCAAGACAAACGCTCGGCCACTTCGCGCAAACGATTTGAATTGGAACTGTTGACACTGCCAACCACAAAAAACACATCGCATTCAGGCGCCATCATTTTGACGGCATCCTGACGGTTTTGCGTTGCATAGCAAATATCCGCTTTCTTGGGAGCCACAATATTGGGAAAGCGCTTGCGCAAAGCCTCGGAAACCACCGCAGCATCATCAACAGACAGCGTGGTCTGGGTAACAAAAGCCAGGTTATCGGGATTTTCCACCACCAGATTTTCAACGTCCCCGGGGGTTTCCACCAAATACATATGCCCCTTGGCCTGCCCCAAAGTGCCTTCGACCTCAGGATGACCCTTGTGCCCGATCATGATAATTTCACGGCCCTCGGCATGCATTTTGCTGACTTCGACATGAACCTTGGTTACCAACGGACAGGTCGCATCAAAAACTTTCAGGCCACGCGCTTGTGCTTCTTCACGTACAGCCTTGGATACGCCATGAGCAGAGAAGACAACAATGGCACCCGCAGGCGCCTCATCGAGTTCGTCAATGAAAATGGCGCCCTGCTTGCGCAGGCTTTCCACCACAAAACGGTTATGCACGATTTCATGCCTGACATAAATGGGCGCACCATGCAGCTCAAGGGCACGCACCACGATATCAATGGCCCGGTCAACACCGGCACAAAAACCTCTTGGATCAGCCAGAAGAATTTCCATTCCCGCTGCCATTACATAACCCCCAACAAAGAGACGTCCACCTTCAGGTCAAGGCCTGCCAGGGGATGGTTAAAATCGAACAAGGCCCAGGTATCGCCCCACTCCTTGAAAATACCGGAGTAGCGCCCGCCATTGGGTGCCGTGAATTCAACCATATCACCACTTTCAAACGTAGCGTCTTCTCCGGCATGTTCAGCCAGCATGGCTTTGGTCACCCGCTGCAAAAGCTCGGGGTTTCTTTCCCCATAAGCCTGTGCCGCCGTAAGGGTAAAACTGAACGAGTCTCCCTCTTTCTTGCCCAACAGGGGCTCTTCCATGGCGGGCAACCATTGATTGGACCCCATCAGAAGTGTGGCAGGGTTACCGGTAAAGGTATCCATAAACACCGATCCCGCACCTGGACCGGAAGCCAGGGTAATACGGTAGTGCAAGGTTAAATAAGAATTGGCGTGGACAATATGATTCACTTTCTCTGACTTCCCGATCAAAATCTGTCACCTTAATGGTGTCTGAAAATCACCATTTTAACTGTTATGTCAACTTACCGCTTTATTTCCGACCAGGAACGGCCAAGAGAGCGTCTGATCAGCCATGGCCCCGAGGTCTTGACCACCCCTGAACTGCTTGCCATAGTGCTGCGAACCGGCATCAATGGCTGCGATGCCGTTAATTTTGGCGCACGCCTGTTACATGAGTTTGGCGGGCTGCGCAACCTGCTGGCCGCAGATATTACCCTGCTGAAAAGTGTAAAAGGTCTGGGCAATGCCAAAACCTGCCAGTTGCTGGCCATTCACGAATTGGCCAAACGCTCCCTGGAAGAAGAGCTGCAATCGCGCAACGCCCTGGATCACCCCCATAAGGTCAAGGCTTATTGCAGCAGCAAACTGGCCCACCTGAAGGTAGAGCATTGCATGGCCATTTACCTGGACACCCGTTACCGGCTTATTTGCAGCGAACAAATATCGCAGGGCACACTCTCGCAGGCCTCGGTATATCCACGGGAACTGGTCAAGTCATCCCTGAAGCACCATGCAGCGGCGGTCATTATTGCCCACAACCACCCCTCGGGCATTCCCGAACCCAGTATGGCCGATATTTCCCTGACCAAGCATATTCAAAAGGCACTTCAACTGGTGGACATCAAGCTGCTGGACCACCTGATCGTGGCGGCAGACAAAGCCGTTTCCCTGGCAGAAAAAGGGCATTTATAACAGCCCTCCTGTTTATCGCCATGATTTTCATCTTAATTGTCATTCACATGACGGCTAAACTCATATATAGTGGCTATGGTTAACTCAATTATTCATTTTTACCTGACATTAAATGTGAGAGATCAATATGCGCTGTGATGTTACCTTTATTTTTAGCCCAAAAGAATCTCTGGAAATCAATACCAGTATTGAGTACAACACCGAGAATATGGAAAAATCCCGTGAATGGATTGCCAACAAATGGGAAGAACTGGGTTGCGAACCTTTAAGACCCAGTGGCAAGGTACTTTTGCTGGATCGCGTTCTGGCCATTACCGACACCCTGGGCCATGATTGGTTAAGCGAACACGCAGAGCAGGCTGAAGAACTGGCCCGCCACTTCGCCATTGCACTTGACTCCATGCGTGTCGTGGTAGACTTGCCCGGCCTGTCCATTCACTCCTCCTGATGCATGATTGTTGCAAATTCACTACTTGATGACGCCTCATAACCGGACTGCAACGTACCTGCATTAGGCAAAAAAGCAGGCAGTCAATAAAACTGTGGTAAAATTTGCTCCTGATTTTTTGGATACGTTGCTTTCAGGATAGACTGAGAGCTGGCGACCCGTTTAACCAAGGAAACCCCATGAAAGAAGGTATTCACCCAGACTACCGCGAAGTCGTTTTTGTCGACTTGCAAACCGGTTCTAAATTCATCACACGTTCAACTGTTAACACTCGTGAAACCATTGAACTTGATGGCAAAACATACCCATTGTTCAAATGTGACGTTACATCAGAATCTCACCCATTCTATACAGGCGCACAAACACGTATTGTTGAAACCGGCCGCGTTGAAAAATTCCGTGCCCGTTTTGCCCGTACAGCAGGTACATTGAAAAAATCTTCTTGATAATCACGGCAAATTTATTTGCCCAAGCAGATTTTCTTCAAAAAAAGCAGCCTTTATAGAAGGCTGCTTTTTTTATGGTTTAATAGGCCTCAATCCGATTGCTAAATCCAACACTACTAATATTCTGCATTCCGTGTCCTCATACCAACAAACCACCCCTGCCCGCCTGACCGAACCAGCCACACGCAAACTTCCCCGAATCGCCCTGCTCATCGTGGGAGCATTGTATATTTTTGCCGGACTTTTTTTTCGTGATCCCTGGAAAACCAATGACCTGACTGGTATGGCCACCATGATGGATGCCTATCGCGAATCGGCTTGGTTATTGCCCCAGATCGGCAATTTTGCCTTTGCCCAGGAAGGACCGCTCACCACCTGGATGGGCGCCCTTTCCATTGGCCTCTTCAGCCCCTTATTTGGCGTGTTCACTGATCCTTTAACTGCCCAGATCACTGCTGCCCGCCTGCCCACCATCCTGTATTTCTTCCTGCTATTGTGGGGGGTATGGCATGGTACCTACTTGCTGGCCCGTCGTCCCGAGTGCCAGCCCCTCCCCCTGCCCTTTGGCGGTGAACCACACCCGCGCGATTATGGACGCATGCTTGCCGATGTTGCTTTTTTGTTCATCCTTGCAACCATTGGCATTATTATTCCCATTCACGAAACCTCCTCTTTTCCGCTGCTGCTGGCCTTGTTTTCAATTGCGTTTTATGGTCTGGCCAGAATGCTGGACCACCCTGTCCAGGGCAGCATTATTCTTGGCCTGGCCCTGGCAGGCTCCCTGCTTACCCACGGTTTTATTGGCGCCACCCCCATTCTATTTATGGTTGCCTGCGCGCTGGTTTCCAGGGTATTCACAAGTCACGACAAACTGACCTTCCTGATCACCCTTTTCCTGGGCGCTGGCTGCTTTTTGGCCTGGTTCATTCCCGCACAAGCCACTAACCCTTACTGGACATCCAGCTGGCTCCACTGGAATTACTCATCATTTGGCTTCAGCAACCCCCAACTCTTCCTCAAGTCACTCAGGGACCTGCTTTGGTTTACCTGGCCAACCTGGCCATTTGCCCTGATCGCGCTGTGGAATTGGCGCAAATGGCTTCGAGCCCCCCATATTTTCATACCAGGCACCATGGCGCTAGGCAGTTTTCTCACTATCGCCCTGGTAAAGGACGCTTTTGAACCGGAATATGCCATGCTCACCGTTCCCTTTGCGGTTTTGGCTGCCATGTCCATTCCCACCCTGCGCCGCAATATTATCAATACCCAAGACTGGTTCTCCATCATGATCCTTTCCCTGTCCATGATTACCGTCTGGCTTGGATGGATTGCCCTGCATTTTGGCTGGCCCCAACAAATCAACCACAACATTACCCGCCTGTTAACCGGCTATGAACCCCGCATTTCACCACTGGCGCTATTGGCCGCCATTGTCGTAAGTATTCTCTGGTATTCGATGGTGTCATGGCGCTTGCGTATCAATCCACAGGCTTTATGGCGAGGTCTGATCCTGTCTGCTGCCGGCCTGACCTGCACATGGATTTTGCTGGCCCTGCTATGGCTCCCTTCGATTAACTACAATCGCAGCTACAAACAGGTTTCCCAAGAGCTGGAACAGGCCCTTGAAACCCACGTAAAACCAGGTGAATGTGTTCGCGAACAAGGCCTTGGCATGGGGCAGCGCGCTGCCTTGCGGGTGTTTGAAAACATTACCTTTACCTACGACACAACCTGCAAACTGGTTTTGCTGCAAACCACCCGGCAACATCTGAAAGAACGGACCTTACCTTATGCTGACAACGCCCGCATCCTTTGGCAAGGTTCGCGCAAATCCGAGCGCCATGAAATTTTCCTGCTTTTGCATCTGGACAAATAATTTTCATGCCAATTGACAGCAAAATCGGACTTTCTTTTTCTGGATGTCTTAAGCATATCCTGAAACAGGCCTGGCCAATCCTGATCAGCCAATGGGCAGGTATCGCTTTTGCCGTGCTGGACAGCATGATGCTGGGACACTACAGCCCCGACTCTTTGCAGGCCATGGCACTGGCCACTTCCATTTTCCTGACTGTCAATATCGGACTGATGGGTGTGGTGCATGCACTGATCCCCATCTGCGCCCAATTGCTGGGGGCAAATAAAAAAGAAGAAATTGGCCGCTTCTGGGGCCAGGGCCTGTGGCTGTCTTGCACGCTTTCCTTATTGGGTGGACTGGTTCTGCTGTTCCCTGAAATCTGGCTATCGATGTCCGGAGACGTACCCGACAAGGTACGCCATGAGGTGGCCATTTACCTGCGCATTATTTTTATTGCCTTGCCGGCATCCCTGATGTTCCGGGCAGTTTACGCTTTATGCACGGCAGTCCAGAAACCCAAACTGGTCATGCAAATCACTCTGTTCAGTATTGTTTTAAAAGCCCTGCTGAACTGGTTGCTTATTTTTGGCCAGTTTGGCCTGCCCGCCCTGGGCAGCGCTGGCGCCAGCACGTCCACCGCCATTGTTTCATGGCTCATGTTCTTCGCCGGCCTGTGGATCCTTTTTCACACCCCCTTTTACCGCCAGTTCAATCTGACCCTAGGCCGCCCCCAGCGCAAATATCTGGCTGAAATCCTAAAACTGGGGATCCCCATGGGTGGCTCCTATCTGGTGGAAGTAAGCGCATTTACCTTTATGGCCCTGCTCGCGGCCCGGGAAGGCACCTTTGTATCGGGTGGACACCAGGTATTATCAAACCTGGCTTCCATTCTGTATATGATGCCCCTGTCACTGGGCATCGCCACCTCAGCCCTGGCAGCCAGCGCAGTCGGCAGCCGAAACTTCCGATTTGCCCACCAGATCGCCAAAAGCGGACTGTTTCTCAGCCTGATCGGTGCTGGAATCAGCATTGCCATCGTTTTAATGGGCAAACCGCTTATTATCCAGGCCTATACCTCCGATGCCCAGGTTGCCGTCATCGCAGGCGCCCTGCTAACCATTATGCCACTGCTGCATTTTGCCGATACCACGCAATGCATGATCTCCTATATCCTTCGCGCCTATAAAATTGCCACCATTCCCTTCATTTTGCAAACCGTTTTATTGCTGGGACTGGGACTGGCGGGTGGCTGGTATTTTGGTTTTGGCAACGGAACCGGGTTTTTGCAACCCCTGAATAATCTGCTCACGCCGGGTGCACCGGTGGGCGTCTCCAGTTTATGGATCATGTGCAGTTTGAGTCTGCTGATCTGCGCGTTTTTTTTACATGTCTGGTATTGGAAAGTGATCGATGAAAAAAGAAAATTTTGGTAATAAAATTCCGTTCTGGCTACTCCTGATGGCCTTGATTACTGCCCTGGGGCCCATCACCATCGATATGTACCTGCCCACATTCCCGGCCATTGCCCAGGACCTGCAAGTACCCCCACACCAGATTGAGCTCACCGTTTCATCCTATCTGATGGGCCTGTCCCTGGCACAGTTATTCATCGGCCCCATCACCGATCGCTACGGTCGAAAAAAACCCCTGCTTTTCGGACTCAGCCTGTACTTGCTGGCCACCATCAGCTGCGCACTTTCCACTTCCTTTGAAATGCTCCTGGTCGCACGCACCCTGCAGGCTTTTGGTGCCGCGTCTTGCATTGTCATTCCCAGAGCCGTCATCAGGGATCACTACAATACCCAGGATGCGGCACATGCCCTGTCCCTGTTAATGCTGATCATGGGCCTGGCCCCTGTCCTGGCACCGGTTGCCGGCAGTTTCCTGGGGCCCATCGTCGGTTGGCGCGGCCTGTTCGCCATCATGCTGGTCGTGGCTCTTCTGTTAATTGCGCTATGTGTATTGAAACTGCAAGAATCACTGCCCCCCGAAAATGCCGTCAAACTTAGCGCAAAAACCATCAGCAGCAACTATTTTGGCCTGCTGTGCCACCGTAACTTCATGGCTTTTGCCCTTTCCGGCGGTTTGGGCATGGCTGGCCTGTTTGCCTTTATTGCTTCCTCGCCCACCATTTTCATTACGCAGTTTGGTATTGCCCCGGAAAATTTCGGCTTCTTTTTCGGCCTGAATGCCGCCGGCTTAATCCTGGGCTCCCAAATAAGTGTCCGCATGCTGCGTAAACACGCTTCAATCAAGGTTCTTAAAACAGCGCTGCTACTGGGCCTGATCAGCAGCGTAACCGGTTTGCTGCTTACCCTTACCCATCTTATCAACCTGCCTTTGTTCATGATCTGCATGTTTAGCCTTAGCGCTTGCCTGGGCCTTATCAACCCCAACTCAACAGCGCTGGCCCTGAAAGAACAGGGAGCCCGATTGGGTGTAGCCTCGGCCCTGATGGGTTGCATGCAGTTTCTGTTTGGCACGCTAGCCAGCAGCCTGGTCAGCCATTGGCAAACCGGCACCGCCCTGCCCTTGTTTACCTGCCTGTGTGTGTGCATCGGAATTTCATTTATTTGTGGCAGACATATTGGCCGGGCCTGAAAATCATGAGAAACGCACATAATCGCCAGCCCCTCATCTGCCACCGAAAAGGCAAACCCGAACTAAAAACCACACATTTCCCTTTATTTATCATGGAAATACATAATAACTTGCTAACAACATGATTTTCATATTAAAATTGATGGCTTAGCTGATTGTTAAGGGCGTTTATTGAAACCGTGCATTAAAACGCATCAATAAATGCCTTTACAAAAAAGAAGCGGGAAGTGGTAAAACACAAAGCCACGCAAAGCAGTAAAAACACATAAAGCGGCAAAACCTGTCACTGATTAATTAATAATCAGTCAGTCATATTTGCCTGAAATATTTTTCAGAAGGCTGGCCCGAGCCAAAAATCCGGCCTATAACTTAACGAGGTGTTAATCATGGCTAAAGTATGCCAAGTAACCGGCAAGCGCCCCATTACCGGTAATAATGTTTCTCACGCTAACAACAAAACCAAACGTCGTTTCCTGCCTAACCTGCAGTCTCGCCGTTTCTGGGTTGAAAGCGAAAACCGTTGGGTTCGCCTGCGCGTATCCACAAATGCACTGCGCACCATTGACAAAAAAGGCATCGATGCTGTTTTGGCTGAAATGCGCGCCAACGGTCAATCTGTTTAAGCCTTGGGTGCTTAAATATTTTCTGAATTTATTCCCAGGAGCTTAAAATGGCAAAAGGTATTCGCGAGAAAATCAAACTTGAATCTACAGCTGGCACAGGTCACTTCTACACAACGACCAAAAACAAACGCAACATGCCAGAAAAAATGCTGATCAAAAAATTTGATCCCGTTGCTCGCAAGCACGTTGAATACAAAGAAACAAAACTGAAATAAGCTTTGTTCTCTTGCAAAAACAGCCCTTTTAAAAGGGCTGTTTTCGTATCTGTCGTATCAAGACCATACGCAACTATCCCATCCCAGCCCCTCCCTTCAATTACCTGCAGCACAATTATTCAAACATCTTTTTTCAATAAAAATTAATAGTTGATTAATTTTAACTATCATAGAAATACGAAATCTCCATTTTACTTTGCAAACAATAATGATTATCATTTAATAAATGAATTCAGCCTGGAGAAGAAAATGATCATCATCGAAAAAATTAGCCAGACATTGCTCCACATGAGTGTTGCTTTCAGCGTTGCCTTCGTTTTTACGGGTTCCCTCTCGGTGGGTGGATTAGCCGCTCTTGTTGAGCCCGTTTGTAATGTCCTGTTGCTGCCCTTGCATGATCGGACCTGGAAAAAAATCCGCATGCGCCTGGCCAAAAGCGAATCCAACACTGCCCTGGCCAACTGACACCTTGTTTTTCAAGTCAGACCCAGTCCCTGGCAGGACAAGGGAAAATGAGCTGCTCAAACGCCTGCGCTAGACAGCCACCATGGACAAAAAGTTATCCATGAGTCGTCCACGATAGCGCTGCTTGTGATAAATAATGGACAACTTCCTGTCCAGGTTTAAAAAAGGTGTATCAAGCCGCGCCAGGCGACCTGATTCCAAAGCATAAGTGACCGCGACCTTGGGTAAAAATGCAATACCCAACCCTGCTATAACCGCCTGCTTAATGGCCTCCACCTGGCCCAATTCCATCACAACGTGCCCTTGCGGCAATCGACTCAGCTCCCGCTCACACAACAGCCGTGTCGCAGACCCCTGTTCCCGCAAAATCCAGCGCTGATTCTCGAAATCGCTTTCCTGCAGGTGTTTTTTCAAGGCCAGGGGATGATCCGGTCTGGCGCATATCTGCAACTGATCATCACGCCAGGCGATCGCTTCGATGTCCGTATTGACCACCTCACCCTCTATACAGGCAACATCCAGTGAGTGCTCCAGAATTCCCTTGACAATTTCATCGCTATTGGCAACCTGAAGATGCACCGTAACTGCTTCGTGCCGATTGACAAAATGGCCCAATAAATCGCCCACCAGATAATTGCCTACCGTATTACTGGCACCCACCCGGAAATTTCCCCGCAAAGTATCCTGTGCGTCACTGGCCCTTTGCTCCAGTTCACGCATGCGCTCCAGGATTTCCTGGGCCAATGGAAGCAAGTCTTTCCCCTTCTCATTCAGGAAAAGCCGCCCCTTGTCACGATCAAACAGGGAGGAACCCAGTTGTTTTTCAAGTTCAGCCAAGGCCATGCTGGCTGCAGGCTGAGTTAAATGCAATACCTTGGCGGCGGCCTTCACACTGCCTTGCAGGGTAATGGCGACAAAAACTTCCAATTGCTTGGGACTGAATGAAATCATATAAGAAACCCTTATTCTATTTATAAATTATATTATCTTTATTTATATTTAACAAAGGTTTAATATACCAATAACTCATAAACATATAAGTATTGATTATGTCAGCCTATAACCCTGCTCATATTGTTAACCCTACTGTCGCAGCCCCCTCCCGGCAAGGTCTGTTCAAAAAAAGAAACAGTCTGATTCCTGGCCTCTTGCTGACTTTGGGCATCGCCAGCATTGCCTGGTTTGCCGGCAAACAGTTCCCGGTTATTGGTGGACCGGTTTTTGGTATTATCCTGGGTATTATTTACAGCAATGCACTGGGCATCAGAACCGTCATGCAGCCCGGCATTGTATTTTCCAGCAAAAAAATCCTGCAATGGTCTGTGATTTTACTGGGATTTGGCCTTAGTTTCGGGGAAATCGTCAGTACCGGCGGTGAATCCCTGGCCGTTACCTTCGTGACCATTAGCGTGGCTTTCATCAGCGCCTGGTTACTGGGAAAAATACTGGGCATCCAGGGCAAATTACGTACCCTGATCGGGGTTGGTACCGCGATTTGCGGTGGCTCGGCCATTGCTGCCGTCACCCCCATCATCAAGCCCGAAGACCATGAGACCGCGTATGCCATCTCAACCATCTTTCTTTTCAATATCATCGCTGTTTTGCTTTTCCCTGCCCTGGGGCATATGCTGCAACTGAGCGATTACGGCTTTGGCTTGTGGGCGGGCGCCGCCATTAATGACACCTCATCGGTGGTCGCTGCAGGCTATGCGTACAGCCAGCAGGCTGGCGACTACGCCACGATCGTCAAGCTAACCAGAGCCACACTGATTATCCCCATTTGCCTGTTCCTGGTTTTTCTTGAGGTCTGGCGCCAGAAAAAAAATGACCTGCCTGACGTGACACTGGCCCAAATATTTCCCTGGTTTATCCTTTGGTTTTTGGTGGCCTCAGGCGTACGCAGTACCGGCCTGCTGCCAGAAGCCCTCTTGCCCTGGCTGTCTGGCGCTGCCAAATTCATGATCATTATGGCCTTGAGTGCGATTGGCCTGTCCACCAACCTGCGCAAAATCGTCAGCACCGGCATACGCCCCATCCTGCTGGGACTGGGCGTATGGGTCGCGGTAGCGGTTAGCGCGTTACTGGTTCAATATGGCATGAACCAGCTTTAAACAGCCCGGGTTCTTTCCTGTAACCATTGCAAGGCTGCGCCTTTAACCAAAGGTTGCAGCCTGTTTCTTACCTGCTCATGATACTGATTCAGCCAGTTTATCTCAGACTCATCCAGCAAGTGTCGCGCAATACAACGGGTATCAATCGGACACAGGGTTAAGGTTTCAAACTTAAGGAAACGGCCAAACTCGGTTTCATGAGCAGCCACATTGCACACCAGGTTTTCAATCCGGATACCCCATTGTCCGGGACGATACAGTCCCGGCTCATTTGACGTGATCATGCCTTCCTGCATACCGGTATTCGGATTACGGTAACCACGATGGGAAATACCTTGCGGTCCTTCATGTACATTCAGGAAGTAACCCACACCGTGCCCGGTGCCGTGACCAAAATCCAGGCCCTGCTGCCACAAGGGCATACGGGCAATCGGATCTAGCAACGGTGCCGGAAACCCTACCGGGAAAACCGCCCGCGACAGGGCAATCATGCCCTTGAGGACCAGGGTGAAGTCCTCTTTTTGGCTATCGGACACCTGGCCAACCGGTACAACCCGGGTAATATCGGTAGTGCCATTCAGGTATTGGCCACCCGAATCAATCAATAGCAGGCCATTGCCTTCAATAACCGCATGCGATTCGGGTGTGGCCCGATAATGAGGCATGGCACCATTGGCATTGAAACCGGCAATCGTGGCAAAACTGGGGCAGACAAAATGCGGCTGACGCGCGCGGGCAGCATTAATCTGCTCATCAATAGTCACCTCGCTCACGACCTCACCACTGGCCATGGCCTGTTCAAACCAGGCAAAAAATTCACACAGGGCGACACCATCGGCCTCCATGGCTTTACGCACATTCTGGATATCCGCCGGTGTTTTACGTGACTTGAACAACTGGGACGGGTTCAGCGCCTCTACCAGCGTCAGGCTGGCCGCCGCCTGGCAAATACCAATGGTAGTGCGCGCAGGATCAATCAACAGTTTCACCTTGTCTTCAAGCCCGGCCAGCCCCTGGGTGATTTCATTGTAAGGCCTGATCAGAATCTGTTCAGCCACCAGCTTTTCAGTCAGGGCCGGATTGAGCTTGGCCTCATCCACAAACAGCTCGCACTGCTCGGGGCCGATTAGCAAATACGACAGAAACACCGGATTATATGAAACGTCAGCGCCACGTAAATTCAAGATCCAGGCAATATCATCCAGCGATGAAAGCAGATGCCACTGCGTCCCCAGGCTGGCCATCTGCTTGCGCACCAGCGCCAGTTTGTCTGCCCTGCTTTGCGATACAAAAGGCACTTCATGTTCATACACTGCCTCTACCGGCAAGGCGGGTCTGTCAGGCCAAATATTGTCCAGCAATTTTTCATTCCAGGAAAATCGCAGCGATACCCCCTCAAGGGCCGCCTGCAAATCATGGGCGGCACGCATGCTTAGGGTAAAGCCATCGGCCCCAACCGTCATGCCGGCCTGCAATTGGCTGCACAGCCAGTCATTCAAATCCGGTACGCCATCCTGCCCCTGTCGCATCAGGACAATCTCACTGCCTTCAAGCTGGGCCAGGGCCTGCTCCCAGTAGCGACTGTCGGTCCATAAACCGGCAAATTGAGCGCTTACCAGCAGGGTTCCCGCCGAGCCGTCAAAACCACTCAGCCAGGTGCGGGCCTGCCAGTGTTCAGGCAGATATTCGGATAAATGTGGATCGGCGGATGGAATAATATAAGCATCAATACCGCGTTTTGTCATCTGTTCGCGCAATAGCGCAATTCTTTGTTTGAATAGATTCATTTTTTCAACCAACAAATCAGCAAGCCGCCCACCCGTTAAGGGTGAGCCGGCACAATAAATAAAATACGTTTTTCGTCCATCCTGCTCATGATAAACAAACAGGGCTGCTTACAGGCCAGATACACCCACAAAGCAGCACAAAAACGCCATGAACCCGCCTGTTTAGGTACATAAACGGACCATTCTATCCAATCTGGCGTACCACATTTCCCAGCGCATCCGCAAAGGTCGCTGGCGTAAAGCCCAAGGCTTCGAGACTACTTTCCAGATCGGTCAATGAAACCTGACTGTCAATATCCAACTGACGGCGACACATTTCCACCGAGACACGCAACCTTTCAGGAATTTTGCTGGCCTGTGCACCGCCTCTTCTAGCCACATCCCTTGGGTTGATGGCGTTATCAAACTGTTTGGTCAGCTGGCGATAGCCCTCCATTTTCTGGCCCACAGCGTCTGCCAACATCCGCTGCCGGTTGGATGGGTCAGCAATATTCACGGCTTTTTCCAGCAGTGCATGGCCCCGCTCAAACCACTCCTTACCTTTATTGGCAACCGTTGTCGCGACTTTATCAGGATTGTCCAGCGCCATGCCATGATAGGTTTTATCCAGCATTTTCTTCAGGTCAGTGCCATAGCTTTCGGCATGACCCAGCACGTCTTCAATAACGGTTTGATCGGTTTTTTGGCCATAACGACCCGAAAAACCCGCATCCTTATTCTTGAACCCTTTTGAAGCCTCAAAGAAACTGTCGTTATAGATCTGTTCGGTCATGCCCTGATCAAAAAAGACATGTTCGCCTTTGGAGTTAACATAATAGGCGGTCCAATCACGATCGATGGTGGTTTTCCTGCCGCGCTGCATAAGCGACTGTGAAGAGGAACTGGCATTCAGAATTTGAATTTTAGCTGTCGGAATCCCCGTTATGGAAGCGAGCTTTTCTTTGGCAAGGGTGTCGGCACGGTTGTAAAACACACCCAATGTTTCATTAAATGATTTACGCACGGAATCCAGACTTTCATCTTTATAATTCTGCAACGCATACATGGCCAACTTGTTTTGCTGAACGCTGATGGTCATGTCATTAAGCAGTTTTCGATTGGCTTCGCTGGGGTTCAGCTCGAATTGCCAGGCCGCAGCCTGTAAATTCTCCACTTGCTGTTTGGCAAACAGCTTGCCTTCACGTAGCGCCTCATCCAGCTCGATTTGGCCGGCTGTCTTGCTTAATCTTCTGCGTCCGGTTTCCAACAGCAGGCTTGCCTGGCTGGCCGCCTGCTTGCCGGCCTTGACAGAGTCCTCAATCGCGGTACGGGTATTCTTGCCACTGATTGCGGTTGTGAAGCGTGCCATACTATCAGCGACATTTTCTTTCGCTTCACGCATGGCTCGCTTCGCTTCAGGACTGCCGGCCACTTTTTTAAGTTTGTCCAAACCGGCATTCATTGCCTTGTCGGAAAGATACTCAAGAGTGACAACTTTAACGCCCACATAAAAGGCTCCCCAGGCGCTATCACCACCGCTATCCACATACGCTTTCATATCGCGCGCCACTTCCAGGGAAGTAAAGACCACATCAGAGCAACCCAATGTAGTCACACCCAGTGCCATGCGCCCCATAAAGCCCAATGATTCTTCAAGGGATTCTGCCGTTTGCAAATAGCTTTCTATATAAAGCTTCACTTCATCGGCAAAGGTCACGGTCTGGGCCTGTGCATTGGCCCCAGCAACCGTTCCTTGCAAAAAACCACCCCAGGTCTGCTTGACGATTTCCACTTGCCGTGCGTCATAGCCATAAGCTTCGTCATAACCGTCCAGCATGACATCGATGAACTTAACCAATGGAAACAGCTTATTCAGGTAGTTCATCTCCCAAATCAGGGTACGAATACGTTGCAGACGTTCGGTGATGTACGCATCCGCTTTCAGCATCGCCATACCGTCTGCCATATCCCTGGACTGGCGCAAAGGCTGGGAACACAGCAGCACTTCTTTTTCAACAATGTACTTTTCATCACCATATGTAGTGGCAAGACGCACCTTGACCCTGAACCGGCTGGGTGCATCCAACGCACCTTTGCAACAGCGAAAAATCAAGGCACGACCTCCTCCTGTCACCTCGTCCATCATTTGACATTGAATGGCGAGCTTTTCCAGCATCGGCTGATCAGCCTCGTGCACGGCCTGAAGCTGGAAGTCCAGACTGTCAGGTGCAATCTGCAAAAGGCTATGGGCTTGCGGATCCCAATCAAACAGCGTGATCATCGCCTTGGACTCGGCAGGCACATACTGCTTGTCTGCCACCGTAAACAGGAATTTATTGCTGCGATGTTTATGCGAGTCATAAGGCTCTACATAACAGGCAATCGAACTGACATCAAGCCTCAACCCCATATGAAAACGGTATATCGGCAAAGTCCCGGTCAGGCTTTGCCCACCACTGACCGCCTTGACTTCCAGGGTATAAGAATCATAATCACCGGCATTGCCACCCGTCTTCTTTTTCTCGGTAATCACGGCATAGTATAGACCCGGCTCGTCTGCAGCCTCTACCGTCACACCATACCCGTCATCACGAATAATACAGGCGGTCACCACCGCGTCTTTACCCATCCCCAACACGGCAAAAGGCAGGCGTTCCGTTTTATCATGGCAGGCCGGCAAAGTAAGGTTGTCCTGGGCGAATACAATTTTTTCTTCCTCAATCTGAAAAACCACATGGTTGGTAAAACTGCCGCCCTCGCTTATGAAACAGAAAGAAACCCGTGCCTGGTCGGGAATTGATTCACCACTGGCAGGTGCTTCCACCTGTGCTGTCTTATAGTCGCCCGCCATGCTTTGCCCACTGATTTGCAAATAATAAGGTGAGCTGATATTGATTTTTGCCGTCAAGTCATGACGGGTATTTTCCTGGCCCTCGGGGGTGATTTCAACAATACGGGCATAAATCGGCACTTTTTTACCCACAGCCAGTGTATTCCCAAAATCCTTGCGAATTCGCATTTCATAGCGATTGGGGTTGTCCTCGGGCGCTTCCTTTTCTTCATTTTGTGGTTTCTTTTTGCGCCTGTTTCTACGCCAGGCAGCGGCGGCACCACCCCCGATAAGGATGCCCGCAATGGCGGCAGGAATCAGGATACCGGTTTCGCCAGCACTTTCATCGGCATCGGTGGTCACCTCGGCATAGACAGCATCAGTCACTTCAAGCCAGAAACTGAACGTGAGCATGCCGCTGCCTCCCCAATAGGTGTTCTCCAACACCCTCCGCATTTCTCTATAAGCCGACTTGTCGTTATAAGTTTGGACACTGCCATCAGTGTCTTTTTCCGATATGTCCAGATCCAGCTCATAAAAAATTGCTGGCTCACCATAATAATCACGGCCAAGTTCCAGTTTGAGCCACCCGCTAACGGCATGCCAAGGCTTAATGTCCGTCACAAAGCGATCAAACGTAATTTTGACCGGCTCACCCACCTTCAGGGTCACATCATTTAATTTTTTATGGGTGCCGTCCTTATCAGGACTCTTCTTAATGGCGGAGGTAATATTCACAAAACGAAGTTTCACCGATTCAAGATCACGACTATTCTCCAGTATTTGTGCCTGAGCAGGACAGAAAATCGCAACGGTAAACAGTAGAGCCAACAATATTCTTAAAAATGAATGTGTTTTCATGCCCGTCATTTCACTATCCTTTTAGCCAGCTCACGAATCACATGGGTGAGTAAAGACTTTTGCCCCTCTGTCATGGCAATACGCATTTCACCTGCGTTGTCGGACGCGCTAACCGTCTGGTCAAGTAGCGCTGACAAAGCCTTTTTCACCGGATGGACCGCTTCTTTTTTAACTGCCGTGGCTGCTGTTTCTTTAGCTTTTTCTTTGGCTTTGGCTTTTTCCGTGGTTCTCTGTTTGGTTTTTTCTACCCCCTCTTCCGTGATGTGCTCTTTTTGTGCTGCTTCAACATTAGGTGGCAGATCACTCACCTGAACAGAAATAACAGGCTCACTGACAGGGATGTCAACCGTTAATGCCCGCCCAACCCCGGCACCGCATTTCGGGCAGAATTTCATCCCCGTCTTCAACGACGCACCACAGCGGTCACACTGTATTTTTAGTGGTGCAGCCTGTTCAATTCCCGGCAGGGCATGGCCACATTTCATGCAAAATTTGGCACCTTCGTGCAACGCGGTTCCACATTTCATACAGAATTTTGCCATTACCCCACTCCATTCCCGTTAAAAAAACACCTTGTCAGACCCTGATCAGGGACGCGTCATGGCCACCAAGCCGTCAGTACCATCAGGCAACGTCAGGGTACCCACCGCATATTGCGCCCCTTTGTAAGAATAGAACTGCTTGATACTAAGATTCATCGGGCCATACCCGTATAAAGTCCCGTTTTTCCAGTTCATGTTCAGCACCGTGTCTTCCATACTGGTTTCATCAATGTCCTGATCGCCTGCAAACATATGAGACCAATCAAGGATCACGGCACCATTACCCTCTGCCCCAGACAAGGTGAGTGTTAGGAAATCGTACAGCCGGCCCGTGTCTTTACCCTCGGGGTCATAAATAAACAGGCATTTCCAGTTTGCGGCAAGGTTGTTGAAATCGGTTTCTTTAATAGCCCCTTTGGGTACACCGTTCTTTTCAACATCATTTAAATACCACCGAAAATCTTCAATTGAGGGCCGTTCAGTGGTGGAAAGACTGATTCCGTTAACCGGACGGTTTTGCGTTGCCTGTGCCTGTGCAGGCTGGGCAAACAAAATGACACCCGTCACCATCATGACTGTACCGGCCATGATTGCTTTTGCAACTGTACCGGCTTTTTTCTGACCGACATTATTGGGCCGGTTTTCTTCACTTTTTTGACTATACATGAGTTTTCCTTTTTGCTTGATTGCTTGATTTGGCAGGCCTGATCAGTTCAGCTTTGCACCACATTCATCACAAAAGTTGGCGCCAGGCGCAAGACGATGACCGCATTGGGAACAAAAGCAATTGTCTGTTGAGGCTGAATAAACATCGGGCAGAACAGTGTCTTTTTCAGCATTCGCAATAAACAACCAGTCTATATCTTCCGCATCTTCGCAAAGACCGATTGAGCCGCCTGAGGACACCAGATAAAAGTTATCCTCATCGATCGGGTCTTCTTCATCGCTGGTTTGGGCAAGTGGCAGCAGACTTTCTTTCTCATAGGTCTCACTCGTATTGGCAAAATGCCAGCCATCAGACAGGGTAACGGCATATTCGGCGGCTTCCCGCAGGGAATTGAAGGGTTTCATGGAAATGTTCCTTATTTATTTGAATAGTAAATTGTCACACCGTTTGCAACGATCATTCTTGATGGGATTCATCATTGAGCAGACATTGCAGTAAATGATGCGATCTTTCGACTTGTCATATTTCTCATAGGTACCAAAGGCAGGATGGTAACGCACCCGATCTCCCACGGACAGATAGTCGTACATATGATTTCCGCTGTCCTTTTCAACAATCGTTTTTTTCTTGCCGTCCTGGGTTCTGATGACAGTCGTATACTCAATATAGGTACTGTCACTGCTGTCCTCACTGCTTCGGCGTTCACTGCGTTCTTTACGGGTTTTATCCTCTACAACCCCTTCCCACATTGGCCTGCTGGCGCGGCGAAGCGCGAACAAATTCACGATAAACATGACCAGCGCAATACCCACACCAATGACGACCGCCTCTGTAAAAGGCAGATCCTCAACCAGAAGGCCTGCAACCGGAAAGCCGATGAGCGGCACCAGTGTGAGTACCCACAGACAGCCAATGCCGGTTTTACGGTTTTTCCGGGCCGCCTCCAAGATGTCAGGGTGATCACAATAATTGGAAAAACCCGCCCTGACGGGAAAATTGGGGAAACCCGACTCTGGCGCGGGCATGGCCTGCCCGTCGCGATCAGCACCGGCATTCAAAATCCGGGTGCCACAATTTGTACAGAAGACAGCGTCTTTCACCAGGGCTTTACCACAGTTTGTACAAAACATTTGTGCGTTATTCCTTAGTTTTACAGGATGGTGGTCTGGTTGCTTTACCGGCCGCCGGTTTGTTTTTTTCTGCCGTTTTACTGTCCCGCTCACCAGCAGTAGCAAAAGCAGGTAAGCCAGTGGAGCAAAAGTATGGTAAATGATAGCCAGCGCCCCCATCTCATCAAAATCGCTTAGCGCACTGGGTTTATTGATATAAGGAAAGAAAGGCAAATAAAGAATTCGCTCAGCCCGCGTGCCCCCCTTTGGAAGGCGTGGCCAGACCTCATCGCTGGCATAAATGACATACCCCCGGTACTGCTTTCCATTCGCGGTAAAATAGTAACCTTTGGAAATCGTGCGGGAACGGTTTTGCCCTGCGCTCCGGTCATCAAGGCGACTATCATAACTGTCTACCGTACCCATCGTGGCCTGTCCCCAAAGTCCCAATGCAAGTGTACTCCAACTGACATACATGGCAAATAACAAACAGGCGTATATCAAAAGGCGGATTGGCCAGGGGATGTTATTGTTTTTTATCTTTGTCACGCAGCAAGCTCCTCTGAAGTGGTACACCTGGAAAAAACATAGCTCCCATCATTGGCTAAAAAAACTTAATATATTTACAACAAGATACACTAAGCTATCATGAACGTCAGCAGAAAATTCAATCCATGGCATTTTTTAACAGATACCCTTATCGTATTTTCTGCTTTTTATTGTCATTTTTAAGGAAGTAGTCATGAATACCCGTTTCTATCTTGTTTTCGCCGCGCTCAGTTGCCTGGTTTCGGTTGCCTTTGGCGCTTTTGGTGCCCATGCCCTGAAAGCGATGGTAACTCCCGAAAGACTGACAGTATGGCATACGGGTGTGCTGTATCAAATGACGCATAGCCTGGGATTGTTTATGCTGGTGGCCGTCAGCGCCTGGCTTGCGCCGGTCTGGCAAAAATGGGCGGCCCGTTTTCTGGTGGCAGGCATTGTCATTTTTAGTGGCAGCCTTTATTTACTGGTCTTGACAGACACGCCCACGCTCGGTGCCATCACTCCTATTGGCGGGGTCAGCTTTTTGCTAGGCTGGTTGCTGCTGGCGCTGGCTGCCCTGAAAAAACAGGCATGAAAAGCATAAAAAACCCCGTACACTGCCAATGGCAAGAGACGGGGTTATTGCAGCGGTTGCCCACCTTCACAAAAACAAGATGGATAATCGCTTTGCTTTCAGCAAATATCAACTAAAGCAGCACAGCAAGCTATCCTAGGCAAAAGCGGAAACATCCACTTTCACACCGGTTTTTGACTGCAGTTCCTCAACAGTGACGCCGGGCGCCAGTTCAAGCAGTTTCAAACCATTTTGAGTGACTTCCAGCACACCCAGATCAGTGATGATCATGTTCACCACCCCTAAACCGGTCAGGGGCAAGGTACACTCAGGCAAGATCTTAAGGTCTTCGGTGCCATCTTTCTTGCGTGCAACATGTTCCATTAAAACCAGTACCCGGCCAACTCCGGCTACCAGATCCATGGCTCCGCCCATGCCCTTGACCATTTTGCCCGGGATCATCCAGTTGGCCAAATCTCCCTTTTCAGACACCTGCATGGCGCCCAGAATGGCCAGATTGATTTTTCCACCACGAATCATGGCAAAAGAATCTGCCGATGAAAAAATGGAAGAACCCGGCAATGTGGTCACGGTTTGTTTGCCTGCATTGATCAGATCAGGATCAATCTCATCTTCAGTAGGGAAAGGACCAATGCCCAGCAAACCATTTTCAGACTGCAGCCAGACTTCCATGTTGTCTGGCACATAATTGGCCACCAGGGTGGGCAAACCAATGCCCAGGTTGACATAAAAACCATCTTGCAATTCTTTGGCAGCACGGGCTGCCATCTCTTCACGACTCCAAGCCATTTCTTATTCTCCTTATGCCTGACGGACAGTACGTTGTTCAATACGTTTTTCAGGGTTTTCATTCAGCACGATACGGTGGACGTAAATGCCGGGCAGATGTATCTGATCGGGATCCAGTTCGCCCGTTTCAACAATTTTCTCCACTTCCACCACAGTGATTTTTCCTGCCATTGCCACATTGGGGTTGAAATTGCGCGCCGTTTTATTGAATATCAGATTGCCACTGCGATCGGCGATATAGGCTTTCACCAATGACACATCGGGAGTAAGCGAACGCTCCATGACATATTGATGCCCGTCAAACTCGCGAATTTCCTTGCCTTCGGCAACCAGGGTACCCACCCCGGTACGGGTAAAAAAAGCCGGAATGCCGGCACCGCCAGCACGCAGCTTTTCGGCCAGGGTACCTTGCGGGGTAAATTCAAGTTCCAGCTCACCAGACAGATATTGCCTCTCGAACTCTTTGTTTTCACCCACGTAAGACGCAATCATTTTTTTGATTTGCCGTGTGGCCAGCAACTGGCCCAGACCAAAACCGTCTACACCGGCATTATTACTGACACAGGTAAGGTTTTGAACGCCCGTATCCCTGAGCGCAGCAATCAATGCCTCTGGAATGCCACATAAACCAAATCCTCCCACTCCTATCATTTGTCCGTCAGCGACAATGTCCTTTAAGGCCAGGCTGGCGCTTTGATACACCTTATCCATCTATTTTCCTTCGTATTAAATATAAAGCGGTCAATCGTTACAAATACCATGAATTACCCCTTTTCCTGAATTGGGGAATACACTAGAAACCACTACTCCTGGCCGAACAACTCCTGGATGATTTCACGCATTTGCTCGCTCCAGGGACAGGAACGGCCGGTCGCCAGATTGGACAAAACCAGAATCGAACGGGCTGAGGCATAAACAACACCTGGCTCACCCTCTTTTTCGATAGTGATTTTATGTTCCATGCTTGAACGGCCCATACGGGTTAATTCATGCATGACCAAAGCATTACCCGGATAATTCATGGGGCGCAGGAAATCACAGGAAAGATGGCCCACCACCACACCGGTACCCGCTTCAAAATAAGGCCTTATGGCATTAATAAATGCGATACGTGCTTCCTCCATGGCCCGAAAATAAACCGTATTGTTCAGGTGCCCCAGCATATCCATATCGCCCCAGCGCATGGCAAATGAAAAAGAGTGAATCCCATTACTAAAATTTCCCGCCAGATCTGCAGGCAAGCAGAAATTATCCATTTATGTCCTTTTGTTTTTAATACGCAATAAGCTGTTAACTCTATCAGATTTAGATTGACATTTTTTTTATCGTATGAATTTTGTTGTTTTTCACTGCATAAACCCACTCATTACAATACAATCATGGAATCTGGCAATTTACAATCTATATAAAAGGAGTTGGCGCTCATGTCTGAACGCGAGTCAATGGAATATGATGTAGTGGTTGTGGGCGGAGGACCTGCCGGTCTTTCAACCGCCATCAAACTCAAGCAATTAAGCAACGAAAACAATAAAGATATTTCCGTCTGCGTACTGGAAAAAGGCGGTGAAATTGGTGCCCATATTCTTTCAGGCGCTGTCATGGATCCCCTGGCTCTTGACGAACTGATTCCCGACTGGAAAGAAAAAGGTGCACCGCTGGACACGGCCGTCAAGGAAGATGAGTTTCTTTTCTTAAGCGAAACCGGTGCACGCAAAACACCCCACTGGATGCTGCCCCCCTGCTTCAAGAATGAAGGCAACTATATTGTCCGTCTGGGTGATGTCACCCGCTGGCTGGGCGAACAGGCCGAAAGCCTGGGCGTGGATATATTCCCGGGGTTTGCCGCTACCGAAGTCCTGTACGACGACAACGGCGCTGTACGTGGCGTCGCCACAGGTGATATGGGTGTCAACCGTGACGGCAGCCATTCCGACCACTACCAGCCAGGCATGGAACTGCTGGCCAAATACACGATTTTTGCCGAAGGGGCGCGTGGCCAGTTGGGTCGTCAGCTCATTGAAAAATTCAAGCTGGACCAGGGTCGCGATCCGCAAAGCTATGGTATTGGCATTAAGGAAATGTGGGAAATCGACCCGGCAAAATCCAAACCGGGCCTGGTTATTCACACCTCAGGCTGGCCTCTGGATGCCGACACTTATGGCGGCACCTTCCTGTATCACCTTGATAACAACTTAGTGGTTGTGGGCATGGTGGTGGGCCTTGATTACGCCAACCCATGGTTGTCTCCTTTTGAGGAATTCCAGCGCTACAAGACACACCCCAGCATCAAACCTTATTTTGAGAATGGCAAACGTATTGCCTATGGTGCCCGGGCCCTGACCGCCGGTGGCCTGCTTTCCCTGCCCAAACTGGTCTTCCCGGGTGGTGCCCTGGTGGGTTGTGAAGCCGGCTTCCTGAATGCATCGCGCATCAAAGGCAGTCATGCCGCCATCAAATCCGGCGCACTGGCCGCACAGGCCCTGTACGATGCACTGGTTGCCGAACGCAGCCACGACATCTTAAGCGATTACCCGATTGCCTTTGAACAGTCCTGGCTGTACAAAGAACTGAACAAGGCGCGCAACTTCAAGCAATGGTTCAAAAAAGGCCGTACTGTGGCCACCATCATGACCGGTGTCGAACAACTACTTTTCCAGGGCAAAATGCCATGGACCATTCACCGCACCAAGGCTGACCATGAATGCCTGAAACCTGCCGCGGAATGCGCAAAAATCGAATATCCCAAACCAGACGGCAAAATCACTTTTGACCGTTTAAGCTCTGTGTTCATTTCCAACACCAACCATGATGAAAATGAACCGATTCACCTGACCCTGAAAAACCCCGATATTCCGGTTGAAACCAACCTGAAGGTTTATGCAGGGCCCGAACAGCGCTACTGCCCTGCCGGTGTTTACGAATTTATCAAAGACGATACCGGTGAGGATAAATTGCAAATCAACGCACAAAACTGCGTTCATTGCAAAACCTGTGATATTAAAGACCCAACCCAGAATATTGTCTGGGTAGCTCCGCAAGGTGGCGAGGGTCCCGTATACAGTGGCATGTAGTTACAAAAGTCCAATATGGCACGGTCTGGCCCAAATTGGGTCGACCGTGCCTGACAGGCAGCACTGAAAAATGGCATTCACCCATGAATTGCCCAAAACGCCATTCAAGTAATGGCGTTTTTTTCATGTTTTTTACCACAGATACAAACTTATACTTATTTGTTTATTCTCAATCAAATTAACAGCAAAAACATGAAAAATAAAAGAATTTAATAACAAAAACGCCTATCTCCCTGCAAAAAGCAGCCAATCATTCACAATAAGATACTTTTTCTTGTGCACAACATTTTCATCTGTGCCAAACACGAAAAATCCGCCCTTCACGGCAACAACGCAAAGGGTAAGTTACTTGCGATGTTATTGATTTTTCTATAGAATTCACTAAGCTTTTTGGATAAAGCAAGTACGAATACCTTACACTTTTAATTATATGTTACGACTATGCATCCACAATTACCCACGCAACGCCGAGGGATAATGGCTTATTGCGGCCGTTTTCTACTCACAATTTCTTGCATCACTCTCAGTTCCCTTGCTTCCGCACAAAACGTTTCCGAAGATCCCATTCGGCAAATCGTCACCACGCAAAAATCCATTGCACTGAATCAGGCCATTGAGGTCAGCGACCAGTATCCCCTGCCCGGCACCAATATCAACTGGTCTCCCAAGCTGTCAGACCCTATTGGAGACCTGATTGTACAGGCCAAACTGGATCGTTCAAACAGGGACGCCTCCATCAGTATCAATAAATCCGGATCCAGTGAACTGGCTCAGGCAGCGCTGAACTATCTGGGCGTACGCTATCGTTTTGGTGGCACAACCCCCAGCACCGGTTTTGATTGCAGCGGCTTTATTTACTATACCGCCAGCAAATATATGGGGGTTAACCTGCCACGCAACTCGCAATCCATGGCAGGCATTGGCTTAAAGGTCTCCAAAGATGCGCTTAAACCCGGAGACCTGGTTTTCTTTAACACCCGTGGATTTTCCAATTCACATGTTGGTATTTATTTAGGTGCCAACAAATTCGTTCACTCTCCACGTTCCGGAACGGTTGTCCGCGTTGAAGACATGAGCAACGAATACTGGACAAAACGCTATAACGGGGCCCGACGTCTTGAAGGCCGCACCCTGGCTGCATACTAAGAGCCAGCATCAAAAAACAAAAAACCTCATCCGCGCAACGCTGATGAGGTTTTTTCATTCAGGCCGGGAAAGTTCATTGTTTCATGGTTAATAGGCTGATCCCAAACCCAAAACATCAATGCGCCACGCCCTGTCTTTTCGGACAACGCTCGCACCCCCCATACCCACATAGTGTCAAGGCCTGCTGCATGCTGCCTAACGAACGCCGGCATGCTACCACGGGAACCCCCGCACGCTGGGCCGCTGAACGAAAAGACCTCATCACATTATGGCCCAGAAAATCGGTCAACAAAATGACCATCTGTGTGCCACTGGGCAGCTGATAGGTTTTTTTCTGATGTGCAGAATCCCTGCCACTAATATGTTGCCTGATTTCAATATTATGCTCTTTAAGCAAACCGGGAATGTTTCCCAAACGATCTGCTCCTACAATTACCGCATTCATGCTCATCACTGATTCTCCTTTAGATGAGCTGAATTATAAATAAGAATCATTATCAATTACAAGTATTTTTGCAAGTACCCTGTTGTTTTACCACTAAGTGCGGAAAGCCCTGACACAGTGGTACCATACTCATAAGACGTCCATATTCTCTTATACAGAATAATGACAAGGCCATTGTGCCCGGATTGCAGGATCGATTCATCCGTTTTCTGCCAGGAGGTTTCCCGTGCCCCTCTTTCAGCGATTGCGTAACTGGCGCAAAAATACGATCAGTGCCTCCATACTGAAGGCTTTCAAGAAAGTATTGCCCCCAATGTCTTCCACAGAAAAAGAGGCTATTGAGGCGGGCACGGTTTGGTGGGAGGCCGAATTGTTCAGCGGGCGTCCCGACTGGCAAAAGCTGATGAATTATCCGGTCCCCACCCTGACTGTGCAAGAGCAGGCTTTTCTGGACAATGAAGTTGAACAGGCCTGCGCCCTGGTGAATGACTGGGAAGTCACCACCCAGGATATGGATTTACCTGAAGCCGCCTGGCAATACCTTAAAGACAATAAATTCCTGGGCATGATTATTCCGCAGGAATATGGGGGTCTGGGTTTTTCGGCCTTTGCCCACTCTGAAGTCATTACCAAACTGTCCACCCGAAACTCGGCCCTGGCGGTTTCTGTCATGGTACCCAATTCCCTGGGACCTGCCGAACTCCTGATTCATTACGGTACCCCGGAACAAAAAAATCACTACCTGCCACGTCTTGCCACTGGACAGGAAATTCCGGCCTTTGCCTTGACCAGTCCCTGGGCCGGGTCCGATGCCGCGGCCATTCCCGATAGCGGGGTGGTCTGCAAAGGCCTTTGGGAAGGTGAAGAGGTGCTGGGCATGCGCGTGAGCTGGGACAAACGCTACATCACCCTGGCACCCGTGTGCACCCTGCTGGGTCTGGCTTTCAGGCTGTACGACCCCGATGGCTTGCTGGGCGAGCAAAAAGAAATTGGTATTACCTGCGCCCTGGTGCCGCGTGACCATCCCGGTGTGGAAATCGGTCGGCGACATTTTCCGCTAAACGCCATGTTCATGAATGGCCCCACCCGGGGCAAAGATGTTTTCATGCCTCTGGATTTTATTATTGGTGGCCCGGCAATGGCCGGGCAAGGTTGGCGCATGTTAATGGAATGCCTGGCAGCCGGACGCGCCATTTCCCTGCCATCCTCCAATGTGGGCATGTCACAACTGGCCGTCCGCACGGTAGGTGCCTACGCTCGCATTCGTATCCAATTCAACCTGCCGATTGGGCATTTCGAAGGGGTTGAGGAAGTACTTGCCCGCATGGGCGCCAATACCTATGCCGGCAATGCCGTGCGCATCATGACCGCGGGTGCTGTTGATCTGGGCGAAAAGCCATCGGTGGTATCCTCTATTGCCAAATACCATGTGACCGAACGTGCCCGCAGTGTCATTAACGATGCCATGGATATTATGGGCGGCAAGGGAATCTGTCTGGGCCCCTCCAATTTTCTGGGCCGTGCCTATCAGCAAATCCCGATTGGCATTACGGTGGAAGGTGCCAATATCCTGACCCGCAACCTGATCATCTTCGGTCAGGGTGCCATTCGCTGTCACCCCTATCTGTTAAAGGAAATGCAGGCTGCCCAGGAACCGGACTCCGCGACATCCCTGGACAATTTCGACCGGCTTTTCTGGCAGCATGTCGGCTTCAGTGTCCGCAATGGTCTGCGAACCCTGGCCAGTGGCCTGTTCGGGGCCCGGATATTTACCCTGCGTCACCAGGCCGCCGCCGAAACCAAGAGCTACTACCAACACCTTACCCGGCTTTCTGGCGCACTGGCTTTCATGGCCGACGTGACCATGCTTGCCATGGGGGGCAGCCTGAAACGCCGTGAAAAAATATCGGCCCGGCTGGGCGATGTCCTGGCCCAGCTTTATATTGCCTCTTGCGTACTGAAACAATATGAAAGCCATGGTCGCCAGCAGGATGAGCTGCCATTTGTGCACAAAGCCGTCCAGCAATGCCTGTTTGAGGCACAAACAGCCTTGCTGCAAACCTGCCGCAATTTCCCGAACCGGAACATTGGCCTGCTGTTACGCCTGGTCAGTTTTCCCTGGGGCGCATCATTTTCCGTTCCGGCTGATGCGCTTGACCACCCCATTTGCGAACAGCTGATGCAACCGGGCAGCACCCGTGACCGCCTGACCGCCAACTGTTACTGCCCCACCCATCCTGAAGACCCGGTTAGCGCCATCGAACTGGCACTGGTTTATGCCATCAAGGCCGAACCGGTTGAAGCCAAAATCCGACAAGATGAAAAAAACGGCCTCTTCAAAAATCACCCCGAGGCCAACGTCCGGGACATAGCCCGGCTGGCCTTTGACATGAACCGGATCAGTGCCGAAGAATATGAGCTGCTGGCCACCCGTAACCGGCTCAGGGACACCGTAATCCATGTGGATGACTTCCCCGGTGAGCTGCGAAACCCTGCTGCGTTCATGAATCTCGGAAATACCCGTCAAGGAGACCCAAAATGACATTCCAGTCCGTCTATATTATTGATGGTGCCAGAACCCCGTTTCTGAAAGCACGTAATGCGCCGGGCCCTTTTTCGGCCAGCGAACTGGCCGTACAAACCAGCCGCTGCCTTTTGCTGCGCCAATCCTTCAGTGCCGCTGAACTGGATGAAGTGATTGTTGGCTGCGCTTCCCCTTCTGCCGATGAAACCAATATCGGCCGGGTTATTGGCCTGCGTATTGGCACGGGTGATAAGGTACCCGCCTGGACGGTCATGCGCAATTGTGCCTCGGGCATGCAGGCGCTGGATTCGGCACTGCTCAACATACAAAGCGGACGCTCGCACCTGGTGCTGGCTGCCGGCACCGACGCCCTATCCCATGCGCCCATCCTGTTTTCCGACAAAATGGTGAATTGGCTCAGTCAATGGAATGCCGCCAAAAGCACGGGACAGAAACTGCAGGCCCTGCGCAGCTTCAGGCCTGTCTACCTGGCACCGGTCATTGGCCTGCTAAAAGGCCTGAAAGACCCGGTCCTTGGTATTTCCATGGGCCAAACCGCTGAAAACCTGGCCTGGAAATTTAACATTACCCGTCAGGAAATGGACGCCTACAGCGCACGCAGCCATCAACGGACTATTGAGGCGCAAAACCGCAAGCAGTTTGCCGAAATCACCCCCATCATCGATGCTCAAGGCAATCTTTATAGTGACGATGACGGGGTTCGACGCGACTCCACTCCCGACAAACTGGCCAAACTGAAAGCCGTTTTCGACCGTCCCAGCGGCAACATTACAGCCGGCAACAGCTCTCAGGTCAGTGATGGCGCTGCCGCCCTCATCCTGGCCTCGGAAGAGGCCGTCATAAAATGGGACTTGCACCCCTTGGGAAAAATCACCGACTGCCAATGGGCCGCCCTTGACCCGGCTCAAATGGGGCTGGGTCCCGTACATGCCAGCATCCCACTGCTGCAACGCAATGGTTTAAGCTTGCATGATCTCGATCTGTGGGAAATCAATGAAGCTTTTGCCGCTCAGGTACTTGGCTGCATCCGTGCCTTTGAAAGCGACGCGTATTGCCAGGAACATTTCAACACCCCGGCCTGGGGTACCCTGGATCAGGAAAAACTGAATGTGGATGGCGGCGCGATTGCGATTGGCCACCCGGTTGGCGCTTCGGGTGCCCGCATCGTTTTGCACCTGTTACATGCCCTGCGGGCACGCAGGCTGCGTAGGGGAATTGCAACGATTTGCATTGGCGGCGGCCAGGGTGGCGCCATGTTGATTGAAACCATGGGGGATAAGGCATGAATACCGCGTTGAATTTGAACAACTGGTCACTGCAAATTGATGACAGACAAATTGCCTGGCTCAGCATCAACTGCCCCGAACGCAGCATGAATGCGCTCTCTACCCAAGTCATGAAGGAGCTGAAAACAGCCCTTGACCATCTGGGCTCGCAGACCATCAAGGGCCTGGTCTTTTTATCAGGCAAAAACAACGGCTTTATTGCCGGCGCCGATATCAATGAATTTTCCGGTATCAGCAGCCCCGAGGGCGGCAAGCCACTGATTGAAAGCGGCTGGAACCTGTTCAACCGCATTGAAAAACTGCCCTTTCCCACCCTTGCACTCATTCATGGGGCCTGTCTGGGCGGTGGTCTGGAACTGGCCCTTGCCTGCACATACCGCATTTTGATTGACACACCCAAACCCGCCCTTGGCCTGCCCGAAGTCATGCTGGGCATTTATCCTGGCTGGGGCGGCCTGCAACGGCTGCCTGCCTTGATTGGCCCGCAAGAGGCCTTAAACATGATATTGAGCGGCAGAACCCAGGATGCCCGCAAGGCAAAAGCACTGGGGCTGGTTGACTGGGTGGTTGCCCCGCGCGTGGCCCGCCAAAGCGCCGCTGAATGGGTGCTGTCGGGACGCCCGCGCCGCCAGGCCAGGGGGTTGGCCAAATGGCTTAACAGGCGGCCCCTTAAGAAGCTGGTTGCGCACCAGGCCCGAAAAACCGTGCTCAGCAAAGACCCCGATGCCCATTACCCCGCCCCCCAGTCGATTATTGATTTATGGGAACAGCACAATGGTGATGGCCTGGCCGCGCCAGACATTGTCAACCGGCTGTTGAACTCGCCGGTAACCGCCAACCTGATCCGGGTTTTTCACCTGCAGGAAAGGCTCAAGGCATTTGGCAAGCAAAGCGGCCTGCCACCGGTATTGCATATCCATGTGATTGGAGCTGGTGTCATGGGCGGCGGCATTGCGGCCTGGTGCGCCTTGCAAGGCATCAAAACCACCTTGCAGGACACCGACTACAGCCGCATTGCCAGCGCCTTCAAGGCCGCTGCCCCGCTCTTTGCCCGCAAAGACCGACTAACCGCCCAGGCTGCCCGCGACAGACTGATTCCTGACCCCGAAGGGCATGGTATTACCACCGCCGACCTGGTGATTGAAGCCATTTATGAAGACGAGCAAGCCAAACAGACCCTTTACCAGCAACTTGAAGCGCGCATGAAGCCGGATGCCATTCTGGCCAGCAATACCTCCAGCCTGTCAATTCAGGCATTACGCACCGGCCTGAAACGGCCTGAACATTTTCTGGGTATTCACTTTTTTAATCCCGTGTCAAAAATGCCACTGGTTGAAATTGTGCATACCGAAGGCATCAGCCAGCAAACCATTGACCGTGCCTGCGCCTTTGCAGGCCAAATCGGCAAACTGCCATTGCCCGTGCAGGACACCCCCGGCTTCCTGGTCAATGCAGTGTTGGCCCCCTATATGCTGGAAGCCATGCAGTGCATTGACGAGGGTATAGACCCTGAAGTGATTGACACCGCCATGCTCAAATTCGGTATGCCCATGGGACCAATCGAACTGGCCGATACGGTAGGACTGGATATTGCCCTGGCAGCGGGCAAACAATTATCGGCAGATAAACCCGTCCCCAACTGTCTTACCCGTCTGGTGGAGCAAAAAAAACTGGGCATCAAGACAGGTGAAGGCTTTTATAACTGGAAAAACAGAAAACACGGCAACCGTTCGAGTAAACCTGTTCCGGATGGATTGGCCCAGCGCCTGATTACACCATTCATTGAACAGGCCAAACGACAAACCGAAAAAGGCATTACCCAGGATGCCGATCTGACCGATGCGGGCATCATTTTTGGCACCGGATTTGCCCCATTCAGAGGAGGACCGCTTCATTACAGCAAAACCGGTTGCGGGAAAATCCGCTGAAAACACGATTATCGGGCTCGGCTATACTTAGCGGTAAATACCAGTGATAACAAGAGGATGGAAGAGGGACGGAATGATGAAAAAAACATGGCTTACCAACTATCCACCGGGCATCCCGGCTGACATTGATGCTACCTGCTACTCATCATTGGTGGACATCTTCAAGCAGAGCTGTCAGAAATTCGCTCCTTTAACCGCCTATATCTCCATGGGCAAAAGTCTTAGCTATGCCCAACTGTCCAGCCAATCCAGAAATTTTGCCGCCTGGCTGCAAAGCCGGGGCATCAAACCGGGCACCCGCATTGCCCTGATGATGCCCAACCTGTTCCAGTACCCGGTTTGCCTGTTTGGCGCCTTGCAGGCCGGTTGTACCGTGGTTAATTGCAACCCCCTGTACACGGCCCATGAGCTTGAACATCAGCTGAATGACTCGGAGGCTGAAGTCATTGTTATTGTTGAAAACTTTGCCGCCACCCTGCAGGCAGCACTGCCAAACCTGAGTTCGCTGAAAACCATCATCGTAACCTCTATTGGCGAAATGCTGGGACTAAAAGGGCATTTCATGAATTTTATGGTGCGACACATAAAGCATCGGGTGCCCAAATGGTCGCTGCCCAATCCTGTCCGGTTAAAATCCGTTTTAAACGGATCCGGCAAACTGCCCTTTACGCCCCCGACTCTGGGCCATAACGACATTGCCTTTTTACAATATACCGGTGGCACAACCGGGGTTGCCAAAGGAGCCATGCTAAGTCATGGGAATATGGTGGCCAATGTCTGCCAGGCCTGCGCCTGGGTAAAGCCACATACCGCCGAGGGTAAAGACTTTATTATTACCGCCCTGCCGCTCTACCATATCTTTGCCCTCACGGCCAACTGCCTGACCTTCCTGATGCTGGGAGCGCGTAATCTGCTGATCCTGAACCCGCGCGACGTGCCCGCCCTTGTCAGGGAAATTGGACAATACCCGTTTACCGCCATTACCGGTGTCAATACCCTGTTCAATGCCTTGCTGAATGATGAAAATTTTAGCAATCTTGATTTCAGCCATTTGCACTTTACGCTGGGTGGTGGCATGGCAGTACAGCGTCCGGTTGCCGAACGCTGGAAAATAATTACGGGCAAACCACTCACACAGGCTTATGGCTTAACCGAAACCTCGCCTGCGGTCACTATTAATCCGCTGGACCTGTCTGAATTCAATGGTTCAATCGGATTACCCCTTCCCTCAACCGAACTGTCCATTCGTGATGATAATGGTCGTGAAATGGGCACGGGAGATATCGGAGAAATCTGTATCAAAGGCCCGCAAGTCATGAAAGGTTACTGGAACAATCCTGAAGAAACCCAAAAGATTTTTGACCCGGACGGTTTCCTGCATACCGGAGACATGGGCTATGTAGATGCAGAAGGATTTGTCTATCTGGTTGACCGGAAAAAAGACCTCATTATTGTCTCGGGTTTCAATGTATACCCTAACGAAATTGAAGAGGTCGTAGCCAGCCACCCCGACGTACGGGAAGTGGCGGCCATCGGTGTTGACAACGGTGCGGCCGGAGAAATCGTGAAAATATTCGTGGTGCGAAAAAGCCCGTCGCTGACAGAAAAACAATTGATTGATTTCTGCCGCCAAAGCCTGACGGCCTACAAAGTCCCCAAACTGGTGGAGTTCAGGGATGAACTGCCCAAAACCAATGTAGGCAAAATCCTGCGACGGGCACTCAAAGAATAGATAAACCGGCCTTTACTCGACACTATCAAAAGTCACTTCGCTGTCAATATTTTCACGGGTCAGGTTGGGGGCGCACATGCTCAGGAATGCATACACATAATCCCGTAAAAACGTCCCTTTTTTCAGACCGATGCGGGTCACGTGCTCACCAAACAAATGCCCCACAGGAATACCCACCAGTCCGGGATCTCTTCTGGGGTCAAAGGCCACCCCCGCAATAATACCCACGCCCATTTCAACATCGACATAAGTTTTGATCACGTCGGCATCAAGCGCCTCCAGAACAATATCAGGCACAATGCCCTTGCTGGCAAAAGCACTGTCTATCGAATTGCGGCCCGTAAACGCACGATCATAGGTAATGATGGGGTACTGCGCCACCTGCTCAAGGGTAATGTTTTTGGCCTGGGTTGAGGTCAGACTGGTCAGAGGATGATCAGGCGGTACAACCAGCGTGTGTTCCCATGCATAACAAGGCAAAGTGGTCAGGCCCTCGACATTGGCCAATGTTTCGGTAGCCAGGGCCAGATCAGCCTGTTCCTGCAAAACCATATTGGCCAGTTGCGAAGGACTGCCTTCGGCCAGCGACACACGCACCTTGGGAAAACGCTTTCTGAACTCAGGAATCACCTTGGGCAGGAAATAACGGGCCTGTGTATGCGTACAGCCAATCACCAGGCTTCCCTCATCGCGCTTGGCAAACTCATCACTGACTTTTTTCAGGTTGTCCACTTCACGCATGATGCGGTCAATAATGCCGGCAACGGCAGCGCCCGGCTTGGTCAAGCCCTTGATGCGCTTGCCATGCCGCTCAAAAACCTTAATACCCAATTCATCTTCGAATTCGATGATGGCCTTGGAAACCCCCGGCTGGGAGGTAAACAAAATCCGGGAGGCTTCCGTCAAATTGAAATTTCTTCGGATGGTTTCCCGGATAAAACGAAATTGCTGTAAGTTCATAGCGATCTATCCTTAATTTAGATAGATTATAAGTTATATAAGAGTTTATGTTTATAACTTATGGCTATATATTTATATTTTCTATTGCTTAGGCTTTTTGAGTGTTAAACGTTTGCGGAACAAATACACACACAGTAAAAACACGGTACCATGCAACAAGATCATGCCAGCCATCATGTCTATTTTATCGCTGCTAATCCACCCCCTGACCAGATTCATGGTATTCATGTAAAGCAAACCAATCAGCCCGGCCAGCACCAAATCGCCAGAGCGGCCAAGCCGCGGATTCACCGCCCCCAGCGGAATGGCCAGCAAGGCCAGATTAAGCGCAGCCAATGGCAATGAAATACGCCACATGATTTGTGAATCGCTTTTACTGGTTTGATCCTCGAACAGGCTGCCCGTTGGCCTTGCTTTCATCACATTCAGCGCTGCATTCCGGATATTTTCTTCGGTATTTTCTCCACCCTTGCTTTCAAGACGCATGGTGTAATTGTCAAACTTGATCATTCGAAACTCGGCACTGCCGGGTTTCATGTCATAACGGTTACCGGGACCAAGCACCAAAAAACGATCGCCATTATCTTCTTCACGCAATTTTGCATTATCGGCAGTAATGGTGCTATACCAATGCTCGTCCTCAACCCTGGCAAACACTTTGCCCATTTCATGCTCAGGATCGGTGGGTTCCTCTATGAAGAACACCCGTTTACCCTGCTCGGACTCAATAAACTGGCCAAACGCGATTTTGGCAATCTCCGAGCGCTGTTCAAAGCGCTGCCGGTACTCTTCTATTTGTCGATATGCCCAAGGCGAAGCCTGCAGGGTAAGCACGGCAATCAGCACGCAAACCGGAAGCGCCACCCGCAAGACCGGTCGAATCCAGTCAAGCAGGGAAACACCGCTGGCAAACCACACCACCATTTCAGATTCCCGATAATTGCGTGAAATGGTTGACAAGACGGCAATAAACAGGGAAACGGATAGTATGGTTGGCAGTGCCGTAATACTGGACAGGGCGGCAATACCAAATACAATATCGGCACCAATGCTGCCTGCGGCGGCTTGCCCCAACAGCCTGACTAGTAATACACTTAGCCATACAACGATAAGCGTGGAAAACACGATACCGATATGGCTGCTTATTTCAGCGACAACCGATCGTTTAAATAGCGACATGATTCATCTTGCGAGATAATAAACGTCTTTATTGACGCCTTAGGTAAATAAAAATGGAATTTAACACACAATCAACCCGATCATTACAACAACTCAAGGCTGCCGCCCTGTTCATTGGCGTCTACACCGATGGCCAGTTAAGCGAAGCGGCTGACATCATCAACCGCGCCAGCTACGAAAGCATAAGCACCGTACTTAAAAAAGAATTCAAGGCTGCCGTAGGCAGTATATTGGTGTTGCGCAATCTGGAAGGTGTCAAGGCTGAACGTGTTATTTTGGTTGGCCTGGGCAAAAAGGAAGATTATAACGCGAATGCCCTGCTCAAGGCACATGCCGGCATTGCAGCCTATTGCATCGAAACCTCACTGACCGATGCAACAAGCACCCTGCTCGAAGAGCCCTGCCAGGAACTGGACATTAAAACACGCGCACGTCTGGCCGCCCGCGCCATTGGCAATGCGCTATACCAATATGACGGCACGTTCAGCATGGCAAACCGTCCCACCCCCTATCCGCTTAAAAAAATCACCTTCATTACCGAACGTAAAGATGACAAACAGGCCAAAATGGGTGCGGAACAAGGTGCTGCCATTGCCAATGGCATGATTGCAACCCGCCAGTTGGGCAACCTGCCTGCCAATATCTGCACGCCCGCTTACCTGGGTGAACAGGCCAAAATGCTGGCCAAGGAATTCAAATCCATCAAGGCTGAAGTCCTTGAAAAGAAACAGATCGAAGCGCTTAAAATGGGCTCTTTCCTGTCTGTGGCTGCCGGCTCCGACCAGCCACCACGCTTTATCGTGCTGAAATACACCGCTGCCAACAACACCAAAAAAGATGAAGGCCCGATTGTCCTGGTAGGTAAAGGCGTTACTTTTGATACCGGTGGCATTTCCCTTAAGCCAGGCCTGGGCATGGATGAAATGAAATTCGACATGTGCGGTGCCGCCAGCGTTTTTGGCGTTTTAAGGGCCATCGCCGAAATCGGCCTGACCCGGGATGTGATTGGTATTATTCCCGCCACCGAAAATATGCCTAATGGTAAAGCCACCAAACCCGGTGATGTCATTACCAGCATGTCCGGCCAAACCATTGAAGTCCTGAATACCGATGCCGAAGGTCGCCTGATCCTGTGTGATGCCCTGACCTATGCTGAACGCTTCAAACCATCAGCCGTCATTGATATTGCCACCCTGACCGGTGCCTGCGTGGTGGCGCTGGGCCATGTCAATAGCGGCCTGTTTGCCAGCGATGACACCCTTGCCGAGCAATTGCTGGCCGCCAGCAAACAGGCACAAGACCCGGCATGGCGCTTGCCCCTTGATGACGCCTATCAGGAACAGCTCAAGAGCAACTTTGCCGACATGGCCAACATTGGTGGCATGCCGGCCGGTTCAGTCACCGCTGCCTGCTTCCTGTCACGCTTTACCAAAGCCTACCGCTGGGCCCACCTGGATATTGCCGGTACGGCCTGGAACAAAGGCAAGGAAAAAGGCGCCAGCGGCCGTCCGGTTCCCTTGTTAACCGAATTCCTGCTGGCACAGCAGGACTGAAAGCTTGATGTCAACCATCGACTTTGCCTTCGGCGCGGAACACCGTATCCAAAAAGCCTGTGAAGTTGCCTACAAGCACTTCCAGGCAGGCCATCAGGTACTGGTTTACTGCACCGATGCAAAACGCATGCAGGCCTTTAGCAAAGGCCTGTGGGGCATAGAGCAAACCGCTTTTGTGCCCCACCTTGATGTCAAAGATCCCAATGCCGGCATGGTATTGATTCGCACCACAGCGGAAAACCCGGCCAATGCCCTGTTACCCGGCCAGGATCCACCCTGGCTGCTCAATCTTGATCTGGCCTGTCCGCCCGGTTATGAACAGTTTGCCCGCGTTCTGGAAATTGTTTCAGGGCACGAGCAAGACAGGCAACTGGCCCGGGAACGCTGGAAGCAATATTCAGCCAATCCCGTCAATATCGTCAAGGCGCACTCTGTCGCGTCCTGATGATATTGCCAATAACTGCAAAATACGCTCAACATTAACCTTAAATTCAGTTAGAATTCAGGGAACTGTCAGCTTTCCAGGCTGTCTTTCCTGAAGAACAATGTTGATTCAACCATCCGTATTACTGGAGACTCCATGAGTGACTTTAATCAGCCCCTTTCGCGTGGCGGCTATGCATCCACCCCCGCAGTCAAGAACCGCGTACTAAGAAACACCTACTGGTTGCTGGCCGCTTCCCTGATTCCCACCATCCTGGGTGCCGCACTGGCGTTGCAATTAAACCTGAACGCCATGCTGTCTCCTGGCCTTTCCACCATTGTGTTCCTGGTGGGCGCCTTTGGTCTGATGTTTGCCGTTGAGCGCAATAAAAACAGTTCCGCCGGTATTGTATGGCTAATGGCCTTTACTTTCTTCATGGGTATCATGCTGTCACGCATGCTGGGCTTTGTGCTCAGCATGAACAATGGTGCCCAGCTGATCATGATGGCCTTTGGTGGCACCGCCGCCATTTTTGCAACCATGGCAACCATTGCCACCACCAGCAAGCGTGATTTTACCGGCATGCAAAAAACCCTGTTTATTGGTGCTGTTGTGCTTATCCTGGCGGCCATTGGCAATATTTTCCTGCAAATCCCGGCCCTGATGCTCACCATTTCCGTACTGGCCATGGTCATTTTCTCGGCCTTCATGCTGGTTGATATCCAGCGCATCGTCAATGGTGGCGAAACCAACTATATTTCCGCCACCATGGCCATTTACCTGGACATCTACAACGTATTTGTCAGCCTGCTGTCCATTCTGGGCATTACCGGTGGCAACTCCGACTAAACACAAAACCAACCGCTCAAGCGTATAAAAAAACGGCGTTCAGTTTAATCTGACGCCGTTTTTTATGGGAAACAGGTACTCACCAGGCACTCTTCAATCGCAACCGCTCAAGGCAAACCCGTTACATCAACCTCATTGGGGTAGCCCACTGAAAACTTCTGCACCACGGTTTTCTTTTCCTTGGGTGCCAGTTTGATACGCTGCTCATAACGACCATCCGCCTTAAGGGTGATTTCCTTGTCAGAAGGGCTGATCCGCCTGATTTCAATTTTCTCATTGCGGGAAAGCGGGAAACGGTCATGTAAAACCAGCTCGACGGCCTTATCTCGGTTATTCTGGATAACCGTTTGATATTCATAGCTGATACGTTTGCCACTGCCGGTCAGGCCCGTGCTTTCAGTAAAACGCTTAAGCGGCTCACGCCTGACGGAAATGGACTCATCGGTTCCCATAGCCAGCTCAAGAGGTTCTCCCGGGAATACCGTCTTGATATTGCTGCTGGCAATCAGCTGCCCATCCAAAAATGCGTTCAGATCGCCTTGCAACAGGGGATAATCATTGCTATTGGTGGCCTTAACCGTTAAAAACACGGCTTCCTGCAAGGCTGGCACCAGCTGATAGGTTTGATCGGTTTTAAATTCACTGACCGAAATAGCCACTTTCTTTTCTTCCGGTCCGGTAGGTACCGTTGCTTTTTTTTCTATATTGAAAACCGTATTGGCCAGACCTCTTTCTGCTGTGGCAGTATTAAATGAGGCTTCGGCCTGCACCTGCCCCGTTGAGGTATCCATGATGGGTGCCATGGCACGCCGCTGCTCTGGCATCGCCTGCAAGGCCTTTTGTCTGGCCATGGCAACCGGGGCAGGCATCTCGGGACGAGGAACCCGGATATCCACCACCCAGGGATCCAGTTCAGGCAAAACGGCCCCTATCATGGGTTGCGCGGTTGACAGCACCAGTTTGACATCATCCCAGTCTTCACCGGTTTGCTGGGAAATTTGTGCATAATAAGACAGTTTAAGCTTATTGTCGGACGAGTCAAAGCTGGCATCATAATTGGGCCACCAGCTTGCGCCAGGCACCACATAAGACAGGCTCAGATCCAGTTGATCTGCCTCAGGAGCATCCAGCTGAACCACCACGGTTTTACTTCTGACCGTCTCTTCATGGGGAATTTGACCCCGTTTTTCCTGCAAGGCAGCCAGTTCAGCCTGCAATTGCGCTATTTTATTATCCAGTTCACGCTGGGCGGTGTAGTTTTCAGCCAAAATGGTCTTGCTGAAATTCATGATTTCAAGCAATTCCGACGTGCTTAAGCGAGGCATATCTTTACCCGGCTGCACACTGCCCTTCTGGTAAGCTTCCAGATAATCGCTTTTGTTCTGCAGAATCTTGCGCTGGTCTTCCAGCCGGGCAAGCTGGTTCTCAATGTCTTTGATTTGCCTGTCCAGTTCAGCAATACGCTCATGCTGGCTGATCGCCTGGAAATCATCCCGGGAACTGATATCTAAAATACGGACGGATTGCTTGCCTTTGGCATTGAACTGTAATGAACGCTGATCAAGCCAATAAGGCAGGTCTTTGAACACCAGTTCATGTTCTCCGGCCGGTATTTGCTGTTGCCCGTCCCGCTTGACCAGGGCCCGGTCTGAAAATACGGTAACCTCTCCGATACTGGAAGAAACCGGAATAACATCGGCCTGCGCCCACCCAGGCAATAACAAGCCGGCCATCATCAAGGCCATGGCAACTGCATTGCCCGATTTGAAAACCACTGCATCCAGCGGCGGCTCGGATAGCTTCCTCAACATGAACTGACTCCTTAATCACAATATAAGGCAAATATTTTCTGGCCAGGATTGGACAGAACAGTTCATATTCAATCACATCATGAAAAATGCCGCAAGGAATGCAGTACCTTGCGCGTTAACAGAGAGCGGTTTTCCAGATGCTCATTGATCCTTTCACGCAAGGCCAGACGCAGGGCCGGCTCTGCACTGCGATCATCAAAATCCGGAACTTCACCTTCTATGGCATAACCGGTTTCGTTCAGCAAGGTCCATTCAAAGCGACGTAAAGCACCCGTAGCCGGTGAGCCATCAGCCAGCTGGGCCAGCGCATCGGCATAGGCATCAAACAACACCTGATGGGGATCTTCCTTGGGCAACAGTTTTAATAACAATTCATTCATGTACCAGCCCGACATGAGAGAGCGCCCCCCCAGCGGCAGCAAACCTGCAATCTCGGCACGGGTCAGGGTTTTGATTTCACCCTGCCCTGACCAGGACAGCAACAGAGGTTGGAAGGCTGACAAAATGGGGCGCAAAACGGAATAAGGCCGCTTTGCCCCTTTGGCGATCACGGTAACGATACCGTAGTCACGGGAAAAAACCTGGGCAATGATCGAAGTTTCACTCCAGTTGGTGGCATGCATTAAAAATGCCTGCGCATCCAGTATCCGGTGCTGCCGTTTACTCATATCCCAGGTCACGAAGCGCGCTTTCCTTATCGGACCAGCCTTTGCGCACCTTGATATACACTTCCAGAAACACCGGTTTATCCAACAGCTCCCGGATATCCTGACGGGCTTCACTGGCAATGCGCTTCATGTGCATGCCTTTGGCACCCAGCAAAATGGGCTTGTGGCTTTCACGCTCTACCACCACACAGGCAGAAATATGAGCCCCACTTTCATCTTCTTCCCATTTTTCAATCACGACCGTGCAGGCATAGGGCAACTCATCGCCCACCAGCCGAAAGATTTTTTCCCGAATCAGTTCCGCCGCAATAAAACGGATGGAGCGGTCCGTCAGGGCATCCTCTTCAAACATGGGCTCCCCTTCAGGCAAGCGCCGGGATATTTCATCAAGCAAAGTATCAAGCTGGATTTTCTTGACGGCACTTAAGGGAACCACGGCATCGTAACTGAACTTGCTCATGATCTTGCCAACAAAATCAAACATCTCATTTTTATTTTTCAGGGTATCAACCTTGCTGATGACCAGAATGCACTTTTTGGACGATGGCAGCAGCGGCACGATATTATCATCTCCCACCGACCATTTACCCGCCTCAACCACATGCAGCACCACATCCACATCGGCCAATGCCTGGGTAACCACGCGGTTCATCATACGGTTCATGGCACCGCCATGACGGGTTTGAAAACCGGGGGTATCCACAAACACAAACTGTTCCCGGCCACGGGTCAGCACACCATGAATACGATGGCGGGTGGTTTGCGCCTTGCGCGAAACGATGGAAATCTTGCTACCGATAAGCGCATTGGTAAGTGTGGACTTGCCCACATTGGGGCGCCCCACCACCGCAATAAATCCGGTTTTGAAAGGTGTTTCCTGGGTCATTTTCTATCCTGTTCCACAGCAACGGGCAAGCTCAGCTGGGCTGCCACTTTGCGTACTTGTTTGGCGGAGCCCTTTTTTTTGGGCAATATTTGTTCCAGTTGGGCCAACACCAGTGCTGCAGCGGCCTGCTCGGCAGCGCGACGACTGCTGCCACTGGCCTGTGCCCTGACATCCAGTTCGGCAATCAGGCACTCAACCTCAAACTGCTGATCATGGGCGGCCCCCGAGGTGGCAATCACATTATAGGCAGGCAGAGCGAACTTGCGTCCTTGCAACACTTCCTGCAACAGCGTTTTGGCATCTTTGCCCAAGGTGTTGAAATCAACCGTTTCCAGAATGGGACGGTACAGGGACTTGATCACCTCATGAGCCCGATCACTGTTCGAATCCAGGTAGATGGCACCAAAAATGGCCTCAACGGCATCCGCCAGAATGGAGGGTCGACGAAATCCGCCACTTTTCAACTCTCCCTCGCCCAACCTGAGAAAATGGGATAAATCAAGTCTGCCCGCAATATCGGCCAGCGTACCCTGTTTGACCAGACTCGCTCGAATACGGGACAGGTCACCCTCATCAACATTGGGCAACTGATGAAACAAAATGGCGGCAACCGCAAAGTTCAGGATGGAGTCACCCAAGAACTCAAAACGCTCATTATGCATGGCACTATGGCTACGATGCGTTAATGCCTGTATCAATAAACGCTGGTCTTTAAATTTATAACCCAGTCGGGTTTCCAATTGCGTTAAATTCATTATTTGATTGAACCAATCCGGCCCAGGTCTCCAAAATTCATCCAGACAAAGAATGCCTTGCCCACCAGATGGTTATCGGGTACAAAGCCCCAATAACGACTGTCTTCACTATTGTCGCGGTTATCTCCCATGACAAAATAATGACCTTCTGGCACGGTACACTTGAAATCGGTAGCGGCATATTCACAATTTTGCGCAAATGGAAACGATCGACCGGAAAGATAAGCACCGTCACCCGGCATATTCAGGGTTTCATACGTTTTGCCATCTATTTTTTCCTGCAGCTTCAGCGGATTTCCCGCTTGCTGCGAAGGATTGACATAAGGACCCAACGCCGTGGTATCTACCGCTTCGCCATTGATGAACAGACGTTTTCCAATATAAGCCACGGTATCACCAGGCACGCCGACAATCCGTTTGATATAATCAATATCGGGATTGACAGGGTAACGGAACACCACAACATCGCCCTTCTGGGGATCGCCAAGCGGAATGATTTTCTGGTCAACAATAGGCAAACGGATACCGTAATTGAATTTGTTCACCAAAATCATGTCGCCATCCTGCAAGGTGGGTAGCATGGAACCCGAAGGAATGCGAAAAGGTTCTACCACGAAAGAACGCAAGATGAACACAAACAGGATCACCGGAAAAAAGCTGACAGAGTACTCCACCCACCACGGCCTGTAATCTTCCTGCTCTTCCCCGTACTGCTCAATACGGCGCGGTTTAAGCACAACCTTGTCAATCAGCTTGATGACTGCCGTCAGCAGCAGCAATACAAATAAAATTAAAGCAAAATCCATTCTGTAATCTCTTGTTTTTCCAGTTGTTTATTTATCGTCAACCTGAAGGATGGCCAGGAAAGCTTCCTGGGGGATTTCCACACTGCCAACCTGCTTCATCCGTTTCTTACCCGCTTTTTGTTTTTCAAGCAGTTTTTTCTTACGGCTGATATCACCGCCATAACACTTGGCCAACACGTTCTTGCGCAAGGCCTTCACGTTTTCACGGGCAATCACTTCGGCACCAATAGCGGCCTGAATGGCCACATCATACATTTGACGGGGAATCAGGCCACGCATTTTGGACACCACTTCACGACCACGGTAACGGGCATTGGCACGGTGAACAATCATGGACAGCGCATCCACCCGGTCTCCGTTAATGAGCAGGTCAACCCTGACCACATCGGCAGAGCGGTACTCGAGGAATTCGTAATCCATGGAGGCATAGCCGCGCGACACCGATTTCAGGCGGTCGAAGAAGTCAAGAACGATTTCCGCCAGTGGAATTTCATAAACCAGATGCACCTGCCGGCCATGGTAACTCATATTCATTTGAATCCCCCGCTTGGCCGTACACAGGGTAATCACGGCGCCAACATACTCCTGTGGCATGAACAGGGTGACCGTAACGATAGGCTCGCGGATATCCCGAATCTGACCAATGTCCGGCATCCGCGAAGGACTTTCAATCATGATGGTTTCACCATCATTTTTTTCAACCTCATAAACCACCGAAGGTGCGGTGGTAATGATGTCCATATCGAACTCACGTTCGAGACGCTCCTGCACGATTTCCATATGCAGCATGCCCAGGAAACCGCAACGGAAACCAAAACCCAATGCCTGTGACACTTCGGGTTCAAACATTAAGGCGGCATCATTGAGTTTGAGTTTTTCCAATGAGTCACGCAATTGATCATATTCGCTGCTTTCAACCGGATACAGTCCAGAGAAAACCTGTGGCTTGACTTCCTTGAACCCGGGCAAAGGCGCCTCGGCCGGCTTGTTGGCCAGGGTAATGGTGTCTCCTACCTTGGCGTGTTCAAGTTCTTTGATACCGGTAATAATAAAACCCACTTCACCGGCCGACAATTGCGTACGGGCCACCGATTTGGGTGTGAAAACGCCCAATTGCTCACACAGGTGTGAAGCACCGGTTGCCATGAACGTGATTTTATCCTTGACCTTGAGCACGCCATTAACGATGCGCACCAGCATGACCACGCCAACGTAGTTGTCAAACCAGGAGTCGATAATGAGTGCCTGCAAGGGCTTTTCAGGATCACCAACCGGCGGCGGCACTTTGGTCACGATCTGCTCGAGAATTTCATCAATGCCCATGCCTGTTTTGGCACTGGCTTTGATGGCTTCGCTGGCATCAATACCAATCACGTCCTCAATTTCTTCACGGGCCGCTTCAGGTTCGGCGGAAGCCAGATCCATTTTATTAAGGACCGGTAAAACCTCGACCCCCAGTTCAATGGCGGTATAACAGTTGGCCACCGTTTGCGCCTCTACCCCCTGGCTGGCATCCACCACCAGCAAGGCTCCCTCGCAGGCGGACAGTGAGCGGCTGACCTCATAGGAAAAGTCAACGTGTCCGGGGGTATCAATCAGGTTGAGGTTATAAATCTTGCCATCATTGGCCTTATACTGCAGGGAAGCGGTTTGAGCCTTAATGGTAATCCCCCGTTCCCGTTCGATATCCATTGAGTCAAGTACCTGCTTGGACATTTCCCGGTCTGCCAGGCCTCCGCAGCGCTGAATCAGGCGATCGGCCAGGGTGGATTTTCCATGATCAATGTGGGCAATAATCGAAAAATTGCGTATATGTTGCATATAAGGCTGAATAAAGTTTTTGTAGGGGACTCATAAAAAAAGGGCGCGATGCGCCCTTTTAGCGTATGTCGTATTGTAGCCTTATTTTGACGGCGTTACAGGCACCCACTGGGTTAAATTTGCACGTCGAATCAATAAAGCGGCTGCTTTGTCTTTGGACAGCTTGCCAACCGTCTCTTCAAACTGCTTGACATCCTTGATATCCTGATCATTGACGGCAAGAATAATATCATCAACACGCAGACCGGCTGCCTGTCCAGGACCATCTACCTCGGTAATCTTGACGCCCCCCTTGATACGCAGCTTGGTCATGGTTTCCTGGGATAAATTACCCACAACCAGTCCCAACCGATCAGCCTTGGCAGACTTGTCTGCTTCCGTCTTGCTGGCGGCAAGCTCCTCGCCCGGGCTGGAAGGCACTGCACCCACGGTGATTTTCAGGTTTTGTTTCTTGCCGCGACGCCAGACTTCGATCATTGATTCGGTATCCGGTTTTGTCTGACCCACAATACGTGGAAGATCCGACCATTTCTTGATTTCCGAACCATCAAATCCAATAATCACGTCGCCAGCCTGGATGCCCGCCTTGTCTGCCGGACCACCCTGCTCGACATTGCTGACCAATGCGCCAGAATCGTTTTCAAGCCCCAAAGCCTTGGCAACCTCACCGGCCACCTCACCAATTTGTACGCCAATACGACCCCGGGTAACCTTACCGTTTTCCTTGAGTTGCTCAACCACCTGCATGGCATCATCAATGGGAATAGACAGGGAAATACCCATGAATCCGCCACTTTGGGAAATGATTTGCGAATTCACGCCCACCACCTCTCCATTCAGGTTAATCAAGGGACCACCCGAGTTGCCCGGGTTGACCGCTACGTCAGTCTGAATGAAAGGCAGATACTCACCCGTATCACGATTGATGGCACTGACAATACCCGATGTCACCGTGGAATCCAGTCCAAATGGAGAACCGATTGCCAAGACCCACTGACCTTTTTTCAGGTTATCGGAATCGCCAATTTTAAGGGTAGGCAACTTTTCATCGCTGTCGATTTTAAGCAAGGCAATATCGGTGCGCTGATCAGAGCCGATAACCTTGGCGGTATGTTCTTTGCCATTATTCAGGGTCACCAGAATTTCTGAAGCACCGGAAATAACATGGTTGTTGGTAATGATATAACCATCATCGGAAATGATGAAACCGGAACCGACACCACGTGGCACTGACCTTTCAGGCTGTCCATTACCACGATGACGGGGTTGCGGCGTGGCGCGTGGCGGCATGAAGTCGGGACCGAAGAAGAAACGGAACAACTCAGAGGGATCACCGCCATAAGGATCATAGCCATGGGAACGGTTTGAGATATTTTCCATGGTACGGATATTAACAACCGCATTTTCTGTTTGGTTAACAATGGGTGTGAAATCGGGCAAACCGACAATACTGGTGGCCACGTTCGCATTTTGTACATCCTGGGCACTGGCAACATCACCACCAACATAAGAAAGCCCGGCATACGCGGCACTCAGCCCGATCACGGTATACAGCACACTGCGTTTCAATTTATTATTAAGCATTTGTTTCATGAAAATCCCTTTCCTAATTCAATTTGGATGATACGGGTGGAATAAATTTAGCTGAAACAGCCATTTCTTCAAGTGTATTCATGGGCACGGCACCAATGACGGTTACCCAGTAATCATCCACGCGTTGACGAAAAACATTCAGGGAACCTACTTGTACTGCACCATGAGCCTGCAACGTCTTTTCCGCCTCTGGCACTTTTTGCACAAACACGGAAATCGAAGAAAGGCCGTCTGAGAGAATTAGGTGTTTAACTTGCTGATTAGTTCCTTTCGGTCGGATAATACTTAAAATCGGCACGTATCCCTGAGGGGCACGCAACTTCCAGCCCTCGCGGGCGAAATCGACTGAAACAAGTTCTTCTTTTTCGACAACCCAGTCCTTGAGTTTGTAGCCAGGTGTCAGCAAAGCGGTATCAACATCCTTGCCCATAACCAGACCGGTAAAAGTGATCTGCTCAACCACTTTATTATCCAGTCCGATCGTTTGAGATCTTAATAACAATTTTGATTTGACATCAACACACAAACGATAACCATAACGATCCGGGGTGCGCGGTGCCAATTCGAGCTGCTGGCATTCATAACCGGCAACCCGCTCTTTTTTGCCACTCAGGGTGGCAGTATAGTACTGGTTTAAATGCGTGGCTTCGGTTTGCAAAAATGCCGGAAAGCGGTCCTTGCGGGCCGGGGTCAAAATAATTTTCTTTTGCTCCGGCACAAGACACTGCACAACATCATTGGTCCGCAGATACTCCTGGGGATCACCATCAAGCAGCTCCAGCCGCTCTTTGACACCTTCGCCATCAACAATGTGCGTAACACGTGAGGACATGATCTGATCGCCTTGCTGATAGGTGAAAACACCACTGTAATCATTAGTGACCGATGCCTTTTGCACTTGCTCAAGAAATGCGACCAGATCATTGCCTGTAAGCAGCGTTGCCGTTTTGGCCATGGCCGGTGTCGCAAAAAGGACGCCAAGAAGAACCAGTGACAGCCATTTTGTTTTTGCCTTTCCTGCCACCCTGCTTGATGAATAATGCAACATTAGCGATTAACTCCGTACTCATAGGAAACCAGATGTACGGGACGTGCCCCCACCATTTGACGATGGGCATGAATATAATCACTGTAATCCCGATTCAGCTCAGTACTGGATGAGGTTTGCGACGCCACCACGGGTGCGGATACGGCAGGCGCCACCTCATCTTCAGCCATAAATGGCTGAACCACCCACACCACCGATGCCACGGCCGCCGCCACGGCCAGTCCGGACAAGCCCTGACGCAAGCCAAAACGGCGCGCGGGCACCACAGGAGCCGGTTCGGCATCAATGGCCTTGCTGACCCTTGCATAAAAAAGGTCTGAAGGCTTGATGGCCAGCTCATCGCTACGCATGACATCACCAATCAGGTGATAGGTATCCCATACCTGCCTGCCATAGGAGTTATCCAGGTTTTCCAGATCAAAATTAATATCCTCACCATCGATAAGCGCCGATATGGATTCATCCCAATCAAGTGACTGCGATTCATTTAATGTTGAATGTCTTGTGTTCATGTATCAGCTCCTTACCAGCGACGATCGTTATCCTGGCCTAAAACAGGCTTAAGGCGGGCAGCAATCGCTTCCCTGGCCCTGAAAATCCTGGATCTGACGGTTCCAATGGGGCACTCCATGGTTTGGGCAATTTCTTCATAGCTCAAACCCTCTATTTCCCGCAGTACAATGGCCGTCCGTAAATCTTCAGGCAATTCTTCAATAGCCTTGTTAACGGTCTGGGCAATTTCACTGGAAACCATACGTGACTCAGGTGTATCAATGTCTATAAGATTGTCTGATTGAGAAAAAGTTTCGCCCTCTTTCGTTTCAAAAGTATCTGACACCAACATTTTTCGCTGATTGGATGAAAGCCAGTTACGGGCGGTATTGATGGCAATTCGATATAGCCAGGTATAAAAAGCGCTTTCCCCCCTGAACTGGGGCAAGGCGCGATATGCCTTGATAAAGGTTTCCTGGGCAATATCTTCGATTTCAGCCTGGTTGTTGAGCATGCGAGCAAGCAAACGCATGATTTTTCGCTGGTATTTAAGCACCAGCAAATCAAATGCCCGTTTATCGCCTTTCTGCACACGGGCAACAAGCTCTGCATCGACGTCACGATCACTCATGGCGCCTCCTGTTGAAGGGACCTGTTCCAACGCATCGCGTGGCACAGGACCTTAAGTTTACGCCAACCCGTTTTACCCACGGTAAATGGCCAGATGGTGATCAGTTTAGCTGACATTTGCGGATTAAATGGATTTTCAAGATACAGGGTCAGCCAGAAAGGCCCCTGCCAGAATTGTTGCAAGACCAGAAGCTGGTGTGAACCATTACCGGAAAGTTCCCATGGCTGGGCAGCATGGATCTTGAGAAAAGAAGAAGTGGATTGTGAAGACCGGGCATACGCCAGATAAATGGCCGCCAGCCCAAGCCCCAAAGAAAACCCGGCAAGACATGCTGCCGCAACAAACAACATGCATGCCTTGCCATAACATTCAAACCTGCCTGGTCGTATTTCAAGCAAACACGACCAATGAAGATTCAAGTGTGAAGTGGACAAATTAAACCCGTTTCACAACCATTGAGCCATTTGTGCCACCAAAACCAAATGAGTTGGACAGTGCATATTCTATTTTCATTTCACGAGCCTGGTTGGCACAGTAATCAAGGTCACAGCCCGGATCCTGATTGAAAATATTGATGGTGGGCGGTGAAATCTGATGATGAACCGCCAGGGTCGTGAAGACGGCTTCGACACCGCCTGCGGCGCCCAGCAAATGTCCGGTCATGGATTTTGTTGAGTTGACGACGGTTTTATAAGCGTGGTCACCCAAAGCCAGTTTAAGTGCATTGGTTTCGTTTTGATCGCCCAGCGGCGTTGAGGTACCATGCGCATTCACGTAATCGACCTGATCAGGGTTGATTTTTGCATTATTCAGGGCGTTCAGAATACCACGACGCGGGCCATCGCTATCGGGAGCGGTAATGTGGTGAGCATCGGAACTCATGCCATAGCCGGTAAACTCACCATAAATGCGGGCACCCCGTTTTTTGGCATGTTCATACTCTTCAAGCACCAGCACGCCAGCACCCTCACCCAGCACAAAACCGTCACGATCGGTATCCCAGGGACGCGAAGCGGTTTCAGGGTCATCATTGCGGGTTGAAAGCGCACGCATGGCGGCAAAACCACCAATACCCAACGGTGAAACGGTTGCCTCGGCACCACCTGCAATCATTACATCGGCATCACCGTATTCGATCAGGCGAGCGGCATCACCAATGGAATGCAAACCGGTTGTGCAGGCGGAAACCACGGCATAGCTGGGTCCTTTCAGGCCAAGCATGATAGTGAGGTGACCGGAAATAAGGTTAATGAGTGAGGCCGGCACAAAGAATGGAGAAATGCGGCGTGGACCTTTAGCCAGGTATTCGGTTTGTGTTTCTTCAATACGGTGAAGACCGCCAATGCCCGAACTGACAATCACGCCAATACGCTCGGCATTTTCTTCGGTGACTTCAAGCCCCGAGTCGCGCCAGGCATCAATACTGGCCGCAATGCCATAGTGGATGAAGGTATCCATTTGTTTGCCTTCCTTGGCAGACATGTATTGGGTCAGATCAAAATCCCTGACCTCGCCGGCAATCTGTGAATTGAAGCCCGAAGCGTCAAATCGGGTAATACGACCGACTCCGGAACGTCCGTTGATAATATTATCCCAGGCTGTATCAATTGAATTTCCTACCGGGGACACAATACCCAAGCCAGTAATTACGACACGTCTTTTCACAGAAGACTCCTACCTTAATTTATATTTAAATGAATGGAATGATTGCCTTGACATACTGCCATAAACAAAAAAACGCTTGGGAAAACCATAATGCAACATAACCTGAAAATCTTCCAGACTACTGACACAACGCTTTCCCAAGCGCTTTTGCATCAACCTGCCATTGACCCGTAAAGGATCAATGGCTGGTACGGCTACATTAAGCTTTATTCTTGTTAATGTACTCAACAGCTTGCTGAACTGTTGTGATTTTTTCTGCTTCTTCGTCTGGAATCTCTGTTTCGAACTCGTCTTCCAGAGCCATTACCAGCTCAACCATATCCAGTGAATCGGCACCTAAGTCGTCAAGAAAAGAAGACTCGTTTTTGATTTCAGCTTCATTAACGCCAAGCTGTTCTGCGACAATCTTCTTGACGCGTTGTTCGATGCTATCCATTTAACTCTCCAAAGGGAATGAATCCCGCGAATTATAGCCAACTGCTTATAGAATGCAAAAGGCTGTTGTGACAAAAAAAATTATTTTAGCAAATAAGTATTAAAAAACTTATAAAACCAAAATACCATCCAAAAAGTTAAAATGCGTGTACTGCCAACTGTGCATTTTATTAAAAATTAACCTTTTGTCTTTAAAAAAAGACAAACAGTGCAAATAAATTATTTGCAATACTACCTGAAGTACCGGAAAAACCGCACTACTGCATGTACATTCCACCATTTACATGCAAGGTTGTCCCGGTAATGTAAGCGGCTGCAGGACTGGCCAGAAACGCCACTGCATTGGCGACATCTTCGGGCTGACCAAGACGGCCCAGAGGGATCTGGCTTAGCAACGCCGTGGTTTGCGACTCACCCAAGGCACGCGTCATGTCGGTATCGATAAAGCCGGGCGCCACGCAGTTAACGGTAATGTTGCGACTGCCAAGTTCACGGGCCAGCGCCCTGCTCATGCCGGCAACACCTGCCTTGGCGGCCGCATAGTTGGCCTGACCGGGGTTACCGCTTGAACCAACCACCGATGTCACATTAATGATACGACCCGAACGCGCTTTCATCATGGCCTTAAGAACACCACGTGACATGCGGAATACCGAACCCAGGTTGGTATCCATGACCGCAGACCAGTCTTCATCTTTCATGCGCATAGCCAGGCCATCACGTGTAATGCCTGCATTATTGACCAGAATATGGGGAGCCCCCTCTTTGGCCAGCTCTGCCAGCAAGGCATCACAGGCAGCAGCGTCAGTGACATCAAGCACCACACCGCGGCCACCAAAGCCGGACAATTCAGCACTAATGCCTTGTGCACCGGCCTCTGAGGTTGCCGTACCAATAACAGTGGCACCACGCTTGGCCAGCTCAAGGGCAATGGCCTTACCCAAACCGCGCGTTGCACCGGTCACCAAGGCAACCTGACCACTTAACTCTTTTACTTCAGACATTGTTATTCCTTATCCCTTCAGGGTTTCCAGAGCAGCCTGCAAAGACGCCGGGTCGTAAATGGAGATCCCCGTCATTTCAGGCTCGATTCGTTTGACCAGACCACTTAACACCTTGCCTGGGCCACACTCAACCACGTGGGTCACACCCTGCTGTTTCATGGCACGGATAGTTTCCACCCAACGCACGGGATGCCATGCCTGGCGAACGAGCGCATCACGGATTGCATCCGGTGTTGCAGCCACTGCCACATCAACGTTATTGATCACATCAACGGATGGCATGGCAATTTCAATGCCAGACAGGGCTTTTTCCAGAACACTGGCGGCCGGCTTGAGCAGGCTGGAATGAAAAGGAGCGGAAACAGGCAATGGCAGGGCACGTTTGGCACCCGCCTGTTTGGCCAGGTCACAGGCACGCTCCACCGCAGCCTTATGACCGGCAATCACAACCTGGGCGGGCGCATTGAAATTGACGGCCTCAACCACTTCACCCTGGGCCGCATCGGCACACACCTGGCGTACGGTATCGTCGTCCAGACCCAAAATGGCCGCCATGCCGCCTGTTCCCACCGGAACGGCAGCCTGCATGGCATCAGCACGTATTCTGACCAGACGCACGGCATCTTCAAGTGAGAATGAACCCGCTGCCGCCAGCGCGGAATACTCACCCAGACTATGACCCGCCATTAAGGACGGTTGCGGACCTGCCGCTTCCACATATGCCTGATACATGGCATAGCTGGCAGCCAGCATGACAGGTTGGGTATTGGTGGTTAAATTAAGCTGCTCAGCCGGGCCTTCGGCAATCAATGCTGCCAGATCCTGGCCAAGCGCAGCTGAAGCACGTTCAATAACTTGCGTGACGGTCTGGTTTTCAGCCCAGTTATTAAGCATGCCCACGGTTTGCGAACCCTGGCCCGGAAATACAAAAGCAATTTTCATATTGATCTGTCTCTTGAAATTAGTTTACAGGCGCACCAGGGCAGAACCCCAGGTAAAACCACCGCCAACACCTTGCATCAGTACGCAGTCTCCCGCCTTGATGCGACCATCTTTACGGGCAGCATCAAAAGCCAGGGGAACGCTGGCTGCCGAGGTGTTGGCATGATCGGCAACGGTTGCCACGATTTTTTCAGCAGGCAGGCCCAGTTTGCGTCCAAGATAATTGATAATGCGGATATTGGCCTGATGGGGCACCATCCAGTCAATGGCATCCAGGGACACGCCGGCTTTCTCACAAACCTGATGGGCGGATTTCTCGAGTACGGTTACTGCCTGCTTGAAAACAGCCTGCCCATCCATACGCAGGAACGGATCACCAGTAACCACCCCGTTTTCGATGCGTCCCGGTGTATTCAATATCGTGTTAAGAGAACCGTCGGCATTAAGCTGGGTAGCCAGAATGCCTGGCTCATCGGAAGCCTGAAGCAGCATGGCCCCGGCACCATCACCAAACAGTACGCAGGTACCGCGGTCATTCCAGTCCAGAATGCGGGAAAAAGTTTCTGCACCTATGACCAGGGCACACTTGGCATTGTTGGCCTTGATGAAACTGTCTGCCGTTGCCAGCGCATAAACAAAACCACTGCACACAGCCTGCACATCAAAAGCGGCGCCGCCCTTAATACCCAGACGGGATTGCACCAGACAGGCCGTGCTGGGGAAAATGAAATCGGGTGTAGAAGTGGCAACGATAATCAGATCAATGTCAGCGGCATCGATACCGGCATCTTCAATGGCACGCTGTGCGGCAATGACAGCCAGATCACTGGTTTTTTCATTGTCGCCGGCCAGATGACGCTGACTGATACCGGTCCGGGTCACAATCCATTCATCGGATGTTTCTATGCCTTTTTCCGCCAGTCTGACGGCCAACTGGTCGTTAGTAACACAGTTTTCGGGCAAATAACTGCCTGAACCTATAATTTTTGCAAAACTCATGACCAACTCCTTGGGCCATGCCTGGATTGAAGGGGCAGGCACAGCGTTTTATATTTTTTATTTCTGTCCGGTGGTACTTTCAGCATTATCCCGGTCTATTCTTTGCGTCATCTGGGTGACTGCCGTTGCGGTTTTCTCAAGCAACCCCCTGACAACCGCACCACGGGCCCGTTCAATGGCCTTGGTATAAGCAAAAACATCGGCCGAACCGTGACTTTTAAAAACTATACCGCGCAAGCCCAACAGGGCAGCACCATTATAGTTGCGATTATCAACTCGGTCACGGAAACGGCTCAGCACCGGCCGGGCAACCATACCTGCCGCCATTGTAAGATAGTTTCGGGTAAATTCCTGTTTTAGCATGGTACCAATCATTTTGGCCAGGCCCTCAAGCGATTTCAGGACCACATTACCCACAAAACCGTCACACACCACAATATTGGTGGTACCCTTGAAAATATCATCGCCTTCGACATTGCCATAAAAATTCAGGCCACTGCATTGCAGCAGGCTTGAGGCTTCCTTGACAGTCTCATTACCTTTGATGGCTTCTTCACCAATATTAAGCAAGCCAACCGTTGGATTCTGGATATTGTCGATTGCTTCGCACAGCGCCACACCCATGATGGCAAATTCCAGCAAATGCTGGGCAGAACAGTCGACATTGGCACCGAGATCCAGCATGGTGGTGGCTCCACCTTTCTGGTTGGGTATGGCCGTGGCAATGGCAGGCCTGTCAATGCCTTCCATGGTTTTCAGCACATACCGTGAAATAGCCATCAAGGCACCGGTATTACCTGCCGAAACCAGTGCATCCGCCCTTTTTTCCTTGACCAGGTTGACGCCCACCCGCATGGATGAGTCTTTTTTACGACGCAAAGCGACCTCAACCGGATCATCCATTGCCACCACTTCAGAAGCGGGAACAATTTCAAAACGGCTGAGGTCGCCTGGATTTGCTTGCCTGAGAGCCTGTTCGATTTGTTCAGGAACGCCGGTTAACAGAAAATGTGTGTCAGCGTACTGCCGGGCAATTTGCACAGCAGCAGGAACAGTCACGGGCAGGCCGACATCACCGCCCATGCAATCTATAGCAATACGTACCACGATAGTAATAAACAGGCCACGCCTGACAACGGCGCGGCCATATTCTCAACGTAACCGATTATTCGTCGTTTTTTGTTTTCAGAACTTTACGGCCACGATAAATGCCGTTAGGACTGATGTGGTGACGCAGGTGCAATTCACCTGTTGTAGACTCGATCGCTGTCGCGGGAGATGTCAGGAAATCGTGTGAACGGCGCATATTGCGTCTTGAAGGTGACTTTTTGTTTTGTTGAACAGCCATGATGACTCCAAAAAATGTTGTATTAAATAAGGTAATACAAACTAAAAACTATAAACTGTAAAAATTACCGCTTTTTGAGCTGTTCCAGCACCGCGAATGGCGAAGAAGGCTTTTCAAGCTCATCGTCGGGCAGCACCGCTTGTGAAGGACAACTCTCGTGCCGTGGCACGTAAGGCAGACTTAAAATCAAATCGTCCTCAACCAAATCAAGCACACTCATGTGCCGGGAAGAGAGGATTTTCTCATCGAAAGGCTCCTCTATTTCGCCCGATTCAGTCAAATCACTGTGAAGATCGGCCTCGGAAGTAACCAATTCCAGCACCGACTCATTATTTACATCAAACCTGAATAAACCAAGACAACGCTGGCAGACAAGTTGCGGACTGGCTTGTACATGCAAACGCAATAACCGTTTGCCACGCGCGTCCTTTTCACCTTTCAGTGACCAGACAACCATACCGCTTTCATCTGTTAATTGCTCAGGCAAATCTTGTGTAAGTCTTAAAAAAGCACCTAAAGGTGTTTTACCACTTAACTCGCCAGCGCGGCGCACAAAATCAAGGGAATCAATAAAAAGACCCTTGCCTGAACCCACCTGGCCTTGTGCTGCCAGGCCCTCAGTTTGGCTTTTTTCAGCCTGGCCCTTTTCGTTACTCATATCCCCGCCTGTTCCTTATTCCCCGCACTTCTTGATTCAAGGTTTGCACAAATATCGGAAAACATAGGATAATAACCCGTTATTTATCATTTGGTCAATTAAAACAATGACAAACCGCTTTTCCCGTCTTATTCTTGCGTCATCTTCCCGCTACAGAAAAGAAATGCTGGAACGATTCCGCATCCCGTTTGAAGCAATCTCCCCTGACATTGACGAAACCCCACAACCGGGTGAAACACCGGCCCGGCTGGCCCTGCGCCTTTCGGTTGAAAAAGCGCTGGCCATTGCGGCCCACAACCCGAACAGCGTCGTTATTGGCTCGGACCAGGTCGCCACACTGGATGGCTCGCCCATTGGCAAACCCGGCAACTTTGACGCCGCCAAAAAACAACTGCAGGCGCTATCCGGACATTGCGTGGAGTTTCATAGTGCACTGGCCGTTACCGATGGCAGCAGAACCGAATCAGCCGACATTATTACGCGCTGTTATTTCAGGGAGCTGAGCGATGATGAAATTGTACACTACCTTGAAATTGAAAAACCCTTTGACACCGCCGGTAGCGCAAAAGCCGAAGGGCTGGGCATTACCCTGATGGAAAAAATGGAAAGCGATGATCCCACTTCCATCATCGGACTGCCTTTGATTACCCTGGCCCGGATGCTCCGCTCGTTCGGCATTAATCCCACCCTGTCTGCCCAGGAAAACACGCACCATGACTAAAACCCTGCATCTCATACCCGTTGGACTGGGCCAGGCCCCCACTTCATCATGGCTGCCTGCCGACACCCAGGCTGTGGCTTCACGCCTTACCTGCTATATCGCTGAAAACGCCAAAACCGCCCGTGCTTTCCTCAAACTGATTGGTACCCTAAACCCTCTTCAGGAAATCACCATTCATACACTAGGCGCAAAAACCAGCGCAGGCGAGATCAACCAATGGCTGAATGAAGTCACCCCGAACGGTGAAATTGGCCTGGTCTCCGAGGCCGGCTGCCCCGCGGTTGCCGACCCGGGAGCCAAAGTTGTAATGGCCGCCCATAAAATGGGCATTCGCGTCATTCCCTGGGTAGGCCCTTCTTCCATCTTGCTGGGCTTAATGGCCAGCGGTCTTGACGGGCAACGCTTTACGTTTCATGGCTACGCCCCAGTCAACCCGGCCGAACGCACCAAACAGCTGAAAGCCTGGGAAACCCAATCGGCCAAACTGCAGCAAACCCAGCTGTTTATAGAAACCCCCTATCGCAATGCCGCCATGTTTGAGTCTTTGATTAACGCACTGCGACCCGATACCCGCCTGTGCATTGCACGCTCTGTCACCACTCAGGACGAATGGATCAAGACCAAAACCATTGCCCAATGGAAAGCCGGCCCAGCCCCCGAATTGGATAAAAAACCCACCCTCTTCCTGTTTTTGGCCAGTTAATAGCGTTTGGAGCCAGTTAGTCGCTTAACCGTCTTCCTGAGCGGCCAAGTCCATCAGGATGGCAGCCGTCCGGATATCGGGCTGACCATCATAACGCTGCGGGCGGTAGTGCATCTGAAACGCCTGTAACACCCGCCGGGTTGACACCTGGGCCCCAGGCCCGAATTCCACCTCATAACCGATACGCCGCAGCTTTTCCTGAAACCACGGCCAATCCGGCACGCCGTCCACCGCAAAGCGGGCCTCGTATTGCCGGACACGGTCTTCATCATACCAACGCCCTATGCCTTGCCTGGCCAACGCCTCCCAGGGAAACAGGGGGCCGGGATCAATTTTTCGCTGCGGCGCAATATCGCTATGCCCCACAATATGCTTTGCCCTGACCTGATGACGCTGGGCCAAATCACGCAACAAGGCCACCAACAGATCTATCTGTTCAGGCGAATAAGCGTCCCACTGTGTTTTTTGCTCATTTAATGGCCCAAGATTGACCACTTCTATGCCGATAGACATGGCATTAAGATTCTTATAACCATACCACTGGCTGATACCAGCGTGCCAGGCCCGACGGTTTTCATCCACAAGACGATACAACACAGGGTTCTTCCCGGCAGTCAGCAAATAATGGGCACTGACCTTGTTTTGGGTAAGAATCCGCAATGAATCGGCATTGTTTTCAGAGGTGTAATGCAAGACAATAAAACGCACCCGACTATCCTGGGCTGCCGCGGTGAAGGACTCATCGACCGCATATTCCTGCTGCGAGCAGGCCAGCAATACCGACAGGCCGAACACCCCCGACAATCGCTGAAACCATCGGACAGCAAAACGCAAAAAATCTGCTTGCAACATGGCCTGCCTCCCTTCCATGCAAGTATCGTTTTCTTATCTGCCATCTTCTCTGGGATGCCGACCAGAACCTGATACATTACCCACTGAATCGACAATAGTCTGCACCTTGCGACGCAACACCAGCGCATTCACCACCCGCCAAAGCAACAAAAAAGCCATCAGCAGTGTAAACACGACAGGTGCCACCAGACTTTGCCCCGCCGGGTGCATTTTCCAGAAATGAATAATAACCAGTATGCCCACCACATACACGGCACGATGCAAACGTTGCCAATTACGCCCCAGCTTGCGAATGGATTGCTGGCGCGAAGTGGCCGCCAGCACACACATGATGGCAAAGGACAGCATGCCCAACAGGATATAGGGGCGCTCGACCAAGTCCTGAAGCATGAACGAAAAGCTGAGCTTGCGATCCAGCCAGAGCCAGGCGATCATGTGCAAAAAAGCATAAAAGAAAGCATACAAACCCAACATTCTGCGCCAGCGCAACAAGGCCGGCTGCCCCAACATTTGCCGGATGGGCGTGACCGCCAGCGCAAGACACAACATGCCCAGGGCCCATTGCCCGCTGGAGCGGGCAAAAAACAGTGCCGGCTCGGCCGTCATACCCCCCACACTACCCAGATAAAACCAGCGAATCACCGGCAACAGGCACAGCAAAAATACAAAGGGCTGAACGCGATCAATACTTTCGGCTTTCCAGGTTTTCATTTTATTTCCCAGCCCAACTCAGGAAAATGCCTGGTTTGCATTGGTTTTACAATGCATCTGCAACAGATCCGCCAAACCGGTAACATCGTCAACAATACGGGTGGGTTTGCTTTCATTAAGCTCACGCAGGCTATGTGCACCATAAGTTACCGCGATACTTTCAACACCGGCATTATGCGCCATCAGGATGTCGTGCGAGGTGTCACCAATCATGACAGTCTCTTCAGCCGGCACGGCCAGGGTTTCCATGAGCTCATTCAACATTTGCGGATGGGGTTTGCTGAATGTTTCATCGGCCGTGCGGGTAGCGGCAAAATAATGCCCCAGTTTTTTCTGCTCAAGCACCCTGTTCAAGCCCACGCGGCTTTTACCGGTCGCCACGGCCAGCATGACGCCATTGTCGCGAAGTTCATCAAAAAGCGTGGTCATGCCATCAAAAAGGCATAAATCGGGGTCACGGGTGAAATAATGAAACTTATAACGTTGAATGAATTCTGGCAACTGCTCGGCCGTCAGGGTTGGCACCACCTTATAAAGAGCACTTTCCAGCGACAGGCCAATCACCCATCTTGCCTGTGCCGCAGGCGGCACTGCCAGACCCAGATCTCTGCAGGCCGACTGTATGGCCTGGACAATAGACTGGGTAGAATCAATCACTGTTCCATCCCAATCGAATACAACCAATGAATATCGCATATGACGTTACCAACCTATAAAAATCAAATTTGTTGCTGTTCCAGTTTTTTCAGCACTTGCTGGCAGGTTGCCGGCAACGGTGCCTCAAAATCCATGGTTTCCCCACTGACGGGGTGTGGCACCTGAAGCCGGTGCGCATGCAAAAACATGCGATTGAAACCCTGGCACGCAAAATACGCCCGAACTTCATCCTTGCCGTACTTTTCATCACCAACAATCGGGAAACCGCTGGCCGCCAGATGCACCCTGATTTGATGAGTCCGGCCAGTGCGCAGCTCGGCACCCACCAAAGTATATTTCCCGAACCGTTGCAAACCGGTGACAATGGTATGGGCAAAGCGACCTTCCTTATCCACCCGGACCCGGCGCTCTCCGCCTGGCGTCAGGTATTTGGTTAAGGGCAATTTAATATGCTGCCGGTCATTGACCCAATCTCCGCATACCAGGGCCAGATATTGCTTGCGCCCACGCGATTCTCTCATGATTTCATGCAAGGCAACCAGCGCCGAGCGTTTTTTGGCAATCATGAGCAAACCCGATGTTTCCTTGTCCAGGCGATGCGCCAGCTCCAGAAACCGGGCTTCGGGCCGGGCGGCACGCAGTTGCTCAATCACCCCAAACGAAACCCCGCTACCGCCATGCACGGCCACACCGGCCGGTTTATCGATCACCAGCAAGGCATCATCTTCATAGACCACGGGAAATTCGGCGCCCGGCACCTTGCGGGGCGCATCGGGTTCGGCCGTACGCAAGGGAGGAATACGCACCTGGTCTCCGGCCTGCAAACGGTATTCCGCCTGTATGCGACCTTTGTTCACCCGCACCTGTCCACTGCGAATGGCTTTGTAAAGATGACTTTTAGGTACTCCCTTGCACACCCGGATCAGGAAATTATCGATGCGCTGATCGGCAGATTCGACGTCAATCGTGACCACTCTTACAGAAAAAGATGAATTATTATCAGAAGTTTGTTTCCACATACACAAAAGAGCTCTATAATTCCCTCACCATATGAAGACCGGCGTGGGAAGATCGGGCGTAGAGAAGCTAAAAAAGCTGTTTCCGCCAAATCGTTAAAATCACATTGTACTGCTAGTATCAAACAGCCGTACCTGTATTTCTCACCCGCTTCAGAGTTATTGGTCACCAAACAGACAACGCTTACTGTTTTTGTTATTCAATGCGGCAGGAAAATCATCTGCCCACAAAAAAGCCTCTTAGCCTGTTTGCTGTACGAATGAATGAATAAAAAACGCCTAATTTTCATTCCAGACTGGCATTGTCTATACGCTGTCTGGAATATACACAGAAGTTATTAAAAAATTGAGTTTATCAATAAATATCAATTATCTGCAGACCGGGACCCATCCTGCTTTCAAACAGGGAACCACACCCGTCAAACAAGCGTATACATGCGCGGGGCACCTGCGCGCGTTCATTTTACCCTTTCATTCGCACCCAAGTAACTCTGTGGTTAATGCATACGATGTCCGTTGCATTAGTTAAACGGAGAATACCTTAAATGAAACGCATGTTATTTAATGCGACGCACCAAGAAGAACTACGCGTCGCGATTGTAGATGGGCAAAAACTCATCGACATCGACATCGAAACAGCAGGCCGGGAACAACGCAAAGGCAGCATTTACAAAGCCGTCATCACCCGGATCGAACCCGGACTTGAGGCCTGCTTTGTCAACTACGGCCATGATCGTCACGGTTTCCTGCCCTTCAAGGAAGTGGCCCGCAGCTACTTCAAGGAAGGTATTGATGTCCGGGGCGCCCGCATCCAGGATGCCTTAAGTGAAGGCCAGGAACTCATTATCCAGGTCGAAAAAGAAGAGCGTGGCAACAAGGGCGCTGCCCTGACCACCTTTATTTCCCTGGCAGGCCGTTACCTGGTCCTGATGCCCAACAACCCGCGTGGCGGTGGTGTTTCACGCCGCATTGAAGGTGAAGAGCGCCAGGAACTGCGTGAAGCCATGGACCAGCTTGACCTGCCCGCTGGCATGAGCATGATCGCCCGCACGGCAGGGATCGGCCGTTCGGTTGCCGAACTGGAATGGGACCTGAAGTACCTGCTGCAATTATGGAACGCCATCGATTCTGCCGCCAAGGAATATCCTGCGCCGGTCCTGATTTATCAGGAATCCAGTCTGGTCATTCGCGCCATCCGCGACTACTTCTCACCCGACATCAGCGAAATCCTCATCGACACCGATGCGATTACCGACCAGGCTGTCGCCTTCATGAAAGACGTTATGCCCGATAACGTCAATCGCGTCAAACGCTACCGTGACGATATCCCCCTGTTCTCCCGCTTCCAGATCGAACATCAGATTGAAACCGCCTATTCTCGTACGGTACAGCTTCCGTCTGGCGGCGCGATTGTGATTGATCACACAGAAGCCCTGGTGGCCATCGATGTCAACTCGGCCCGCTCCACCCGCGGTACCGACATCGAGGAAACCGCCTTGCGCACCAACCTTGAGGCAGCCGAAGAGGCAGCCCGCCAATTGCGTCTGCGCGACTTGGGTGGCCTGATCGTTATCGACTTCATCGATATGGAAGACAGCAAGAACCAGCGCGCGATTGAACAAAAATTGCGTGACGCCCTGCACTTTGACCGGGCTCGCGTCCAAATGGGCAAAATCTCGCGTTTTGGCCTTATGGAACTGTCACGCCAGCGCCTGCGCCCGTCCCTGAACGAAGGTTCACACATTACCTGCCCGCGCTGTAACGGCACCGGTGTTATCCGTGACGTGGAATCCAGTGCCCTGAATATCCTGCGCCTGCTGCAGGAAGAAGCCATGAAAGACAACACGGCAGCCCTGCATGTCCAGTTGCCGGTAGAAGTGGCCACTTACCTGATGAATGAAAAGCGGTCCGACATTGTCAAAATGGAATCCCGCCTTAAAATCAACGTGGTGCTTATTCCCAACAAGCACCTGGAAACCCCTCATCATCATATCGAACGCATTCGTTACGATGACAATCGCCTTGATGAACCCAAAACCAGCATTGACCTGATTGAACAGCCCAGCACCATCGTGACCTGGGAGTCCAGTACGGAAAAAGCCGTTCATAACGAACGTCCCGAAGCCCTGGTCAAGAGTATTTCACGTGACCAGCCTGCACCGATCGTTCCGGCCCCCAAAACAGAACCTTTAACCCCCGCTCCGCAGCCTGGTTTATTCAAACGCCTGCTAAGCTGGTTTGCCGGCGAAAAAGCGGTAGCGCCCGAAGCCGAACCAGCCAAAGAAGACAAGCCACGTCAGGCAAGCCGTGGTAAAACCGGCCAACGCAACGAGCGCAACACCGGCCGTAACCGCCGCAACACGGAAAAACGCCCCGAGGCCGCTGAAACTGAAGAAGACAAGCGTCGTAATCCTCGCGCGGCAAAACCACGCGCACAGGATAACCGCAACAAAGAACGCGACGCCAAGGCCACACCGGCAGAAATCGTGAACGATACCGATAGCAGTCCATCTGCCGATGAAAACAGTCCACGCTCACGCAGCCGTCGCAGTCGCACCCGTAACCGTCGTGAAAACACAAACGACAGCAAAGAACAGAACCTGAACCAGGGCACTGACATTCCTGAAAGTGCAGGCGATGAAATCCCGGTCAAACAGCGTCCGGCCCGAGTGAAAGCCGAACCGGAAGTCGTTCAGGAAACTGACGGCACCCCCTTCACCACCGCAACTGCTGTGGTCGCCACCATGGCTGCCCTGCCCGCTACCGAAGCTACTGAAGAAACGGCTGGCGAAGAGCTGGCAGACAACGCCACCGCATTCGATGAGGAAACCGGTGAAGCGCTTGATCCAAACAAACGCCGTCGTCCACGCCGTCGCAGCCGTCGCACCCGTCGCCCGGCCGATGAACAGGGAAGCACAGAAAACACATCGGCACCTGCTGCTTTTGTGCCGAACGAAGTGCTTTTGGCCGAAGCGGAAAGCCTTTCCCAACAAGCCCCAGAGGCAGCACCAGCCGCCAAAGTGGAGCCCGTGCAAGACAGCGTGACTGAAACCATGCAGGAAGCCCCGGTAACAGCTACAGCGCCCGAGGCACAGGCTGAAGAAGCCGTTTTGGCTAGCCCTGCGCAGGCAGAGCCTGTGGCAAGCCCGTCTTCTGAACCTGCCCCTGTCGCCAGGACTGAAACGATTGAAACGGAAAAAACCGAATCAATGCCCGTCACCCAGACAGAACCCACGGCGTCTGCCGCAGATGACTCAACAGCCATCAACAGCCAGCCTGTTTTGCCTGAAGAAACCAGCCAGCCGGCCACTGCCGAACCTGCCGTATCAGCCAGCGAGACAGCTGAACAGCCAGCTGCTACAGAAACGCTACCTGAAAATGCCACTGATAACAGTGCGGCAATTGAAAGTACGCCAGCGCCTGTGGCAGAAACCGCCACTGAAGAAGTATCCAGCCCGGCAGTCGCCTCTGCAGAAAGCGAAACTGTCATAGAAAGCACTGAGGTCACACCGACACCAGTACAAACCGTGACATCCGTCTCCGCAACCGGTACACAAGCTTCACTTGAGGAAATTGCCTCCAGCACCGGCATGCAATGGGTTGAAACCAAAGCCAGTCTGATACAACCTGTGGAACTTCCCAAACCCAAATTGGGACGTGCCCGCAAAACGGTTGCAAAAACCGAAGAAGTCCCATTGGAAATAGTGGAAACCAAAAAATAAGTTTCCTTGACTTCAAGGCCTAAAAAAAGCCCCTGGAAAACCCAATTCCAGGGGCTTTTGACTGCTGGACGCCTTCTTAAGACTTGCCCATTGCCTGTGACCTAAAAATACTCAATATTGTCCGCCCTGACAAGAACAAGAGCGGACAATAAGCTTGCATAACCTCAATCCAGCGTGATATTACCTGCCTGAATGACTTTGGCCCAGTCTTCACGTTCTTTATCCGAGTAGGCCTTGAACTGCTCGGCTGTCATGGGCATGGTTTCAATACCCATACCGTTGATTTTTTCAACCAGTTCAGGATCTTCCAGGGTAAGCAGCAAATCGGCAGATACTTTATCGACGACTTCCTTTGGCAAACCGGCGGGGCCCACCAGACCCTGCCAGGCGTAAGCTACAAAATCACCCACACCTGCTTCGCCCATGGTAGGCACATCAGGAAGCACAGCAGCCAGACGTTCAGGTACCGCCACAGCCAGCACACGAACCTTGCCTGCCTTAATATTAGGCAAACCGGACCCCAGATCGGCAAACATCAGGTCTACCCGTCCGCCAATCAAATCCTGCAAGGCAGGTGCTGCCCCCCGGTATGGGACATGCAAAATATCGGTATTGGTCTGCTGTTTAAAACGTTCCAGCGCCAGATGGTGTGGAGAACCGGCACCTGCCGAACTGGCCGACAGTTTACCTGGCTCTTTACGTGCAGCCTCAATCAAATCATCCAGTTTCTGATAAGGTGAGTCAGCCGGAACCGCCAACACTAACGGAAAACGGGCCAAACCACCAAGATAGGTGAATTTGCCGGGATCGTAAGTTAACTGCTTGTACAGCGACGGGTTAAACGCCAGGGTACCGGAATCGGCCGTACCAATCACATAACCGCTTGGGTCGGCATTGGCCACAGCCGTTGCACCAATACTGGTACCACCACCGGGACGATTTTCAATAACCAGCTGTTTGCCCAGATGTTTTTCAAGATTCATGGCAACCGTACGGGCGATCACATCAGTGCCACCACCGGCTGGGTAAGGCACCACCCAGCGGATGGGCTGCTCGGGCCAGGCAGCATGCGCCACGCCTGCCACACCCATCGCGCCAACTATAAATACTTTACTGATCGCTTTAAACACTTTTATCTCCTTCCATCGAATAAACAAAAAAATTTTCATTGACGGCACCTGCCTCAGTATTCAGGTAACAGTCAATCGCATGCAGCCAGAAGAAGACAAGACTTCCCCTGTCGGAAAAAGGCCGACATGCTTGAAATAATCGGGTTGTGATTTATAACCGTATCATCATGGCCAATAAGTCTTCACTTACTGCAATGAGTTTTATCTGTTCCTGTTGCGAAAGCCCTGCGCTGGCATATGCATGTGTCTCCATATCAAAGTGTGATAGATGTTATGGCTTTTTATAATAATGCCCGTTTTTACGTGCTTACACTAGCAATCATTTTAGTTGTGAAAGCAACTATATTCAAGCGTTTTTTGATCTATATTAATAATTATTAAATTTTCACTGGATTTTATAAGGATAAAAAAATACCTGCCCGGCCTGTTTTAAGGCCGGGCAGGTGGTATTCCCATGCATTTATTTATGCTTCAAAAACCAGTGCCTCATTTATAAGGCGGCAAATCAGTTCAGCATCCTTAATTTCATTGCTTAACAACAAAACCAGTTTGGTCAGGAACAGGCTGCGTTTTTCTTCGGGTAACTTGTCAATGGCAAATGACAGGTTATCGTATACTTTCTCAAGGCTCAGGATATCAATACTCATTTTTCATTCCTCCTCAGGCAGATTTTTTAATGAATTTCTGGAACGCGTTTTCCAGGGAGCCCGGTACGTATTGTTTCCAGCGGCCGCAAATATGATGATCGGGACGAACCAGATACACCTGGCCCTGGCTGGCCCCATAGCGGTTTTGCAGCAATTGCGCATCCACCTTGAAGGTTTTACCGGCACCGGCGGTAACCGTATTTTCAGAAGACAGGACAATGACCTTGACAGGCACACCCTGCGCCTTAAGATCATTGACTTCTTTTTGCAATGAATCAGGCAGGCTGGCTTCGTTGCTAAAGTAAATAATATTGAAGTCCAGCCCCAATTCGTCATACAGATACTGTTGATCGGATAATTTCAGATTAGGAAGGGGCGCGCCATTTTCCAGCTCTGGCAGCATATCCTGATTATCATCGCCAATACTGTTAACCGGAGAAGAACGGTACACGTGGGCACGCGACGTTCTCCAGTGAAACAGCGGACGAACGAATTCATGCTTCAGGGACAGGGACAGTGTGGCATCACGCAACAAACGGAAACCATCGGTGGGGGGGGCCATGAAACGGGTGCTTTTGCCCGCTTCATCAATAATTTCCATGGCTGCGCCAACACGGTCATGGGTATAAGAATGAAGCAAATAAGAAGAGCCCCAACCTTTAATGGTGGCCACCAGCTTCCAGCATAAATCCATCACATCCTGAAAACCGGTATTGGCACCACGCACCCCAAAGATGGGGAGCATATGGGCCGAATCACCGGCAAACAAAATACGGTTGTGGACGTATTCAGGCAAGGTAAGCGCACGGGCGGAATACACCGAATACCAGTCAAGCTCCCATTGTTTGCCTTCATATCCCATCATTTTCAGCTGGGCATTGACCGCGTGGGTAATGTTTTTCAGATCCAGCGCCTCTTCATTGGACACATGGGCCGGCAATTGATAATCAAAACGCCAGATATTGTCGGGTTCCTTGTGCAGCAAAATGGTATTGCCCGGGTTCCAGTCAGGTGAAAAGTAAGCCAGGCGCTCGGTAGGCAAAGGCAGATCAATGCGGATATCCACAATCACAAAACGCCCCTCGTAGCTATTGCCCTCCATATTCAGACCCATACTTTGGCGCACACTTGAGCGGGCCCCGTCTGCGGCAATCAGCCATGGGGTTTTGTACGAATAATCGCCTTCGGGGGTATCCACCACCAGGGTCACTTCATGGTCATCTTGTGAAAATGAAGTCAAATGATTACCCCAGCGCAATTCAATCAGTGGCTGCTTGGCGGCCTCTTCAACCAGATAGGTTTCCAGATAGTTTTGCTGCAAATTGTTCAGCGGTGGATAGCTGTCCTGGGGGTCTACCGGTGTTTCCATACGGAAAACGCGCTCACCACAATAAAAAGAATTGCCGCTGGTCCAGGAAAGCGCTTTTTCCATGATTCGATCGGCCACACCGGCCACTTTCAGGATCTCCATGGAACGACGCGTATAAACCAGGCCGCGACTGCCTTCGGATACCTGCTGCTCGGATAACAACACGATGTTCTTGATGCCGTGTTTGGCCAGGATAAGCGAGGCAACCAGACCAATCGGCCCGCCGCCGACAATGGTGACTATTCCATTGGACTGGGCCGGATCAGACGGAAAAGTGTGTGGATAGACGGTGTATTCGTGATACAGGGATTTACGCGGAACAGTAACAGGCGTATGCATAATGTCTCCATGAATGGAAAGTATTCAATTTTTGTTTATAAAAAATATGCAATACGTAGGGGTATTTGCATTTGCAACCAATTTTAGTTGCAAAAACAACCATTTTCAAGCTTTTTTTGATCTGCGTTAATTGTTTTCCAGATTATGCTGGATTTTATTGATCAAATTAAGCAAATTCTGTTGTTCTTCTGCCGATAAAGTCTTCATCGCAATGTCATTGCGATGCATAATAAGTGCCACCACTTCCTCATAGACCTGCTTTCCTTTTTCAGTCAGGGACAAGTCAAAAGCCCGGGCATCCTGTTTTTGCTGACGTTTTTCAATCAGGCCCTTGTCAACCAGGGAAACCACGGCACGGCTGCCCTGACTTTTATCAAGGTTGGCTTTTTTGGCTACCTGTACCACCGACAGCACTTTATTAAAACCAATCACGGCCAGCACCCTGCCCTCTGCTGAAGAGATACGGACAGGCTCCAGGTCAGTATAGTCTGCATGTCTGTCAATTAATTTAGCCAGGGAATGCAATTTATAGGTAAGAGAATTTTCAAGATTAAATGAATCAGCCGACATTTTATTTTTGACCTGAATAATTAAATTGTCATTATTCTATCAGCCATTATGGCAATGCCATGTTTTTTATGCAAACAACCCCGACCATACTCATACAGCCAGGGTTGTAAAATATCGAAATATCATGGCAAAGGGCCCCAAAAGCCCCACCAACATTATTTATGCCGACAAGGCTTCATTGGACTGACGGGTCAGTAAAGCCATCAGGCGGGCCAGCTCTTCACGCAAGTCGTGACGATTGACCACCATATCGACTGCTCCTTTTTCCAGCAGGAATTCGGCACGCTGGAAACCTTCAGGCAATTGCTCACGGACGGTCTGCTCAATCACCCGGGGACCGGCAAAACCGATAAGCGCCTTGGGTTCGGCAATGACCACATCACCCATAAAGGCAAAACTGGCGGATACCCCACCCATGGTTGGATCAGTCAGCACACTGATAAACGGCAAACCTTCAGCGGAAAGCCGAGTCAGCATGGCATTGGTCTTGGCCATTTGCATAAGTGAAAACAGGCTTTCCTGCATCCGCGCACCACCCGATGCTGACACACAGACAAACGGGGTGCGGTTTTCTATGGCGGCCTTCACACCGCGCACAAAGCGTTCGCCTACCACCGAACCCATTGATCCACCCATGAAGTTGAACTCGAAACAGGCAAGCGTTACCGGCAAAGACATGATTGAACCGCTCATGACGACCAAGGCATCGGTTTCGTTGGTTAATTTTGTGGCTTCAGCCAAACGCTCGGGATATTTGCGACTGTCCTTGAATTTGAGGGGATCGGTTGAACGAACCTGATCACCAATTTCAACCCGCCCTTCCGCATCAAGCAGGGAGTCGATGCGCGCGCGCGCACTTAATCGCATATGATGGTCGCACTTGGGGCAAACATTCAGGGCCCGTACCAGATCTTCCTTATACAAGGCAGTCTCGCAAGAAGGGCATTTGACCCATACGCCCTCGGGAACACGCCGTGCACCCGAATCGGACTTCTTGTTGATACGGGGGGGGAGAATTTTATCGAGCCAACTCATTATTTATCCTTGTTTTGAACCTTGTCGAGCGCTTCACGTACGCCCTTGAGCCATTCGCTTGCTGCAGCAACGGCCACTTCGGTGACCTGATCTTCGGGCTTGCCAGCAATCGCCTGTTCCATGGTTTCGATGATTTTACTGCCAATCACAACGGCATCGGCCACTTGGGCAATTTTCGCGGCACTTTCGGCATCACGAATGCCAAAACCGACACCCACCGGAATTTTTACGTGTTTTTTGATATCACGCACACGTTGCTGGACATCTTCCACATTGAGTGCCCCCGAACCGGTCACGCCACGTAAAGACACATAATACACATAGCCTTCGGCCACTTGGCCCACTGACTGGATGCGGGCTTCGGTGGAGGTGGGTGCCAATAGAAAAATCGGAGAAATACCCTTTTCTTTCAGCATCCCGGTAAATTCATCAAATTCCTCGGGCGGATAGTCTACCACCAATACGCCGTCCACACCTGCGATAGCGGCTTTTTCCGCAAAAACAGCCCTGCCCATGGCTTCAATAGGGTTGGCGTACCCCATCAACACAATGGGCGTTTCGTTATTGAGCTGACGGAACTCGCTGACAATATCCAGAACCCGTGACAGGCCAACTCCCTTGGCAATGGCTCGCTCAGCAGCCCGCTGGATAACCGGACCATCGGCCATGGGATCGGAAAAAGGCACGCCCAGTTCGATAATGTCAGCCCCGGCCTCTGCCAGACTGTGCATTAATGCCAGTGTGGCTTGTGGACTGGGATCTCCAGTGGTGATGTAAGGAATCAGGGCTGCGCGTTGCCCTGCCTTTGCAAATGCATTGTCAATTCTATTTAAAGCCATTATTGTTTTCCTTTACAGCTCGATTCCGCTAAATTCAGCCACAGTATGCATATCCTTGTCACCACGGCCTGACAGGTTGACCAGAATGATCCTGTCGGCAGGCAAAGTGGGAGCCAGCTGGGCGGCATACGCCAGGGCATGGGAGGATTCAAGCGCGGGAATAATACCCTCAAAGCGGCAGCAATCATGAAACGCCTGCAGCGCCTGGGCATCATTGATGCTCTCATAGGAAACACGGCCGATTTCATGCAACCAGGCATGCTCGGGCCCCACACCGGGATAATCAAGACCTGCGGAAATGGAATGGGTTTCCTGCACCTGCCCGTCTTCGTTTTGCATGACAAAGGTACGGTTACCATGCAATACGCCTACCTGGCCTGAATTGATGGATGCGGCGTTACGTGGCGTATCAAGACCTTCGCCGGCGGCCTCAACGCCAATCAGCTTGACGTCTTCATAAGGGATATAGGGATAAAAAATACCCATGGCATTGGACCCCCCCCCTACGCAGGCAACCACGTAGTCGGGCTGACGACCTGCATCTTTGGGCATTTGCTCAAGGCATTCTTCGCCAATGATTTTCTGGAAATCACGTACCATGGCCGGATAAGGATGCGGGCCGGCAACCGTACCGATGATATAAAAAGTGTCATCTATGTTGGTCACCCAATCGCGCATGGCTTCATTCAGCGCATCTTTGAGTGTTTTGGAGCCGGACTCGACCGGCACGACAGTTGCACCCAGCAACTTCATGCGATAAACATTAAGGGCCTGACGGCGAACGTCCTCGGCCCCCATATACACCACGCACTCCAGACCATAACGGGCCGCCACGGTTGCCGTGGCCACACCGTGCTGGCCGGCACCGGTTTCGGCAATAATGCGGGTTTTACCCATTTTACGGGCCAGAAGAATCTGGCCAATACAATTGTTAATTTTATGGGCACCCGTGTGATTCAGGTCTTCGCGCTTGAGCCATATCTGGGCACCACCGAGCAACCCGGACCAGCGCCTGGCATGGTAAACCGGGCTGGGACGACCCACAAAATGGGTCAGCTCATCATTATATTCAGCCACGAACTCGGGGTCATTCCGGTATTTTTCATAAGCTTCATTCAGTTCCTTGATGGCATGCATTAATGTTTCGGCAACAAAAACTCCGCCAAACCGGCCAAAGTGACCTTTCTCATCTGGGTAATTATAGGGTTTCAAAACGCCTCCTGCAGCGCATTCAATTATTTTATTTAACAGCCATTTTACTCAATTTAACAACGGGACGCAGACATTACCCCGGGGATCTCCAATAAGGCCTGCAAAGCCCGGGACAATTGATCGCCATTCTGGATTTCGATGGTAAAGTGCATATGGGCCAGTGAACGCTTGCTTTGCGTATTAACGCCAACCACCTTAAGCTTGAGCCTGGAAAAGGCTTCAGAGACATCCCTCAGCAGACCGGTACGATCCTGGGCATGGACAGCAATATTGACCGGATAGACCGCATCTTCGGTATTGCCCCAGGCAACATCAATGACCCGCTCGGGATTTTTATGCTTTAACACGGCAAACGAGGCGCAATCCTGACGATGGATCGACACCCCTCGGCCACGGGTGACAAAACCCACGATCTCATCCGGCGGGGCCGGACGGCAACAGCGGGCCAGCTGGGTCATTAATGAATCGACCCCCACCACCAGCACACCGCCTTTACCTGTCTGGCGGGTCTCGGTCTGGCGGGCCACCTGAATTTTGTCTTCGGTACCGGTTTCGGTGGTCGGCTCGACAAAAGCCGAAGCAATCGAGCGCAGGCTGAACTCGTCTTTGGCAACGGCCACATACAGGTCATCAGCACGGGCAAAACCCAGTTTTTCAGCCAGCTGCTCCTGATTGACGGCTGTTTTGCCCAAACGCTGCAATTCTTTCTCGACCTGCTCTTGTCCGCTGGTAATACGCTTTTGCAACTCAATCGCATTAAACCACAACCGCACTTTTGCCCGGGCTCTGGGGCTGGCCAAATAACCCAGTTGCGGATTCAGCCAGTCACGGGAAGGCCCACCCGATTTGGCGGCAATGATTTCAACCGTCTGTCCGGTTTTCAGTTTGGTATTAAGCGCAACCATTTGACCGTCAACCTTGGCCCCCCTGCATCGGTGCCCAAGGTCGGTATGCAAATGGTAGGCAAAATCAACCGGCGTGCTGTCTGCAGCCAGCTCAATAACCCTGGCCTGCGGTGTGAGCACATAAATACGCTCATGCCTTTCGCCCTCTTTCATTTGCTCTAACTGTTCACCGGTTTTTTTCAATTCGGCTTTTTTGCGTTCCAGTCCGTCCTGACCGACTCCATTTTCTTCAAGGGCTTTCTTTTCTTCTTTTTCGGTAATGCCGACTTCCTTGCGCCATGACAGCAATTGGCGCATCCAGGAAACCTGGCGGTCATACAGGCTGGAAGCGGATACCTGTCCACCTTTTACCCCGGCCTCTTTATAGCGCCAGTGGGCCGCCATGCCATATTCGGCAAACTGGTGCATTTGCCGGGTGCGAATCTGCACTTCAAAGGCGCGACCGTCATCACCCATGACCACAGTATGCAGGGAGCGGTAACCATTAGGCTTGGGATTGGCAATATAATCATCGTATTCGTCCATGACCGGTGTCCACTTGGCATGCACCAGTGACAAGGCGGTATAACAATCCCGCTCGGTATCCACAATAATGCGCAGGGCCTGCAAGTCGTACAACTGGTCAAAATCAAGCTTTTTATTGCGCATCTTGTTGTAAATGCTGTAAATATGCTTGGCCCGACCGGCCACATCGGCCTTGATGCCCATTTCCTGCAAAGAGTCGCGAATTTCATTAACTGTTGCGGCCACAAGGCTTTCACGCTCTACACGACGGCTTTCCAGCTTCTTGGCGATATCCTTGTACACTTCGGGCTCAAGAAAACGGAAAGAAAGGTCTTCCATTTCCCATTTGATTTGCCAAATCCCCAGTCGATTGGCCAGTGGCGCATACACATCACGGGTTTCAATGGAAATATCTTCAGGGCAAGGTTTCTTGGTTTCGGCAAACCAGCGCAATGTTTGCAACCGTGAAGCCAGACGCACAAGCACAATTCGCAAATCGGTCGCCATGGCCAGCAACATTTTCCGCAACATTTCCTGCTGGTTGCCACTATTGCCGCTGTCCTGGCTGACCGTGCCCGCATTACGGGCCACCAGACCTATTTTGACCAGTTCCCGCGACCCCTGGACCAGATTGAAAACTTCCAGCCCAAAATGGTTAATAATTTCATTCTTATAATTTTTTTCCAAAGCCGCTTCCTGCTCTGCCGGCATGGAAGCGATAAGACCTGACACCATCGTGGTCACATCCACCTGAAGCAGGGATAAAATCCTGACGACCCCTGCCGCATGCTTAAGGGCCGGTTCTCCGGTTTCAAGCGTCTGCCCCGCCATGGCGTGCACGGCCCAGTCAACCGCTTTTTCCAGCAACCGCCTGTCTTCGGCCCCAAGGTCTTCACACACCGAATTAAGCCATACTTCATCCAGGGCATTTGTATTGTCGCTATCGGGTATCATGTGAATCATGGTTGAAAAATAAATAAGAAATCAAATGGAACACCTCGTATTGTACAGGTCGGAACTATGGACGCAAATACAAAATCGTTGTTAATCATATGGCATTCCCGTACCCATGCGGCAAAACAGGCCGCCCAGGCTGCCTTTGACGCTGCCTGCAAAATTCGTCAGGAACTGGGCCAGCAAGATCAAATCCTCATGTTATACGCCAGCGAGGTACGCCTTGAACAGCTTTTACAGGCAGATGCCTATCTGTTTTGCGCCCCTGAAAACCTGGCCAGCCTAAGTGGCGCGATGAAAGAGTTTTTTGACCGTTTTTATTATGACTTACTGGGCAACATAGAGGGTCGGCCATACAGTGCGATTATTACCGCCGGCTCTGATGGACAAGGTGCACTGCGACAGCTGCAGCGCATTTGCACCGGCTGGCGCCTTAACGAAAAAGTAGTGCCCATCATACTGAACACCGCCAGCCAGACCAAAGAGGAAATCCTGGCGCCCAAAACCCTGACTGCCGAACAGCTGGCCCAGGCAGCGGAAGTGGGAAGCACGCTTTATGCCTGGCTATGAAATACGCATTCCCACGCGGGAGCACGGGAACGAGTAAGCAGGCCCAGGCTCCTCTTGTTCCCATGCTCCGCGTGGGAACAAGAAACAGGATATTGATGCTGCTATCCGTAGGCATTCCCACGCGGAGCGTGGGAACGAGTAAGTTCAGAGCGTGGGAACGAGAATTAAAGTGCGGCTGTCACCACAATTTCAACCTTGAAGCCGGGATTGGCCAAGCGGGCCTCCACCGTTGCACGGGGTGGTGCGTTTTCTTTGGAGACCCATTGATCCCATGCTTTATTCATGGCAGGGAATTCGGCCATATTGGCCACGTAAATCTGTGCCATCAGGATTCTTTCCTTACTGGTACCGGCCTGCGCCAGCAAATCGTCGATAATAGCCAGCACCTGGGCGGTTTGGCCTTCCATATCCAGTGAAGCATCGGTGGGAACCTGCCCAGCCAGGTAGGCAACGCCATTATAAACAGCCATGTCAGACAAGCGGGCACCCACATTGGTACGTTTAATATCGCTCATTCAAGGTTTCCTGTAAAAGGTTGAGAAAAAATCAGGCAGCGGGCAAATCAAAGACATGCCGCAAATAAGACAAATAAGCAGGGTCATCACACATGGTTTTCTCGGGTTCGTCTGAAACCTTGGCAACCGGCTGGCCATTGCAACGAACCATTTTCATGACCACCTGCAAGGCTGGCACACCCATGTCGTTGGTTAAATTGGTGCCAATCCCGAAGGACACCTTGCAACGCCCCTGAAACCTTCGGGCGATATCCATGGCAGTTTGAAAATTGAGATTATTGGAGAAAACCAGTGTTTTGCTGCTTGGATCCACCCGGTTGGCCTGATAATGAGCCAACAGGCGTTCACCCCATTCGAACGGATCGCCGGAGTCATGCCGCGCCCCATCGAACAGCTTGCAAAAATACATATCGAAATCACGCAGGAAAGCATTCAGGCCGTAAACATCAGAAAGCGCAATACCCAGGTCGCCGCGATATTCCTTGGCCCACATTTCCAGGGCAAACACCTGGGAATCACGCAGGCGTGGTCCCAATGCCTGGCAGGCCTGCAGATATTCGTGCCCCATGGTACCCAAAGGCGTGGTATTGTACTCTTTGGCCATGAACACATTACTGGTACCCACAAAATGATTACCCATTTTCTCTTTCAGGGTCTTGACCACCTCATGATGCCAGGCTTTAGAGAACCGCCGGCGCGTACCATATTCGGAAATCTTGAAACTTTTCACGTCGGTACTGGCATTGACCAGCTCAATCTTCTCATTCAGACGGCGCCTGCCCTCTGTCCAGTCAAGCGTTTTATATTCATTGCGAAAATACACTTCATTCACAATGGCGAGCACCGGAATTTCAAATAAAATCGTATGCAGCCAGGGACCTTTGGCCTCGATGGTGATTTCCCCTTTCTCTTGGCCCTCGCCCACCTCAATACACTTTTCGGGCAAATGAAACAGGCCCAGGAAATCAACAAAATCACTTTTGATGAAACGCATGTTGCGCAAATAATCCAGCTCATCTTCGGTAAAACGCAACTGGCACAGATGATGAATTTCCTCGCGTATTTCATTAATGTAAGGGCGCAGGTTAACATCCTTTGAACGGCACTTGAAACGGTACTCCACCTGGGCACCCGGGAACTGATGCAGCACGACCTGCATCATGCTGAATTTATATAAATCGGTATCTAAAAGCGAGGTAATAATCATGTCGGTAACAGTAATTTTTTTATAACCATATCACAGCTATCAGGGTTTTGAGCGCCAAGTATTTCAAGATTAGGTAAAATCACATTTTTAATGTCGTTTATTGGAGTTTTAAATGACTCACGTTGTTACCGAAAACTGTATTAAATGCAAATATACAGACTGTGTCGATGTATGTCCCGTCGACTGTTTCAAGGAAGGCCCCAACTTTCTGGTTATCGATCCCGATGAATGCATTGACTGCGCCGTCTGTATACCGGAATGCCCTGCCAATGCCATTTTTGCCGAAGAGGACGTGCCACAGGATCAAATCCACTTCATCAAAATCAATGCAGACCTCAGTCCCGAATTCCCGACCATCAGCCGCTCCAAAAAACCGCTTGATGATGCTGATGAGTGGAATAACGTCCCCAACAAACTCCAGTACCTGGAAAAATAGCTGACTGAAATAAAACAGGAAAATATGACTGACCAGAAATATACCCGTGAAACCGTAATCAGCATGACCGAATGGGTGCCCGGCAAGCTGTTCTCGATCACCACCACCCGCGATCATGCCTTCCAGTTTGAACCGGGACAGTTTGCCCGGCTCGGCCTGCCCGCCAGTGATGACCCCACAGCCGAGCCCTCCATATGGCGTGCCTATTCCATGGTCAGTACCCCAGAGGATGAATTTCTGTCTTTTTACTCTATTGTGGTGCCTGAGGGGGAGTTCAGCCCACGCCTGGCCGGCCTGAAAACCGGCGACCCGATTTATATCGACAAAACCGCTTTTGGTTTCCTGACCATAGACCGTTTCCCACAAGGCGGCAACTTGTGGCTCCTTGCGACAGGCACCGGCTTATCGGCTTATATCTCCATGCTCAACACGCCTGCCACCTGGGAACGGTTTGACAAAATCATTCTGGCCCATGGTGTTCGCACCAGCGAAGAACTGACTTATCAGGATGACATAGCCAAATGGCAACAACAGTTTGGCGATCGTTTTGTTTATCTGCCCCTGCCCACCCGGGAAGCATACAAAAACTACCCACAGGAACGTTTGACCACCCTTATCAGCAATAGCAAACTTGAGCAGTTAAGCGGCTTGAAACTGGATCCGGCAACATCAAGAGTCATGTTGTGTGGCAACCCTGAAATGTTATCGGAGGCACGAAAAATACTGGCTGAAAAAGGCTTCGCTGCCGGCAGACGCGGTATCCCGGGCAATCTTGCCGTTGAAAATTACTGGTAATAATTTATTTTCACCTGTCCAAAGCATTCATGAATAGTAACAAAATAGTAATTTCCCTAATTTTTGTCGGTTTTAGGTGAAAATTCACATTTCCTGATGTTTTATCCATATTACTGGTGCTAGACTTAAATCATGCACCCGTTTTTTTTCGCTGCAAAACAACAATAAGGAAGTGAGCTTATGCTGTACCAATTTCATGAATTGACCCGTTCCATACTGGCCCCTATTTCAGCTTTCACGAATATAGGCTCTCAGCTGTTTTCCAATCCTTACAGCCCTTACGCCTATATCCCCAATTCAAAACAGATCTCAGCCGGGCTTGAACTCATTCACCGACTGGGTAAGGATTACGAAAAACCCAAATGGGACATCAACTCGGTTACTATCGAAGATCGCGAAGTAGCGGTTCATACTGAAATTGCCCAAAGCAAACCTTTTTGCAATTTGGTTCACTTCGTTCGCGACCTTGAACCCAACGCACCTGCCTGCCCCAAAGTCCTGATCGTTGCCCCGCTATCCGGGCATCACGCCACGTTGTTACGTGATACGGTGCGCACCATGCTCAGCGCCTTCGATGTATACGTGACCGACTGGGTCGATGCTCGCATGGTTTCACTGGCCGAAGGCCCTTTCCATCTGGATGACTACATTGAATATATCCAGGACTTCATCCGCAGCCTGGGACCTGACTTGCACGTTATGTCGGTTTGCCAGCCCACCGTACCGGTTCTGGCCGCCATTTCTTTAATGGCCGGCAATAATGAGGCGGTTATGCCCAAAAGCATGATCATGATGGGTGGCCCATTGGATACCCGTTACTCACCCACCGAAGTTAACGGACTGGCCAGCACCAAACCCTATTCATGGTTTGAGAACCAGCTGATTCACATCGTGCCTTCCCGCTACCCGGGTGTGGGCCGCAAGGTGTATCCGGGCTTTTTACAGCACGCCGGTTTTGTTTCCATGAACTCCGACAAACACATGCAGTCCCATTACGACTACTATCTCAACCTGATGAAAGGCAACGAGATGGAGACCAACAGCCACCGCAAATTCTACGATGAATATAATGCGGTGCTGGACATGCCGGCCGAATATTACCTTGACACCATTCGCGTTGTCTTCCAGGAGCATTTGCTACCACGCGGGCTTTGGGATGTTCGTGGTGTACGGGTAGATCCCGACCATATCCGCAATGTCAGGCTCATGACCGTTGAAGGAGAACTGGACGACATTACCGGTCATGGGCAAACCCGTGTGGCCCATGAACTGTGTGGCAATATTCCCAAAGCCGATAAACACCACCTGTTGGCCAGCGGCTGCGGACATTACGGAATTTTCTCAGGCACCAAATGGCGCACCCGAATCTTTCCTGAAGTGAAAGAATTCATCAATAACGTCGATCGGGACTGATTTCCGGTTAAAATAAGAAGGCCTGTCCAGCAACAGGCCTTTTTTATTTTTACCATGACCAATAAATCCCTACTTGAAAAAATTGATGCCATCCTGCCGCAAACCCAATGTACAAAATGCGGTTACGATGGCTGTAAACCTTATGCACATGCACTGGCTCAGCAAGAAGCCAGTATCAACCGTTGCCCCCCAGGCGGCAGCCAGGGTATACAACAACTGGCCGCTTTACTGCAGGTACCGGTTTTACCCCTTGACCCGGAATGCGGCACGGAAATCCCGCTGCAGGTGGCGGTTATTGATGAAGCCCACTGTATTGGATGTACCCTTTGTATCCGGGCCTGCCCGGTAGATGCCATTATTGGTGCCAACAAATTCATGCACACGGTAGACCCGCAAATATGCACCGGTTGCGACTTATGCGTTGCGCCCTGCCCGGTCGACTGTATCAGCATGGTTGATGCCAACCGCACATGGACCACGGAAGATGCCAATGCGGCCCGAGAACGCCATGAGCAGCGTGCCGCACGCCTGCAAAAGCTCAGGCTGCAGGAAGAGGCCCGTCTTAACCAAAAATCCATTCAAACCGCCACGAATTCCAAAGAGCTGGCCAAACCGGCCCAACCACTACCCAATGAAAAAACCGCTGAGCAACTCAAGAAAGAAGCCATTGCCCTGGCATTGCAGCGGGCCCGGGAACGACGCCAGCAAGTCATGAAAAAAGACTCCACCACCCCATAACCATGAATGCAGAAAAAAGAAAAGAGATTTTTGCCCGCTTTAAAGCCGCCAACCCCAAACCCACCACAGAGCTGGAATATGAAAACAATTTTCAGTTGCTGATTGCCGTACTGTTATCGGCACAGGCCACTGATAAGGCCGTTAATATTGCCACCAGAAAATTTTTTGATACCTGCAAAACTCCCCAGGATATCCTGGACATGGGGCTGGAAAAATTTACCGAAGCCATTCGTACCATCGGCCTGTACAAAACCAAGGCCAAAAACGCCCTGGCCACCTGTGAAATCCTGCAAAACCGGTATAACGGCCAGGTTCCCGGCAACAGGGAAGCGCTGGAATCCCTGCCTGGCGTGGGCCGCAAAACCGCCAACGTGGTACTTAACACCGCTTTTGGTCAACCTGCCATGGCAGTGGACACCCATATTTTCCGGGTTTCAAACCGCACCGGCATTGCACCGGGCAAAAACGTACTGGAAGTGGAAAAAAAGCTGCTCAGGCTGGTGCCCAAAGAGTATTTACTTGACGCGCATCACTGGCTGATTTTGCATGGCCGCTATGTGTGTGTGGCCCGCAAACCCAAATGCCCGCAATGCGGAATTGCGGACCTTTGCGATTACAAAGAGAAAACCAAAGCGTCCTGAAAAGACCAGGCTCTTCTGAAGCCGGCAGGACAGGCATCAGACACGGCCAAAAATGACCTCCCGAAATGGCAACTCAAGCTGGCGACCCGCTAAAGGGGACGCCAGACCATCGTTACTTGTCCTGCTTGCCAAAACCCAGGTAACTCTCAATCACACGGGGATCATGGAGCAACTCTGAAGCCTTGCCCTCAAGACGGACCTCACCCATTTCAAGCACATAGCCGTAATCGGCCACCTGCAGGGCGGCACGGGCATTCTGCTCGACCAATAAAATGGATACGCCGCTTTCACGAAGTCGCATAATGGTATGAAAAACCTCGCGCACCACCAATGGTGCCAGCCCCAGACTGGGCTCATCAAGCATCAGCACTTTGGGTTTACCCATTAATGCACGCCCAACCGCCAGCATCTGACGTTCTCCGCCCGACAAGGTACCGGCATTTTGCATGCGGCGCTCTTTCAGGCGTGGGAACAGCTCATAAACTTCATCCAATGTACTTCGCCAGTTTTTTTCGCGGGAACGATACCGGCGAAAACCACCCAGCAACAGGTTATCTTCAACCGGCATACTGGAAAACAACTCGCGTTTTTCCGGTACCAGACACAGGCCATTGGCCACTCTGTCCTCTACAATCAGGCGACTGACATCGTGTTCCTGGTAAAGCACCTCACCATTGGCCGAACCGGGAACCGGCAATGAACCCATGATGGAGTTGAGCAAAGTGGACTTGCCCGCCCCATTGGCACCAATCACCGTCACCACCTGGCCGCTTTTCACTTGAAGATTGATATTTTGCACAGCCAGCACCTTGCCATACTGTGCACTCAGATTTTTTGTTTCCAGTAAGATACTCATACGTTTGCACCCTTTGCGTCAATGGAAATACCCAGGTCATCATCGACACCGCCCAAATAGGCTTCAAGCACCACAGGATTAACCTGAATCTGCTCGGGCGTACCTTCTGCAATACGGGTACCAAAATCCATCACCACCAGATGGTTGGTCAGGCGCATGACAAAATCCATATCGTGTTCCACCAGCAAAATACTCATGCCTTCATCGCGCAAACCGGACAGCACGCTGGCCAGTTCCTGCTTTTCTTTATAGCGCAAACCGGCCGCAGGCTCATCAAGCAACAGCAAGGTGGGATCAAGCGCCAAGGCACGGGCAATTTCCACAATGCGCTGCTGGCCCAAAGACAGGTTACCGGCCTGCTCGTGCAGGTAATCACCCAATCCGACCCGCTCAAGCTGCTTTTTGGCCTCTTGCAACATTTGGGCCTCGGTATCACGCTCCAGATGCAGCAAACTTTGCACAATCCCGGTATTGACGCGCAAATGCGCCCCCAGTGCCACGTTTTCAAGCACACTCATGGTAGGCAGCAACTGTACATGCTGAAAGGTACGACCTACGCCAAGGGCGGCAATTTTACGCGATGACAGCGAACCGATTTCCTGCCCCATAAAACGCACGGAACCGCGAGTGAGCGAATGCACCCCGGTAATCAGGTTGAAAGTGGTACTTTTACCAGCGCCATTGGGCCCGATCAGCCCCATGATTTGACCCGCATGGATATTGAAACTGATGTCATTGACAGCTACCAGTCCACCAAACTCCTTGCGAATGTTGTCCACTTCAAGAATGAGCTCACCATGTTGTGGCCTGGCCCGCTGCGGCAACACTGAAGAGGCTTCAGGAATGGGTTTGGGCTGCACCAGCTGGTTGCCGGTGAATTTAGCCACAAAATTAACCAGAATGGGCCACAGGCCTTCGCGTGCATGGTGCAAGATAAACACCATCAAAATACCAAATACCACCATTTCAAAGTTGGCCGAGGTATTCAACAGTTGAGGCACAATATCCTGGATATGATCTTTCATGGTAAGGATTAGCGTAGAGCCGAAAACAGCCCCCCAGATATTGGCTGAACCGCCAATAACGGCCATGAACAGATACTCAATACCGTAATTGATCCCAAACGTGCTGGGACTGACCGCCCGTTGCTCGTGAGCATACAACCAGCCTGCCAACCCGGCCAATACACCAGCGTAGACAAAAGCCACTACTTTATAATATTTGGTATGCACCCCAAAGGACTCGGCCATGCCTGCCCCGCTTTTCAGCGAACGAATCGCCCGTCCGGGACGGGAGTCCAGCAGATTCTTGCTGAACCAGACGGCCAGCAATACACATGCCCAAATCAGAAAATAAATATGCTTGGCCTTGAGCAGGGAAAAACCAAAAATCTCAATAGGTGGAATACCCGGAATGCCATCGTGACGCCCCAGGAAACCCAGGTTGCCATACAGGTAATAAAAAACCAGGCAAACCGCAATTGTGCTTAGTGGCAGGTAATGCCCCGACAGACTTAAGGTTATTTGCCCCAGGACATACGATACGACAAAGGTTAACACCAGGGCTGCCAGCAGACCCACCCAGGGTGAATAACCCGCAGTGGTTGACAGGTAAGCGGTGGCATAGGCACCAATACCGACAAATGCGGCCTGACCAAAGGAAGTCAGCCCCCCCACGCCAGTCAACACCACCAGACCCAATACCACCAGGCTGGCAATACCGATAGAGTTCATCTGGTTGATCCAGAACTCGGGGGTACCTGGGAAGACGGGCAGGCCCACCAGAAAAACGATAAATAATGCAAGAAATAAACGTTTCATTTTATTATTCTTCATCCTCTTCGTGCTTGACTAAAATGGCGCGTAACAGCAGAACAGGAATAACAAGACCAAAGACAATAACTTCTTTGTAATCACTGGCCCAGAATGTGGTGAAGGCCTCGATAATGCCGATGGCAATGGCACCAAAAGCCGCCAGCGGGTAACTGACCAGACCACCAATGATGGCACCGACAAATCCTTTCAGGCCAATCATGAAGCCGGTTTCGTAGGTAATGGTAATGAATGACACAATCATGATGCCAGACAATACCCCCACCAACGCGGTCAAAAAGAAAGTCAGGTGTCCCGACATGGAAGTACCGATACCCACCAAACGGGCACCGCGACGGTTAACCGCCGTTGCACGCAAGGCACGACCATACAGGGTTTTGCCAAAAAACAGCCACAGGGCGCCAATAATGGCCACCGTCATGCCAATCACGAACAGGCTTTGGTATGACCAGTTTAACGAGGCAATTTCAACCGTGCCATCAAAGAAAGGCTCGGAAACCAGCCAGCCTTCGGCCCCAAAAAACACCAGCCCCAGACCCACCAGCGCATAATGCACGGCAATCGACACAATCAACAGGGTAAGCACCGAATGCTCGGCAACCGGTTCGTAGGCAAGCCGGTAAAGCATGGGGCCCAATGGCACGACCAGAAGCAGGGTAAGAAAGGCCTTGACCCACAGTGAAGGATCGGTAGCCAGAACGACCGGTACCGCCCACAGCAAGAACAAGGGGTAAATAACAAAAACCCCCAGTGATTTAAGCAGGGTTTTCCTGTCTTTGCCCTTATAGACAAAATACAATTCTTTCAGGAACAAAACCGCGCCAAACATGGGCAACAGCCAAATTGTGCCGGGCTTGCCACCGTCGGCCATAATCGCAAAGGTAAGTGCACCAAACGTGACAAACTCACCCTGGGCAATAAAAATAATGCGGGTAACAACAAATACAAGCACCAGCGAAACAGCCATCAGGGCATAAATAACCCCGGTAACCAAGCCGTCCTGCATGAGTATTTTGGCAATAGACCAATCCATCTTCTGCTTTTTCTCTTTTTGATATTTAGAACAATAATAGTGCCAGCGTATTTGTCACAATGGCCCGCCTGCTAACAGGACGGGCCACCAGAACCTTCATGACACTGGCCGGGCCTGCTTATTCAGTACCCAGCTCGGGGGCATACACCCACTTGCCGTCAACCACCTTGACCAGCACGCGCGAGCGCTCGTCAAGACCGGTGTGATTGTCCGGGTTCATATTGAAAATGCCATGCACACCTTTCACATCGCTGGTGTTTTCAAGCGCATCGCGCATGGCCACGCGGAACGCTTCGGTACCAGGTTGGGCACCTGTGGCGATTGCCTTGGGAATGGCCGCATTAATTAACGCTGCAGCATCCCACATATGGCCACCAAATACACTCACGGAGCCTTTACCGAATTTGTCTTCATAGCGTTCAATGTAAGACAGGCCTTCTGCCTTGACTGGATTGTCATCGGCAAGCTGCTCGGCCACCAGCAATGGGCCAACGGGCAATACCAGACCTTCACAGGCTTTGGCACATACTCGCAGGAAATCGCTATTGGCAGAACCATGGGTATGATAGATTTGGCCTTTATAACCACGCTGTTTTAGTTCGCGCTGCGGCAAGGCACCGGGTGTACCGGCAGTCGCTACCAGAACCGCATCGGGTTTGGTGGCCAGCAGTTTAAGCACCTGTCCGGTCACGCTGGTATCGGGGCGGTTATAGCTTTCCTCTGCCACAATCTTGATATCAGTGTCTTTCAGGACACTTTTCACTTCATTCAGCCAGCTTTGGCCGTAGGCATCGGCAAAACCAATCACACCCAGGGTTTTGACATTCGCTTTTTTCATGGCGTCAGCCAGGGCCTGAGCCATCAGGAAGTCATTTTGGGGGGTTTTGAACGCCCATTTCTTGGCACCTTCCTGGGGCTCAACCACCACCGCATTACCTGCCAGGCTGATAACCGGCACTTTGTTTTCAGCGGCAACATCCACCATGGCCAGTGAGCCAGGCGTTACCGTGCTGCCGATCATGACATCGATTTTGTTTTCACTGATCAGCTTGCGCATGTTCTTGACGGCTTGCGTGGTATCTGTCGCATCATCGTACACCACGTAATTGACCTTGACGCCACCTACGTCAACAGGAACCACATCTACCGTGTTTTTTTCGGGAATACCCAACGAGGCAGCCGGACCGGTAGCGGAAATGGACACACCCACATTGACCACATCCTGCGCCATCGCAGCACCCACGAATGCGGTGGCAAGCACCATACTTAAAGAGGTTAATTTAGCAAGCTTCATGTTTAATTTGTCTCCATGGACACAATAATCGGGCAGTAAAACCGCAAGTAACAAAAGGCAAACGTGAATCTTACCATTTGTCTGCCGCCAAAATAGCGCAGAACCGGTTTTTACGCTAACATAGTGTCTTGAAATGGGCGCTTGACGCACATTTTTCCTGCTTTCAAACAATGTGTAACAAAAAAATGAACTTATCCGGAAAACAAAACACATAATACTCATTTCAATTAAAATGATTCGTTTCATTCCTCAAGCAGGTGAACAGTGAAAATCATCAAATCCGATGCGCAATGGCAACAGGAACTTACTCCTGAAGAATATTATGTAGCGCGGCAAAAAGGCACCGAACGCGCTTTTACCGGGCGCTACTGGGATACTTTCTCAGCCGGCATCTACCGTTGTGTAGGGTGCGGAACCCCCCTGTTTTCCTCTGACACCAAATTTGATGCAGGTTGTGGCTGGCCCAGTTATTTTGAACCAATCAACCCCGAGCATGTCAGAGAAGAACGCGACACCAGCCATGGCATGGTTCGTACCGAAATCCTGTGTAATATCTGCGACGCCCATCTGGGCCATGTTTTTCCCGATGGACCGCCTCCCACAGGCCTGCGTTATTGCATCAACTCTCTTTCTTTACGTTTTGAACCCGCCGAATGAAAAAATTCCTGTTTGATTTTTTTCCGCTTGTCCTGTTTTTTGTCGCCTTCAAGGTGGCCGGCATTTACGTTGCCACCTGGGCGGCCATTGCAGCCAGTGTGGCACAAATTGTGTGGCTTAAATTACGTAAAAAACCTATCGAAGCCACCAACTGGATGAACGTGATTATTATTGTCGTGTTTGGTGGTGCCACCATCTATTTCCAGAATGAAGCCTTCGTCAAATGGAAACCCACCGTTCTGTACTGGATGTTTGCGCTCATTCTGCTGGGTGGCAAACTGTTTTTCAGAAAAAATCTTATTCAAAAGCTGCTTGGTGCCCAGATGAAGATGGAAGATCATGTCTGGGACAAGCTGAATTACAGTTGGTCCGGCTTTTTCATTATTGCCGGTGCCATCAACCTGTTTGTTGCCTTTTCCGGCTACTTCACACTAGACCAGTGGGCCACTTTCAAGGTATTTGGCATGACCATTCTCCTTGTCATTTTCGCCATCGGCCAATCCCTCTGGATCAGCCGTTATATAGAACTACCCGAGAACTGAACTGCCTATGTCAGATCGCATTAAATTAATAGAAGAAAGACTAGCCAAACTTTCACCACTCAAGTTGCAAATCATTGATGATTCCCATTTGCACGCAGGGCATGCCGGCAGCAAAAACGGTGCCGGCCATTACACCGTCATTATTCAGTCAGCCCAGTTCAACGACTTGAGCCGGGTTGCCCGACAAAGGCTGGTTTATGATGCCCTTTCCGGCCTGATCCCATTTCCAATCCATGCGCTTGCCATTCAAACGCAAACCACTCTCTGACTCATAAAAGGAAAACCATGAAACGTTTTATGTTACTTGCCGCAACCTGCGCGGTTGCCTTGCCTGCTTTTGCACAGAACGTTGCAACAGTCAATGGCCAAGCCATCACTGAAGCTGAACTCAACAACACCATCAAGGCCCTGGTGGCCCGTGGTGCCCAGGACACCCCTGAATTTCGCAAACAGTTAACCGAAGAACTCATTAACCGTGCCGTTCTGGTTCAGGCTGCTGAAAAAGCGGGTGTTGACAAAAAAGATGAGGTTGCCCTTGCCCTGAACAATGCAAAGCAGGAAATCCTGATTGCATCTTTACTGCAGGACTGGAGCCAGAAAAACCAGATTTCCGATGCTGAAATCCAGAAAACCTACGATGAGCTCGTTAAGGAAAGCGCCAACCAAAAAGAATATAAAGTAAGGCATATTCTGGTTAAGGATGAAACCGCTGCCAACAAACTGCTCAAAAGCATCAAAGACAAAAAAGCCAAGTTTGCCGATGTAGCCAAGAAAGAGTCTATTGACGCCGGTAGTGGTAAAAACGGTGGCGAACTGGGTTGGGCACCTGCCGAAAACTATGTACCCGAATTCGCCAATGCTGTAAAAGCAGCCAAGAAAGGTGAACTGGTTGCCAAACCCGTGAAATCACAATTTGGCTGGCATATTATCCAGGTTGAGGACGAGCGTGCTGCCCAACCACCCAAACTGGAAGAAGTCAAACCACAACTGCAGCAAATGCTGAGCCAGCAAGCGCTGCAAAAGCACATGAAAGAACTGCGCGACAAAGCCAAGGTTGAGATTACCGAGAAAAAATAAGCCCGATTGCAGACATAGGGGTTCCCACGCAGGAGCGTGGGAACCAGGAAGGTTGAGATTACCGAGAAAAAATAAGTCGGATCTGCAGACGTAGGGGTTCCCACGCGGGAGCGTGGGAACCAGGAAATGCTGAAATAGGCCTTCCCACGCAGGAGCGTGGGAACCAGGATCAGGATAGAACATTGACTCGCTCCCATGCTCTGCGTGGGAGTGCATGCCCTTCGCATTGACTGACTTGTTCCCACGCGGGAGCGTGGGAACAAGGATCAAGCAATCAGGACAGGCCCAGCATTTGCCTTAACTGGTCTTCATCTATTACGGTTACGCCCAATTGGCGTGCCTTTTCCAGTTTGCTGCCGGCATCGTCTCCGGCGACCACGTAGCTGGTTTTTTTGGATACCGAACCGCTTACCTTGCCACCGGCCTCCATAATAAGCTTGCCGGCCTCTTCGCGTGACCAGGTAGGCAAAGTACCGGTAAGCACAAAAGTGCTGCCTGCCAGCGTATCATTCTGGCTTTTTTCAATCTGTTTGGGCTGCACACCCACTTGCAGCAAATCGGCAATCACGTCCTGATTATGCTGCTCGGCAAAGAAGCGGCGAATAGAGCCCGATACCACCGGCCCAACTTCAGCCACTTTCAGCAATTCCTCTTCGGAAGCCTGCATCAGCGCATCCACACTCCCAAAATGAAGCGCCAGATCCCGTGCCGTCGTTTCGCCTACATGACGGATGCCCAGGGCATAAATCAGGCGGGAAAGCTCAACCTGCTTGCTTTTTTCTATCGCATTCACCAGGTTTTCGGCCGATTTTCGCCCCATCCGCTCAAGACCCATTATTTTTTCAACAGACAGGCGATACAAATCAGCCAGGGAGTGAACCCAGCCCTGATCAACCAATTGATCGACGATTTTTTCACCCAGACCTTCAATATCCAGCGCCTTGCGACTGGCTGCATGCAAAATGCTTTGTTTGCGTTGGGCCGCACAAAACAGCCCACCACTGCAACGTGACACCGCTTCATCAGGCAAGCGCTCAATAGCTGAACCACACACCGGACAAGCCGTGACCATCACAAACTCACGGGCATCGACCGGACGCAACTCGGGCAATGGGCGTACCACTTCGGGAATCACATCGCCTGCACGCCGCACAATAACCGTATCGCCAATCCGGACATCCTTGCGCCTGATTTCATCTTCATTATGCAAGGTCGCGTTGGTAACCGTAACACCGCCCACAAACACCGGCTGCAAACGCGCAACCGGCGTAATGGCACCCGTGCGTCCGACCTGCACCTCGATATCCAGCAATTTGGTGCTGACTTCTTCGGCCGGGAATTTATGTGCAATGGCAAACCTGGGAGCCCTGGAAACAAAACCCAGTGCCTGCTGGGCTTCCAGACGATTGACTTTATAGACCACACCATCAATTTCATAAGGAAGGTCAGCACGTATACGACTGACATGACGGTAAAATTCCAACATCCCGTCCACGCCTCTGACTACCCTGCGCTCTTGCGCCAATGGAAAGCCCAGCTGGGCAAACCAGACCAGCATATCGGCATGAGTCAATGGCAAGGGGTTTGTAAAGCCGGAGATTTCTCCCCAGCCATAGGCAAAAAACCGTAATGGACGCTTGGCGGTAATACGCGGATCAAGCTGACGCAAACTGCCGGCAGCGGCATTACGCGGATTCACAAACTTCTTTTCCCCACGGGCACCCTGCTGCTGATTCAGCTTTATAAAATCCTGGCGATTCATCAGCACCTCACCACGAACCTCAAAAACGGCCGGCAGATTGTCGCCCTGCAAACGTAAAGGTACCGAAGCAATGGTACGAATATTACCGGTCACGTCTTCGCCGGTTTGCCCGTCTCCACGGGTCGCCGCATGGGCCAGTACACCATTTTCATAGCGAATGCCAATCGCCAGGCCATCAAGTTTTAACTCACAGTTGTACTCAACCCTATCGGCCAGGTCCAGCAGACCGGCATCACGCAAACCATCAGTAACCCGTTTGTCAAATGCGGCAATATCCGCTTCATCGAACGCATTACCCAAAGACAGCATGGGTACGGCATGCCGGATACTGGAAAAAGAAGACAGCGGAGCGCCACCTACCCTTTGGGTGGGAGAGTCGGGAGTAATCCATTCTGGATGGGCGGCCTCGAGTTTTTGCAGTTCGCGCATAAGTGCATCGTATTGCGCATCAGAAATAAGCGGCGCATCCTGCACATAATAAGCCTGGTCGTGTTTTCGGATTTCATTGCGAAGCGCCTGCAGTGCCAGCGCTTCAGGGTCATGCTTGATTACCATTTTTTATACTTCAACGATCAGGAAAACACCAGCAAGGCACGGCTTGAACCGGCCGGGATACCCTGCCTGTCAAGTTCCTCATAAAGCTCCACAAGCTTGCGATCGATACCCACTTCGGCGCCATCCATGACGGGGCGTCCAGAGTCATCCACCAGCTGGGCCTTTAAGGCAACCGCCAGCTCTTTGGCGACCCCCAACATGCGACCAAATGAGTGCTCATCAGCAGGGCTGCGCGGGACATCGAGCAACAAACCGATATGATCAATACCCGCAGAACGCACACCCTGACCGGGCTCGTTACCCAGCAACAACAGAAAACGGGGGATGCCATCTTCGTTGCACCAGGCAAAATCATTGCCATACTCCACAAAACTCATGCGACGGATAATCGATACAATCGCCGCCACAGGTTGAGTACCCTGGAGTTTCAGGGTCAGTCCAACCTGCGTATCCAGGTTGGCACACAACTCATCAAGAGACTGTGCCCGTTTAAGCAGGCTATCAGCATCAGGGCTCTCTGTGCTTGCATCAAGAACATGGGCCAGCTTGTCGGCCATCACCAAGGCCTGGGACCATTCGATTTCATTCAGGGGACCCTGACGATTGGCCAGCACCACGGCCATTTGCAATGAGATATAAGACTCGTTGGGATGCAGACGGGCACGATGATAACCATCGGCGGTTTCGGCAAAATAACGAATGGACTTGGTGCCTGCCTGACGATAGGGCTGGATATGTGCCAGCAACCTGGCACCGGGAATCGCTGAAGCAAAATGCAAGTCAATCACCCCTTCGCAGACTTCATCAACCGTTTCCTCGTCATGGGCCTGTTTGATGGAGGCAACCGCAACATCGGTCTCGAAGGCGGGATCTTCATCTGGCAGGCCAAATGCCGGCTCTTCACGCAAGGAGCCAGTATGTGTATGGATGGGTTCCGCACTTAACAAAGGGTCTTGCTCCGGCTCGGGGAACCTGTTTCGCATTTTGTTCTGGATGCGCTGCTCCTGCCACCAATTGAACAGCAACACCAATAAAATCAGTACAACACCAAGTGCGATCAGACTTAGCTGCAAATTACTCATATCTTTTTAACCCTATGATTATCATGCTTCATTGGCCAGTTGGACAGCCGAATCAATATCTACGGCAACGATTCTTGAAACACCCTGCTCTTGCATCGTAACACCAATTAATTGCCGGGCCATCTGCATGGCTATTTTATTATGAGAAATAAATAAAAACTGTGTCTGGTCACTCATGCTTTTGACCAGGTTTGCGTATCGTTCGGTATTGGCATCATCCAGCGGCGCATCAACCTCATCAAGCAGGCAGAACGGTGCCGGATTCAGCTTGAACAGGGCAAACACCAGCGCGGTTGCGGTCAAGGCCTTTTCTCCGCCTGACAACAAGTGAATCGTGCTGTTACGTTTGCCCGGAGGCTGTGCCATCACCTGCACACCGGCATCCAGGATTTCCTCGCCGGTCATGATCAGGCGGGCTTCACCGCCCCCGAACAACTTGGGAAACAGTTCTCCAAAATGACCATTAACCTGATTAAAGGTTTCCTGCAACAAATCCCTGGTTTCGCGGTCAATTTTGCGAATGGCATCTTCCAGCGTATCGATAGCCGAGATCAAATCATCATGCTGGGCATCAAGAAAACCCTTACGCTTACGGGCCTCGGCCAATTCTTCAAGCGCAGCCAGGTTAACCGAACCCAAGCTGTCCATTTGCCGTGAAATCCTCTGGACCTCTGACTGAAGCCAACCGGTTTTTTGCCAATCGGGCGGCAAATCGGCCAGCATGGCCCGCAACTGAGCACGGTCAACCTGGTGCTGATCCAGCTGATCGGCAAATTGTTCAACCGCCAGCCGGGCCGCCTGTTCATCCAGCTGCAACTGCATGATGCGGGCCCGTAGCGGCTCAATGGACTGCTCAAGGGCCAACCGCCCCTCATCGGCATTACGCAATGTAGCGGCAATATTTTCCAGTTCAATCCGGGCCTGCGTCAGGGCCTCTTCTTTTTCTGCCCTGGTTTCCAGCGCCTCCTGCAGGCCGCTGCGGATGGCCTCTTCATCGAAATCAAACAGTTCCTGCTCAAGGTTATCCAGCTCCAACCTGGCTTGTCCACTTTGATGACGGGCCAAATCCCTGTTCTTTTCAAGCTCGGTAATGCGGGCTGCCAGCGAACGCTTGCTAAACTCGGCTTCCTGTGCTGAACGTTCAAGATCGCGCAGCGTCTGTCTGGCCTGTTCAACCTCTTGAGCCAGGTCTTCTCCGTGCATTTGTGCATCGGCATAACGGCCTTGTATTTCTCCCAATTCGATATCCAGCGTTTCGAAACGGGCCTCACTGGTTTCCATGACAGCATGCAGCTCTTCACGCTGCATATCCAGATCGGCCAGGTCCTCATTCAAGCGGCGGGCGCGTTCGTCTGATTGCTGGATTTGCTGTTGCAAACGGGTGTATTCCAGTTGCAGGTCATGACTGCGACGCGTTAGCTCTGCCAGTCGCTGGCGGGCCGGCACCATTGCCTGCGACACCTGGCTCCAGGCACTTTCACTGCGGGCAACCGCACTGATGGCCTGGTCGGCGATTAGCTGGACTGCCTTGATTTCCCGCTGCAGGTTTTCTATTTCATTCTGACGGGCCAGCATACCGGCCTGCTCGGAATCCGCCGCATAAAAACAAACCCCATTGGCATCCACCACATGGCCACTTTTCAGCACAAACTGGCCACCCTCTGGCAACTGCTCACGGCGGGCCAGAGCTTCGGACAGGTCATCGGCCACATAAATGCCACGCAACCACTGCGCCAGCAGAGTCTTGAGATCATTATCGTTACAGCGCACCAGAGACAACAAGGGCTTCATACCCTGTACGCCTGGCTGAACCATCAAGGGAGCCGCCGGTTTCTGGTAAAACGCCAGCCGTGAGGGTGGTGCATCCTGGTCAAAAGCACGGGTCAGCGCAAGATTACGGACTTCGATAGCCGCCATTCTTTCACGCAACACCGATTCAAACGCACTTTCCCAGCCCGGTTCAACCTGAAGCTTTTGCCACAGGCGACCAAGGCCGGACAATTCATGTTTTTGCAACCAGGGTGCCAAAGTTCCCTGTTTTTGCACGTCTTCCTGCAGTTTTACCAATGCCGCCAAGCGGGCTTCCAGACGGGCCAGATTGGCATTTTCGGCTTGGGCGTTTTCATGCGCCTGACGACGGGCCTCCTCAAGCCCGGGCAGACGCTCTTCAAGACTGATCAACTGTGCCTGCGCCTCTTCCAGCTGCAAAGCGGCAGCGGCACTGTCACCAGCCAACTGTTCACTACGGCCGGTATCGGGCAGGGCTATTTCACTTTTTTCCTTAAGCAGCCTTTCGCGACGCTGTTCAAGCGCCTGTAGCTGACGGTTGGTTTCCCTTTGCTGCTGCCCCACCAAAGCCAGATTTTGCTCAATACCGGCCAAGGTGCTACGCAAACTCTCCCTTTCTGCAGCGGCTTGCCTGAGCCGGTTTTCAAGTTCGGGCAGGCGCGACTGCATTTCTTCCACCCGGGCATGTGATTCTTCAGCCCGCTCAGCCGACACCGCGCTTTCCTCTTCAAGCAGGGCTATTTGCTCTTCACAATGCTGGTACTGCGCTTCCCACTCCTGGATTTGCGTTGTTAATTGTGACTTGCGACTGTGCAGACGATTACGTGAATCAGCCACATGCCTGATTTCTGTTTCAAGGCGGCTGACCTGCGTATTGGCTTCATACATGGCGGTTTGGGCCGCATGAACCGCGTCACTGGCCTGATAATGTGCCTGACGTCGCGCCTCCACCGCTGTTTCAGTAGAACGCAACTGAGCCAGGGCCGCCTCGAGATCGGTTTGTGCCTTTTCGCTTTCCTCGGCCTTGCGTTGCCTGTCCTGCCGGGCATTTTCTTCCCGAATCATCCACAGCACATGCTGTTTCTGCTCGCCCTCTTGCTGCAGGCTGCGATACTGCGTGGCCACTTCGGCCTGTGACTCGAGTTTACCCAGCTGGGTATCAAGCTCACGCAGGATGTCTTCCACGCGCGTCAGGTTCTCACGGGTATCAGCCAGACGATTTTCTGTTTCACGGCGTCGCTCTTTATAGCGGGAGACACCAGCTGCCTCTTCAAGGTACACACGCAGCTCTTCGGGCTTGGCTTCGATAAGACGATTGATCATGCCCTGCCCAATAATGGCATAGCCCCGGGAACCCAGACCGGTACCCAGGAACAAATCGTGAATATCGCGACGACGTACCTGCTGGTTATTGATGAAATAACTGCTGGTGCCGTCTTTGGTCAGGACACGGCGAACAGAAATCTCGGCGTAAAGGCTCCATTGCCCTATCGCACGGCCTTCGGTGTTGTCAAACACCAGTTCGACAGAAGCCCGTCCTGCAGCCTTTCGATTGGCTGAACCATTGAAAATGACATCCTGCATGGACTCGCCACGCAGCTCGGAGGCCTTGGTTTCACCCAGTACCCAACGCACGGCATCAATAATATTGGATTTCCCACAACCATTGGGGCCCACCACACCTACCAGCTGACTGGGAACAGGAATGGTGGTTGGATCGACAAATGATTTAAAACCGGATAATTTTAGTTGGGTTAAACGCACGTTAATGAACAGAAATACTTTATCAAATTGGATTCATGCATTTTATGACGGACACGTTGCATGAAGCCTCAAACCTTATATAATAACCTAGCCGCACACAAAATATAGTCAATAAAAGTCACCGTACATCTAAATTTTACCGGCCCGTTTTTACATTCACGGTAACCGAAAAAAACGGATGGCAATACTTTATTTCTTCGTGCAAGTGGTCAGCAAACAGTAAAAAACAAAAAATTGGAATTCGGTTGAAAAAAGGTTTTTATCTCGTCATGATCGCGCAAGCACTCTCTTCGCTTGCCGATAACGCTTTATTTATTGCCGCAATCGCACTTATTGCCGAGTTAAACGGACCAGACTGGATGACTCCGGCCATGAAATGGTTTTTTGCGTTTTCTTACGTGATACTGGCCGCTTTCGTGGGTGCCATTTCCGACTCTTACCCCAAAGGCAGGGTCATGTTTGTGACCAATGCCATTAAAATTTCGGGCTGTCTGCTCATGTTCGGCTTCGAGTTTGTCTCGGGTAACAACCACGCCCTTCACGCTTATATCGTTTGTTTTTCATACGCTTTGGTGGGCATTGGCGCTGCCGCTTATTCACCGGCCAAATACGGCATTGTCACCGAGCTGCTCCCCCCCAACGACCTGGTCAAGGGAAACAGCTGGATAGAAGGCCTTACCGTGCTTTCCATTATTCTGGGAGTAGTACTGGGCGGCAAGCTGACTGAACCGGCCATGTCTGGCTGGCTGCTGGCCAACCCGTTTATCAGCACCATTGCCAAAACACCGGCAGAAGCCGCCATCGTGGTAATCGCCACCATTTATATCCTGGCAGCCCTGTGCAACCTGCTCATTCCCAATACGCACTTTGTTTACCCCAAACAGGAAACAAACCCTGTCAAGCTGTGCAAGATTTTCTTCAGCTACGTCAAAATCCTGTGGCAAGACAAGGTAGGACAAATCTCCCTGGCCGTGACCACCCTGTTCTGGGGGGCCGGTGCAACCCTTCAACTGGTGGTTTTGCAATGGGGACAAGACCATTTAAACCTTACTATTGCCCAATCGGCCAATTTAATGGGCGTCGCCGCCATTGGCACCGTACTGGGCTCGGTCCTGGCCGGCAAGGTCCCTTTACGCAAAGCCCTTTTCGTGTTGCCTGTCGGCATTATAATGGGTCTGGCCGTCATGCTCATGACCATCACCCAAAGTGACTGGAGCGTTTATCTGGTCCTCATCCTGATTGGTGGCCTGGCCGGCTTCTTTGTGGTACCCATGAATGCACTGCTGCAACACCGCGGACATGTCCTGCTTTCTGCCGGGCATTCAATTGCGGTACAAAACTTCAATGAACAACTGAACATCCTGTTCATGGTCGCCGTCTATGGTGCCATGGTGGCCTTTGACATGCACATCAATACCATCATTATTATTTTTGGCTCCATTGTGGCCATCTTGATGGCATTCATTATTGTCTGGTGCCTGATCAATAAAAACCGTTGCCCTGATACCTTCGATGAAATTGGTGATATTGGCCACGGACGGGCCCAGCAAAGTACATGACGTTGGGTCCTGGCCTGAAACCGGCCAGGGAAAAACCGTTTGTACCTGCCCTGTTGGCAGGCTATGAACAGGAACGCACAATCCGCAAGGCTGTTTGCAGGTCTTGCCAAACCCTGGCCTTATCAGCTTGCGCAACCATTAAATGGTTGGGGTGATACGTTACGACTACAGGTATTTTTTGCCCATTTGCATCATTAATAAAACAGTCTTGGGCACGCAAGGCCTCAATGGTTTCATTACTGCCCAACAATAGATTGGCGGCACGCCCGAAAACCACGATACACTTGGGCCGGACCCGTTCAATCTGCGCCAGCAGAAAACCCTGGCAACTGGCCACTTCTTCTTTTGAAGGCGCAATATTGGCAACCGGCCGACATTTGACCAATGGTGTGATAAACACCGTTTCACGCTGCAAACCCAGGGCCTTCAGCATATTGTCAAACAAGGTTCCCGCTTTGCCCATAAATGGCTGCCCATGCCAGTCATCCTGCTCTCCGGGCGCTTCCTCGACAAACAACCAGTCGGCAGGCAGCGCACCTTCGCCAAAAACTGTGTGCCTGCGATGCTCACTTAAGGCGCAACGGGTGCAATTAGCCACACTTTCACGCAGACCAGGCCAGTCAAGTTGACCAAGATCGGGCCGCAGCACCATGGCGGTCGGAGTTTCTTCTTGTGGTGTTTGCGCGGGCACCGGCCTTTGCACCTGACGGGAAGGCAAACGTGAAACCACCGGACGGGCAGTGGTGAAGGCCTGCCCTTCGGCTTGCCGGCCAGACTCTTTTGTCCCTGCCAAATGACCAGGCCCTGCCACACCGGGCTTGACAGCCGAAACAGCCCCCTGACGGCCACCCCCAAGCGGCAACAGGGGCTCGCCCCAAAGACGGTCTATGCCAGCCTCTTGCAACCACAATGCCTGCAATCCGTTTATATTGGGCCGAACCGGAATCGGAGGGATTAAATTATTGGATACCATGAGCCATTATGCCACATGCTTTTGCATGACCAGCGCATCTTCACTTTCACCATTATTACCCGCATAATACCCCTTACGCACCCCGATTTGCACATAATGATGCCGCTCATAAAAAGCCCGCGCCTGACGGTTTGACGGTCGCACTTCAAGCACCTGCATATCCAGTCCCGCCTCTTTGAGACGATTCTCGGTAAAAGCCAATAAACGGGTACCCAGCCCCTGCCCCTGAAAACCGGGTTTAACGCCAATTAACAGCAAATGGGAGACATCAGGCGCCAACATTTGCATGGCAAACCCCAGAACGGTATTTTGCCTGTCTGTAACGACCCAGCCCGGATAATTGGCTTTCAGCGCGTCCCGGAAATTACCTACGGTCCAGGGGTTTTCCTGCACAGCCTGTTCAATCGCCAATACCGCATCAATATGCGACTCATCCATGGCCAGGACAAGATAATCATCTGCGGGCAACGGGCCTGGCTGTTCAGGCAAAGCCTGGCTACTGTTAACGGACGGCAAGCCTGCCTTGGGATTGCCACCTGCCCCCTGCTCACGCTCTTGGGTGGTAAATGCCACCTTGTCACGGACATACAGCGGACTGGCGTGATCGGCCTGGATAAACAACTTGTCATGCCAGGCAGGCAGGGCCAGCCGCACAATCGTATCGGCCTCTGCCCAGCCAGAAGGCCCATAAACAATACCCTCATGTCCCTGCAACAGATCGGGATAAGCGGCCAAGGCGTTACCGGCCAGCAAGAAACGGATCGGCCGGCCTGCATGACGCTCCCATTCAGGCCGCCGGCTTTCCAGCCAGAAAAAAACCTGATCGGCCGCAATCAGGCACGGCCCCTGGACGGTTTCCAGCTGATCGGGATGATTGGCATCCTGACAGTAAACCGCCATGAAAACCTCATGCATGCGGGCATCAAGCACACTGACAATATAATAAAGGCCATCGGCCTGCGCACGCGCCAGCTCGGCAGTGGCACGCAATGAAGTGACCGGATAAACCGGCACCCCAAGACCAAAACCCAGCCCCTGTGCAGCACCACAGGCGATACGCAAACCGGTAAACCCGCCCGGCCCCTGCCCGAAAGCGATGCCATGGATATCGTTTTTCTGCAAACCGGCCTCTTCCAGCAACTCATCAAGCATGGGCAACAAACGCTCCGCATGCTGCTGGCCAAGAGCATTGTGACGGAGCATTACCCTGGCATTGCCTTGGGCATTGGCGCATAGCAAGGCCACACTGGAGCTGGAGCCCGAGGTTTCAATGCCAATCAAATTAATATTCGTCATAAAAAAATTCAAGAAACTATCGTATATACCGATATGCAACAAACCTTATTTGTTACAAAATGCCAGGGTGCACCTAAGAAAACAAAAACACACCAAACCCGATTTAACGCAAATATTTTGAGAAAATCTCTTTTAAATTTGTTTTATTTCACCAATCATGGTGCATTACCCATCATAAAATAGCATTTTAATGGTTTAAAGTTCCGTATCTGCAAAATTTGGTTCAATCTCATGCAAACAAATGGATCTTGTTTATTACAGGCACAAATATCCGTTACACAAGAATCACAATTATCCGGACTTTTTTTGTGTAACATGTTGTGAAACCCCCTAGTTAACCTTTTTGAAGGCTGTTACATTTCCGGTATGAATACTCAAAATCAAACTTCACCTCGAAAAATACTGGTTGTAGACGACGATCAACGCCTGCGTGATCTACTGCGTCGCTACCTGTCTGAACAAGGGTTCAATGTTTTTGTCGCCGAAGATGGCAAAGAAATGTCCAAACTCTGGCAACGCGAACACTTCGACCTGCTGGTCCTTGACCTCATGCTGCCAGGCGAAGATGGCCTGTCAATATGCCGTCGCCTGCGTGGCGCCGGTGACAACACCCCCATTATCATGCTAACGGCCAAAGCGGAAGAAATCGACCGCATCCTTGGTCTTGAAATGGGTGCCGACGACTACCTGTCCAAACCCTTCAACCCCCGCGAACTGCTGGCCAGGGTCAATGCCATTTTGCGCCGTCGCGGCTCCGATGAACACCCGGGGGCACCCAGCCAGGAAAATGAATCCATTATTTTTGGTCCTTACACCCTGAACCTGTCAACCCGCACCCTGAGCAAAAACGATGAGGTCATCCCCATCACCACGGGCGAATTCTCGGTACTTAAAGTATTTGCGCGTCACCCTAAAGTACCCCTGTCCCGTGACAAACTCATGGAACTGGCACGCGGACGCGAATACGAAGCCTTTGACCGAAGCCTGGATGTTCAGATTTCCCGTCTTCGCAAGTTAATCGAACCCAATCCTGCCAAGCCGGTTTTCATTCAAACCGTATGGGGACTGGGTTATGTTTTCGTACCCGATGGCGGAAACTGATTCCTCTTATGCTAAATGCTGGAAGATAAAAACCACTTAAAAGGTTTACTTCACAAAACGTTATTCAAGGCCCGGCTGAGTTTATTCAGCCGGTCTTTTTTACTGCTGGCCGCCTTGCTGATTGTCAGTCTGGGCACCTGGCTGGCCGTTTTTTTCAGTATGCAGGAAGAGCCCCGTGCCATTCAATTGGCCCAACGGGTCGTGACTGCCCTCAAAATCACACAAAAATCCCTGCTGTACGTTCCTTCCTCAGAACGTAACGCCCTGGTAATCGACCTGGCCACTGACAGTGATATCCAGTTTTTTCCCCGCCAGCTCGACGACACCATCATTGCCTTGCCCAACACCTTTTTCTGGAACACCTTCATTCAGCATATCAGGCTGGAAACCAAAGATCCCAACACCCTGGTAGCCGCCAACATGAACGGCGAGCCAGGCATCTGGATCAGCTTTATGACCAATGATGACCTGTACTGGCTTTTACTCAAAAATGACAATTCCAAAGTATCCCTGATCAATGAATGGCTGGGCTGGGGGATTATTGCCCTTATATTGGCGGTAACCGGTGCCGCCATTAGTGTCCGGTTTGTCAACATCCCCCTTTCGCGTCTGTCCAAAGCCGTGCAGCAGGTAGCCCGTGGTGAAAACCCGGCCCCCCTTCCCACCAATGAGGGCCCGCTGGAAATCCGCGACCTTAACCAGGCCTTCAATCGCATGGCCCGTGACCTGCGCCAGATCGAAGCCGATAAGGAACTGATGCTGGCAGGCATTTCCCATGACCTGCGCACGCCATTGGCACGCATGCGACTGGAAATTGAACTGAGCAATGTCAGTGATGACGCCCGTGCCGCCATTGACGGAGACCTGGCCCAGATTGATCACAGTATTGGCCAGCTCATGGAGTATGCCCGACCGGCCGGTGCCATTCCCGATACCGCCATTGATGTATCAGAAGTGCTGACCATGCTTTGTCGACGCGAAAAGAACTATACCGAATCCCTGTCCGGCACACTGGATTTCAGTATAGCCCCGGGACTCTACGCCAAAATCGGCGAATTGAATCTCAAGCGCATCGTCAGCAACCTGATCGAAAATGCCCGCCGTTACGGCAAATCCGCTGACGGTGTCGTCCATATCACCGTTACTGCCCGGGAAACCGGCTCCCTGATTCATATTGATATCAGCGACCAGGGACCTGGCATCCAGAGCAAAGACATAGAGCGCCTGCTCCGCCCCTTTTCCCGTGGCGAGGTTGCCCGTACCGGCGTGAGCGGTGCAGGCCTTGGTCTTTCGATTGTCGAACGGCTGCTCAAGCACGTCGGCGGCTCGCTACGGCTCTTGCCCAACAAACCCACAGGCCTTACCGGCCACATTGAGATACCCAAAGCCAAACAGACAAACAATCAGGCAGACATCTGAAAGCGTTAGCGTTATACTGATCCGGATCTGGAAACCTTGAGAAATAAGGAAAAAAAACATGAAAACCATTGGTGACAAACTGGAAGCGTTTAAAGTAATCGGCGTCAAGCCTGGCTTCAATACACCCGAAGAAAACGGTGTTTCCGCCTTCGAAGACATTACAGAAAGCTCTTTCCCGGGAAAATGGAAAATCATCTATTTTTACCCTAAAGACTTCACCTACGTCTGCCCCACCGAAATTGTCGGTTTCAACAATCTGGTACAGGAATTTGCCAACCGTGACGCGGTTCTCATGGGCGGCTCGGTTGATAACGAATTTTGCAAATTGGCCTGGCGCCGCGAAAATGCCGAACTGGACAAACTGGGCCATTATTCATTCGCCGACTCTACCGGTTCATTAATAGACCAACTGGGCATCCGTGACAAATCGGCCGGTGTTGCCCTGCGCGCCACCTTTATTGTCGACCCCGACAACATCATCCAGCATGTCTCAGTGAACAACCTGAATGTTGGGCGCAACCCGGAAGAAGTCCTGCGTATTCTGGACGGCCTGCAAACCGACGAACTCTGCCCCTGCGGCCGTGAAACCGGCGGAAGCACACTTTGACATCGCCGCCGCCCTGAAGGACGGCGATTTTTACGGCGCTCAGGCGGCAATCGCCTGAATTTGCTACTTGAATCGCCTGAATTACTCGTTCCCACGCTCCTGCGTGGGAATGCATAACCCGTGGGCGTTACCACGCAGGAGCGTGGGAACGAGTAAATACCACGCAGGAGCGTGGAAACGAGGACGGCAAGATCACCCCTTCGCCAGCAACACCACCACCGTTGCCGCAATCCCCTCTTTCCGGCCCAAATATCCCAAATGCTCATTGGTTTTGCCTTTCACATTCACACAATCTTCCGGCAAGCCCAAATCACTGGCAATATTGGCTACCATGGCCGGTGCATGCGGCATGATCCTGGGTGCCTGGGCGTGAATCGTGGCATCCACGTTTACTGCCTGCCAACCCGATTCCCGTACTTTCGCATAGGCCGCCCTTAGCAACACACGACTGTCCGCCCCCTTATATGCCGGATCGGTATCGGGAAAATGCCGGCCAATATCACCCAGGCCCGCTGCCCCCAGCAAGGCATCGGTAATTGCGTGCAACAGGGCATCCGCATCAGAATGCCCCTTAAGCCCGTGCGTGTGCGATATGGTTACACCACCCAAAATCAAAGGCCGGCCCTCAACCAGTGCATGCACGTCAAACCCCTGACCTACTCTGAAAGGTACTGTCATTTCTTTTCCTGTTCAATTCTTTACTTTACATCCAAACTTTTTTTTCAAGCCTCAGACCACTTCACCAGACCTGATTCAAACACGCCCCGGCAAGCGGCACCGTCAATAAAGACGCTCGCCTGTCAGGCATTATAGCCAATGCGCCATCATGTCAAAATCAGCCGGCCAGGTCACCTTCAGGTTCTCGATACTTCCCTTAACCAGCAAAGGGGCATACCCGCAAAATTCCATGGCCGAAGCCTCGTCCGTTACCTCAAACCCCTGCGCCCTGGCCTTTTGCAAGGCATCGCGCAAAGGCCCGGCCCTGAACATCTGCGGTGTTTGCGCCAGCCACAGGCCGTCACGCGGCACCGTGCTTTCGATCACCTCCAAACCATTATCCACCACCGCCCTTTTAACCGTATCCGGAACGGGCGTTGCCAGAATACCGCCCCGGTCATGCAACAGACAGGTTTGAATCAGCGCCGCCAGGGAATCGGCACGCAAACCCGGACGGGCCGCATCGTGCACCAGCACCCAATCGTGATCGGCCGCCTGGCTGACCAACAAGGTATTCAGCACCGTATCGGCCCGGCTGGCACCACCACTATGATGAATGCTGACCCGTGCCGGTTCTGGCATGACACAAGCGGCAATATAGGCATCACCCGGTGCCACGCCAATATGCACCCGGTCAATACCGGCATGGCTTAACAAAGCCTTAACCGTATGCACCAGCATGGGCACGCCATTAATCACACGATACTGTTTGGGGCCCGAATGGCCGCTACCTTGTGCACGTGCACCAACACCACCGGCAGGAATCAGGGCGATTATTTTTTCATTCATCATGCTTCAATACCGGGAAATCCCGTCAATACACAAAAACAGCATTATTGCACACGCGAGGCCGCCTGCATGACAGCGGCCCTGAATACGGTTAAAACCGGCAGGCAAAGACCCGCCCGCCCAGGCTGCCCAACTTGCCACACATGACACCGGGTCAAAAGTATCCAAGAACTGTGCAGGTCTTAAAAGCACCCCACATCGCTGTTAAAATAGACCCTTTGAATCCCCCACTTTCCGACTGCTGTGTCTTTACCTTCAATACCCAAACTGCTTTCCAGCCTGAAGCCCGGCCAACGATTCAACCATCCCTGCCCGGCCGGTTCGGGAGATGCCTGGCTATTGGCTGAACTGGCCCAGGCCACCCGAAAAACCATTGTTGTGCTGTGTGCCGACCCCTTGCAGGCGCAGCGGCTGGCCGAAGAAACCAAACGTTTCAACCCGCAAGTCAAGGCACGCCAGCTCCCCGATTGGGAAACCCTGCCCTATGACGGCTTTTCACCCCACCAGGACCTTATTTCCGCACGCCTGAAAACCCTGCATGCCCTCATGCTTGAAGAGGTGGACATCCTTACCGTACCGGTCACCACGGCCCTGTACCGGCTACCGCCCCCCTCTTTTCTGGCTGCCTACACCTTTTCATTCAAAAAAGGCGATCGCGTTAATGAGTCAGCCCTGCGTGAACAACTCATCCTGGCCAACTACACCCATGTAACCCAGGTAACCACCGCCGGTGAGTTCTGCATCCGCGGCAGCTTGATTGACCTGTTCCCCATGGGTTCGGTGGTGCCTTACCGGATCGATCTTTTCGATGATGAAATAGACTCCATCCGCAGTTTTGATATCGACACCCAGCGCAGCCTGTACCCGGTCAATGAAATCCAGCTCTTGCCCGGCCGTGAGTTTCCCATGGATGAAGAAGCCCGCACCCGGTTCCGTTCGCGCTTTCGGGAAGTATTTGAGGGCGACCCGTCCCGCTGTCTGCCCTATAAAGACGTGGGTAACGGCATTGCCTTTGCCGGCATCGAATACTACCTGCCGCTGTTTTTTGATGAAACCGCCACCCTGTTCAATTACTTGAAGCCTGAAACCATCACGGTCACCCTGGGTGATCTGGAAGATGCAATTGCACGCTTTCACAGTGACACCCACAGTCGCTACAACTTCATCAAATCAGACCGCGAACGGCCCGTGTTGCCGCCCGAACAGCTGTTCCTGTCACGAGAACAAATTTACAACCAGTTCAAAAATTTCGCCCGCCTTCACCTGGACAGCAAACAGGCCTCGGAAGAAATCATCCCCGCACCCGATGTAGCCGTTGCCCGTCGTGCCGAACACCCCTTTGCCAAGTTGCAGGAAATGGTCGCACGCGGACAACATAAAATTTTACTGTGCGCCGATTCGGCCGGCCGTCGCGAAACCCTGCTGCAAATGTTGCAGGAGCACATGCTGACACCCGCCACCAGCCAGGAAACCATTCACGAATTTATCGGATCCGAGTCCGCTTTCGGCATGGTGGTGGCTCCCATCAATACCGGCTTTCTGGTCAAGCACCTTAACTTTGTCCTGCTCACCGAAAACGACCTGTACCCCGGCACGGCCACTTACACCCAACGCCGCCGCAGGCAGCAGGAACGCAGCAGCGATGTGGACGCCATGGTGCGCGACCTGTCCGAACTGCGCGAAGGCGACCCGGTGGTGCATGTCCAGTACGGCATTGGCCGCTATCATGGCCTGGTCAATATGGACCTGGGCGAAGGCAACGTCGAACTGTTACACCTGGAATATGCCAATAAAAGCACCCTGTACGTACCGGTTTCACAATTGCATGTCATTGCCCGTTACAGCGGTGCCGACCCCGAACAGGCCCCCCTGCACCAGCTGGGCTCGGGCCAGTGGGACAAGGCCCGTAAAAAAGCCGCCAAACAAATCCGCGATGCCGCTGCCGAACTGCTTAACCTGTATGCCCTGCGGGCCGCACGCCAGGGTTATTCCTTCAAGCTGCCCTTTAGCGATTACCAAAGTTTTGTGGAAGGCTTCGGTTTTGAGGAAACCGCTGATCAGGCCGCTGCCATTGAGGCCGTCATCAATGACATGACTTCAGGCAAACCCATGGACCGGCTGGTGTGCGGTGATGTGGGTTTTGGCAAAACCGAAGTGGCCCTGCGCGCTGCCTTCCTGAGTGTGGCCAATGGCAAACAGGTGGCCTTGCTATGCCCCACCACCCTGCTGGCCGAACAACACGCCCAAACCTTCGCCGACCGCTTTGCCGACTGGCCTGTGAACGTGGCCGAACTGTCACGTTTCAGGTCTGGCAAAGAAGTGGCAGCCACCATAGAAGGCATTGCCAAAGGCACGGTGGACATCGTCATTGGCACCCATAAAATCCTTTCCAAAGACGTCCAGTTCAAGGAGCTGGGCCTGGTGATTATTGATGAAGAACACCGCTTTGGCGTGCGCCAGAAAGAGGCCCTGAAAGCCCTGCGCGCCGAAGTCGATGTGTTAACCCTGACCGCCACCCCGATTCCGCGTACCCTGGGCATGTCACTGGAAGGCATCCGTGATTTTTCAGTGATTGCCACCGCCCCGCAAAAACGGCTGGCCATTAAAACTTTTGTGCGCCGTGAAGACGGCAGCACCATTCGCGAGGCCGTGCTGCGTGAACTCAAGCGTGGCGGACAGGTTTACTTCCTGCATAATGAAGTGGAAACCATCAACAACCGCAAGGCACGTCTGCAAGAGCTGGTGCCCGAGGCACGCATTGCCGTGGCCCATGGCCAAATGCCCGAGCGAGAACTGGAAGACGTCATGAAAGGCTTCTACCAGCAGCGTTTCAATGTGCTGCTGTGCACCACCATTATTGAAACCGGGATTGACGTGCCCAGCGCCAACACAATTATTATCCATCGTGCCGACCGCCTGGGTCTGGCCCAGCTGCACCAGTTGCGTGGCCGGGTTGGCCGCTCACACCATCAGGCCTATGCCTACCTGTTAACGCCGGGCGAGGATGCGATTACCAACAATGCCAAAAAACGCCTTGAAGCAATCCAATCCATGGAAGAACTGGGCTCGGGCTTTTTCCTGGCCATGCACGACCTGGAAATCCGAGGTACCGGCGAAGTGCTGGGCGAATCACAATCGGGCAATATCCATGAAATCGGTTTTTCCATGTACACCGACATGCTGAACGAGGCGGTACGCGCCCTGAAAGCCGGTGAAGAACCCGATCTGGAGTCGCCTTTTGCCCCCGTCTGTGAAGTCAAGCTGCATACTTCCGCCCTGCTGCCTTCGGATTACTGTGGCGATGTCCATGCCCGCCTGGCGATTTACAAACGCCTGTCACACGCCAAAAACGAAGACGAGCTACTGAGCATACAGGAAGAATTGATCGACCGTTTTGGCAAACTGCCCGAACCGGCCGTCATGCTGATCACCACCCACAGGCTGCGTATTCTGGCCGAACCGCTGGGCATTATCCGCCTTGATATCAGCGATGAACAGGCCATGCTGCATTTTGGCCCCAAAGCCAATATAGACCCCCTGCGCATGATAGAGCTGGTGCAGAAACAAAAACACATCCGCTTTAGCGGTGCCGACAAACTGCGCATGGAACTGGCTAAAATGCCCGATATCAACCAGCGCATGAATGCGGTACGCCAGCTGCTGAAATCCCTATACTGACTGTTTGTTTACACTTAAAATCACTCAAGCATAAACCAATTTATTTTAATCCAAACCATGACCACACACCTTATCCTGCAAACTTCAAGCATTCTTGGCAACCTGATTGAACATGCTGCCGCCATTTCAAGCGCCAATGGCATTCATCACATCAACAGCTGCGCTGCCCGCCTGATCGACGTGGATCCCGCCAGCCGTGAAGAAATCATGCAATGGGCAGCCGCCAACCGGGTGGATACGGCTTTCATCAATGATTACAAACCTCTTACCAAGATGAAAGTGCTGGCCATGGATATGGACTCTACCTTGATTAACATTGAGTGCATTGACGAAATTGCCGATATGGCCGGACGCAAGCAACAGGTGTCGGCCATTACCGAAGCAGCCATGCGGGGTGAAATCAAGGATTTTTCAGAAAGCCTGCGTCGTCGGGTGGCCTTGCTCGAAGGCGTACCGGCCAGTGCGCTTGAAAAAGTGTATGAAGAACGCTTGCGCCTGAATCCCGGCGCGGAAAAACTGGTCCAGGGTGCACAAGCGGCCGGCCTGAAAGTATTGCTGGTGTCCGGCGGCTTTACATTCTTTACCGAAAGGCTGCAGGCACGGTTGGGGCTTGATGAGATTCATGCCAATACGCTGGAGATTGAAAACGGTGTGTTAACCGGCCACGTGCTGGGAGATATTGTAGATGGCCAGGCCAAGGCAAATTTCCTGAAAGCGCTGGCAGAAAAAGAAAATGCCCTGCCCGAGCAATGCATTGCCATGGGTGATGGTGCGAATGACCTGATTATGATGGGCCATGCGGCTTATTCAGTGGCTTACCGGGCAAAACCGGTGGTGCAGGCACAGGCGGCTTTCAGCATTAATTATTCGGGGCTGGATGCGGTGCTGAATTATTTTAAACAGGATGCCTGAAGCACCTCGTTATACGCTGGTTTCCTTAAACAGGTATAAGGGGTATTGCCCCCCTATTGGGGGTGCGATTCTGCCCGCAGGGCGGTTGGAGCAACACCAATAGGGGCAATACCCCGCTTTATAACGAAGCCGAAGCCACTACCCCAGCCTATCCCGTTTCATCACAAACCCAAAATCCTGGCTTTGGCCTCACCCTAATTATTATGATAGGGTACACGGCCAGTTCCGTTTTGTACTAAAAAAGCCTGGCTATTTGCATAACCAGGCTTTTTCATGAAATACTTCCGTATATCACAATCTTAAACGTGTTTTTTGGGGTGCCGCAATAAATGCCGGAACACAAATCCCGGATAGGCCATCACGACATACAAACAGGCAAAAATGGCCCAGAACTCCCAACCCTGGGCAATCGGATTGGTATAGTAAGCCTCTAGTGCAAAACCCACGGCAGCAACCACAAAGAAAAACACGGTCACTTCAATAAGCCGGTTTACAAAGGTTTTGACTTTAAGACTTTGGGCCATTACCTGCCCTGGCAGATAAACACCACCCACTATCAAGGCCACACCCACCGCCAGCATCAGGGTATCAGAAGCAGGCCGTGACAGCAAATAACAACCCGCCCCTACCGCCACATAAGCCAACAAGGCCCGCAAGAAATAAAACAGGCCATTTTTATCAGGTTCACCCTGCTGCTTCCACGGCACGAAAGCAAACGCCCTTTCAGTCAGAAATGGCAACAATGCCGTGGCAAAAGCCAGAAGAATCAGTAACCAAATGGCAGAAGCAGGAAACATATGCAGAACCCTAGAATTTCAGTGAGGCGTCAATCACCTGCACACACAATGTCATTAAACCGCCAGGCAAGATGCCCAACAGGATAATAAGCAATACGTTGACAGACATGACACCACTACGGAAAGACAGTTGGTTGCCAATAACCGGTGCATCGGCTGCCGGTTCGTCAAAGTACATGACCTTGACCACGCGCAGGTAGTAGAACGCACCAATTAACGAGAACAGAATGGCAATAATGGACAGAGACAGGTAACCGGCGGCAATCGCTGCCTGCAGGACAACCAGTTTCGCATAGAAACCAACCAGCGGGGGAATACCAGCCAATGAGAACATCAGGACAAGAACCCCGAATGCCATCATTGGACTGCGGCGATTAAGACCTTTCAGGTCACTGATTTCCTCGCACTCAAAACCCTGACGGCTAAGTAGCAGGATAATGCCAAAGCTGGCCAGCGTGGTCAACACATAGGTAATCATGTAAAACACGGCTGAACCGTAAGCACCAATCGCCAGGGTACCGTTGGCATTCACGCCAGACAGCAGCCCAAGCAGCACAAAACCCACGTGCGAAATGGTGGAGTAAGCCAGCATACGCTTGAAGTTGGTTTGCATGATGGCAGTCAGGTTACCGATAGCCAATGACAATACAGCCAGGATCACCAGCATTTGTTGCCAGCTTTCGGCCAGGCCGTGCAGACCCTCAATCAGGAAGCGCAACACCATGGCCAGTGCAGCCAGTTTGGGGGCAGCACCAATAGTCAAGGTGATCGCGGTAGGCGCACCCATGTACACGTCAGGGAGCCACATGTGGAAAGGCACGGCACCCAGCTTGAACGCCAGGCCGCAAACCACAAACACCGTACCCAGTACCATGGCCATATAGCTGACATTACCGGACTTGATCACCTCGGCAACACCTGCCAGGTCGATATGACCGGTGGCACCGTAAACCATGGAAATACCATACAGCATGAAACCGGAGGCCAGTGAACCCAGCACGAAATATTTCATGGCTGACTCAACCGCAACCAGTGAATCACGACGAACGGCAACCAGTGCATACAGAGCCAATGACATCAACTCCAGACCCAGATAAATGGTAAGCATGCTGGATGCTGAAATCATGACCATCTGACCGACCAGGGCAAACAGGGTCAAGGAATAAAGCTCTCCTCCCTTGACCATGTCACGATCAATCACGTATTGACGGCTGTAAATCAGTGTCACCATGACTGCCAGGTATGACGCCACTTTCAGAAGGTGCGCAAGAGGATCGGTAACGTAGTGACCATAGAAAGTTTGGCCAGCGACACCGGCATTCCACTGGTACAGTGACACCAAAGTGACAATGACCAGTGCGCCCAGCGAGAGAACGTAGGTAAGTGACCTGTTTTTGGAAGGAATGAACACATCCACCAGCAGGATCAGCGTTGCCAGGACACTTAATGTAATCTCCGGCAAGGCGAGTGCAAAATTAAATTGATTTTCCATCATTGTCCAGACTTACAGTTTAGAAATTGCAACATGCTCCAACAATTGTTGGAGAGAAACGTGCATCACATCGGTGAAGGGTTTCGGATGAATACCCATGTACAGCACAAAAACAGCCAGCAAGCCCAGAATCAGGAATTCGCGGCAATTGATGTCTTTCAATTCACGGACATGGTCATGTTTGATTTCGCCATAAGCCACACGTTTGACCATCCAGAGGGAATACGATGCACCCCATAATAAAGCGGTTGCAGTCAGCAAACCAATCCAGAAGTTGAATTCGACGGCACCCAGGATAACCAGGAATTCGCCGATAAAACCGCTGGTGGCTGGCAGGCCGGCATTCGCCATGGAAAACAGCACAAAGAAGGTCACGAATTTGGGCATTACATTGACCACGCCACCGTAATCGGAAATCTGGCGACTGTGTACGCGGTCATACAGCACCCCGATACACATGAACATGGCACCAGAAACGAAACCGTGGGAAATCATCTGAACCACAGCACCTTCAAGACCGGTCACGTTGAACATGAAAAAGCCCAGTGTGACAAAACCCATGTGAGCAACCGATGAGTAAGCCACCAGTTTTTTCATGTCATCCTGAACAATCGCCACCAGACCAATATAGATAACCGCAATCAGGGACAGGGCTATCATGATGCCGGCCAGGCTTTGTGAGGCATCAGGGGCAATCGGCAAGGAAAAGCGCAGGAAGCCGTAGGCACCCAGCTTCAGCATGATGGCCGCCAGTACGATAGAACCACCGGTAGGTGCTTCAACGTGGGCATCGGGCAACCAGGTATGAACCGGCCACATGGGTACCTTCACGGCAAAAGCGGCAAACAAAGCGATAAAGATCAATACCTGTGGTGTATAACCCAGTTTGGCAGCCTGCCAGGCGGCGATATCAAAGGTACCGGTAACGGTATACAGATAGATAAACGCAACCAAAGTAAGCAGTGAACCCAGCAAGGTATACAGGAAAAACTTGAAGGCGGCATAAACGCGGTTGGGGCCACCCCAGACACCGATAATGATATACATCGGTATCAGGGTTGCCTCAAAGAACACGTAGAACAGCAAACCGTCAAGCGCCACAAACACGCCCACCATAAGACCTGACAAAATCAGGAAGGCAGCCATGTATTGGGCAACACGATTGGTAATGACTTCCCAGCCGGCCAGCACCACAATGATAGTGATGAAAGCGGTTAACAGCACAAACCAGATGGAAATGCCGTCAACCCCCAAATGGTAGGAAGCGTTGAATGCCGCAATCCAGGAAATATTCTCAACGAACTGCATATTGGCCGTTGATGAATCGAACCCGAAATAAATGGGCAGGGTAACCAGAAAACTGACGATAGCGCCAACCAGAGCCATCTTGCGAGTATAGTCGGCCCGGTCATCTCGACCGAAGATCAACACCAGTATACCCGCAATAATTGGCACGAATATCGACAAGGAAAGCCAAGGAATAGTAGTAGTCATTTCGCCCATCTTAGTTTACCAGCACAAAGAAAGTAATTAATGCAATCACGCCAGCAATCATCGCAAACGCGTAGTGATAGATATAGCCGGACTGCAAGTAGCGGCTGACGGCGGCAATCCAGCCTACCAGCCTTGTACTTCCACCAATAATTGCGCCATCAATAATACCTTTATCACCCACTTTCCAGAAAACGCCACCCAGGCCACGAACGGCACGGGCAATCACGTTTTCATTGAACCAGTCAGCATAATATTTGTTTTCCAGAATACGGTTGATACCGGAAAATGCCTGATACACCTTGGCTGGAAGCTTGGGATTAACGATATAGCAATACCAGGCAGTCACCAGACCGGCAATCATCAGCCAGAACGGAGCTGTTTGGAAAGCATGCAGGCCATAGGCAAGCCAACCGTGGAAATGACTGGCCAATTCCGCCATGGCGGGATGGTCAGGGGAAATCACGATGGCATCACCAAAGAAGCCTTTGAACAGCATTGGATCAATAGCCCAGGCACCGACAAAGATGGATGGGACCGCCAACAGGATCAGCGGCAAGGTAACCACCCATGGCGATTCGTGTGGAACGCCACCGTGATGACCATGATCATCATGTTTCTTGCCATGTGCAGGCTTGGTATTGAAACGCTCTTTTCCATGGAAAACCAGGAAATAAAGACGGAATGAATACAGTGAAGTGACAAACACACCGATGAGCGTAGACCAGTAAGCAAAATTGGCGCCCCAGACATTGGCCAGACCAGCCGCTTCAATCACGTTCTCTTTAGAGTAGAAACCGGAGAAAAACGGGGTACCGACCAGTGACAGCGTACCAATCAGGAAAGTAATCCAGGTGATGGGCATGTATTTACGCAGCCCACCCATGTTACGGATATCCTGGTCATGGTGCATGCCGATAATGACAGAACCAGCGCCAAGGAATAACAGGGCCTTGAAAAAGGCGTGTGTCATCAAGTGGAAAATAGCCACGGGATAGGCTGACGCACCCAATGCCACGGTCATGTAACCCAGCTGTGACAGGGTCGAGTAAGCCACCACACGCTTGATATCGGTTTGGATGATACCCAGGATACCCAGGAACAGCGCACCGATACTGCCGATCACGATAATGAATGACAAGGCGGTTGAAGACAGCTCGAACAAGGGAGAAAACCGGGCAACCATAAAGATACCGGCCGTCACCATGGTCGCCGCGTGAATCAGGGCGGAAATGGGGGTAGGACCTTCCATGGAGTCGGGCAGCCAGGAATGCAAAGGCACCTGGGCGGATTTACCCATTGCACCAATGAACAGGCAGATGCAGGCAACCGTGAGCAGTTTCCAGTCGGTACCCGGGAAAATCAGGGCATCCAGGGAGTCTGCCTGAGCGAAAATTTCCGAATAACGCATGGAACCGGTATAGGCAAACAACAGGCCGATACCCAATACAAAACCGAAGTCACCCACACGGTTCATGATGAACGCTTTCATGTTGGCGAAAATGGCGGTGTCACGGGTAAACCAGAAACCGATCAGCAGGTAAGAAACCAGGCCCACTGCTTCCCAGCCAAAGAACAGCTGCAGCATATTGTTGGACATGACCAGCATCAGCATTGAGAAAGTAAACAATGAGATGTAGGAAAAGAAGCGCTGGTAACCCGGATCATCAACCATATAGCCAATGGTATAAATATGCACCATAAGCGAAACGGAAGTGACCACCACCATCATCAGGGCGGTTAACGGGTCAATCAGGAAGCCGACTTCAAACACCTTGGTGCCAACCAGGGTCCAGGTATAAATGGCCTGGTCATAATAAGCACCGTTAACGGCTACTTCATACAAGGTATAAAGCGAGCCAAGGAAAGAAATGGCAACAAGCAGGATCGTCAGGCTGTGCGCACCCTTGCGACTGACCGAACGTCCGAAAAATCCTGTGCCAAAAAGACCGGTAATCACGGCACCTGCGAGCGGCGCCAGCGCGATCAGCAATAAAAAGGCACTAGAGAATGTTGGTGTCATGCTGTAATTCCCCTTACCCTTTCAAACGACCGACGTCGTCAACATTAATGGAATTGATTCTGCGGAACAACAGGACCAGGATAGCCAGGCCGATTGCGGCCTCGGCGGCGGCAACGGTCAGGATAAAGAACACGAAGATCTGTCCTGACGTTTCGGGCAAGCCATTGGCACCCGGATTCCACATGGAAAATGCCACGAAATTGATATTCACCGACAACAGCATAAGCTCGATGGACATCAAAAGACTAATAAGATTACGGCGATTCAGAAAAACACCAAATACGCCCAGGGCAAACATGATTGCCCCCAAAATCAGATAATGTGCCAAAGTTAGCGTCATTCTGAATCCCCTTCTTTTACTGGCGCAGCTTCTTCTTTTTCAGATTTCATGCTGACAAGTCTTACGCGGTCTGCGGCATTGACATGCAGCTGATCACTGGCAACAACGTATTTTCTATTGCGACGTTCACGCAGGGTAAGTGCAATGGCTGAAATCATGCCAACCAACAGCACCAGTCCACCCACCTGAATCGGGAATGAATACTCGCTGTACATCGCCACACCCAGCTCAAGCGTGTTGTTATAGGAATCGGGCAAGGCAACCGGATCACCCGAACCGTAGTACACCGTACCCAGCACAAAGGCAATTTCCAGAACCATAATGCCACCGACCACCAGACCCAAAGGCAGGTAAGTACGGAAACCGGCACGCAAGGCCTCGGGCACCACGTCAATCATCATGACCACAAACAGGAACATGACCATCACGGCACCCACGTAAATCACAATCAGCACCAGGCCCAGGAATTCTGCGCCGATCAGAATCCACAGCAAAGCTGCTGTCACAAAAGACAGAATCAGATGCAAAACAGCCGTAACGGGACTGCGCGAAGTAATCACCCGCGCACCGGCCACCACCAGGATCGCGGCCAATATATAGAACAAAACAGTAGTAAAAGTCATAGTTTGCTCACCTGCCGATTATCTGTAGGGCGCATCGGTTGCACGACGTGCAGCGATCTCGGATTCATATTTATCACCTACTGCAAGCAACATATCTTTGGTGAAATACAGATCGCCCCGTTTCTCACCGTGGTATTCGTGGATATGGGTTTCCACGATGGAATCCACCGGACAGCTTTCTTCACAAAAACCGCAGAAGATACATTTGGTTAAGTCAATATCGTAGCGCGTGGTGCGACGTGTTCCATCGTCACGCTCTTCGGATTCGATAGTAATGGCCATCGCAGGACACACGGCCTCGCACAGTTTACAGGCAATACAGCGCTCTTCACCGTTGGGATAACGGCGCAACGCATGCAAACCCCGAAAACGTGGAGACATGGGCGTTTTCTCGTGAGGATAACGCAGTGTAATCTTGCGCTTGAAGAAATACCTGCCGGTCAGGGCCATTCCCTTTAACATCTCGGTCAGCATGAAACTGCCGAAGAAATCTTTAATAGCACTCATAATTTTCTTCTAGCCTATTTCCAAATATTGAACGGTGTCTGCATCCAGATGGCAACAATCAGGAACCATACACCCGTTAATGGAAGGAAGATCTTCCAGCCCAGACGCATGATCTGGTCATAACGATAGCGGGGAAACGAAGCCCGGAACCAAATAAAGAAAGACACGACAAAGAATGTTTTAAGACCCAGCCACAACCAGCCTGGCACCCAGGTAAACGGAGCGAAATCCAGCGGAGATGACCAGCCGCCCAGGAACATGATGGAAGCCATGGCTGACAACAGAATCATGTTGGCATACTCAGCCAGGAAGAACATGGCAAAACCCATACCAGAGTATTCCACCATGTGACCGGCCACAATTTCAGACTCACCCTCGACCACGTCAAAGGGATGACGGCAGGTTTCGGCAACCGTTGAAATCACATACACCACAAACAGGGGCAACAGGGGCAACCAGTTCCATGACAGGAAAGTCAGGCCACGATCGGCAAACCAGCCACTTAATTGACCCTGCACGATACCATTCATGTTTAAAGTACCTGATACCAGCAGCACGGTAACCAGCACGACACCCATACCCAGTTCATAGGAAATCATTTGTGCCGAAGCACGCATGGCACCCAAAAACGGATATTTGGAGTTGGATGACCAGCCCGCGATAATAACGCCATAAACACCCAGTGAGGTAATGGCCATGACATACAGCAAGCCGGCATTGATGTTGGCCAGTACGGTTTCAGGGCCAAAAGGAATAACGGCCCATGCTGCCAGTGCCGGCAGCAAAGTCATGACAGGTGCCAGAATATAAAGCACCTTGTTGGATTTTTCAGGAACAATGACTTCTTTGGTAAGAAGCTTGAACACGTCCGCAAAAGGCTGCAACAATCCGCCGGGACCCACGCGGTTGGGACCACGACGAACGTGCATGTAACCAATCATGCGGCGTTCCCACAAAGTCAGGAAAGCCACACAGATAATGATTGGCAGGGCAATAATCAGGATTTTGATGATTGACCACAACACCAGCCACGGTGTTGCACCGATCAGACCGGCGCCCCAGGCATCAAATGCGGCAACGCCATCAGTGAACCAAGACCAGATATCCATTAGACGCGCTCCACAGTAAGTTGAGCAAAGGCACTACCCAATGCTGCTGTTTGTTCGAATGCGTGGGAAATACGCACAGTATTATTGACCAGCGTGTCGTCTTGCTGAACTTCAAGCGTCACTTCGCCACTGGCAGATTTCACTTTTACCTGATTGCCTGCCACCAGTGCCAAAGAGCCCATGGTTTCCGCATTCATGCGGGCCTTGGGAGCGGCACTTGCCGGAGACTGCTGCAAGGATTCGGCACGACGAACAATCGCATCGGTACGATAGATAGGCACATCAGCCACACGCTCAAGACCGACCGGCGCCACGGCAGACGCCTTGGGCGCTGCAATGACCTTGTTATCCAGGCGTGCTGTATAGCCATTTTGCAGTACTGCATCACGGATGGTTTCGGAGGTTTCGTCTTCGAAGTCGGACAACTTGAGAAGATTACCCAATACACGCAGCACTTTCCAGCCTGGGCGGCTTTGGCCTTTTCCGGCAACTACGCCCTTGAAGCTTTGCGCCCGGCCTTCGGCATTGACAAACGTACCGGAAGTTTCGGTGAACGGTGCCACCGGCAACATGATACGTGCCCAATCCTGGGCGGCCGATTTGTAAGGTGTTAATGCAATGGAGAAAGCATTGACCAGCATTTCCTGGGCCTTGGGACCATTGTCACAGTCAAGCTTGGGTTCGGCATGCAACACAATAAATGCCTTCAGCTGGTTTTGCAGCATCTTGGGCAGATTCATACCGTTTTCTTTGGCTACGGCACCTGCCAGATAACCACCCACCGTATTGGCACCGGCGGTTAAAAAGCCCAACCTGGCGTTAATGCCATCGGCAACCACTTGTGCATGAGCGGCAATATTGGAAGCGTCGGGTGCTGAAACCGCCGTATTACCCAGCAGTACCGCACTATTGCTGCCACTTGCCAGAATCGCGGCAATTTTCTGGACAGGATCTTTTTCATCGGCCTGTGCACCCTCTTTTTGGGCGGCCAATGCATTACCCAGTTTTACCAGGGTAGCAGCAAGCTGACTGGGCGCCACGGTAAGACGGGCGGCCAGCGGGAACAGCGGATTATCGCCAAAGCTGTCGATAAACACGATCTGTGCACCCTTCTTGGCAGCCTGACGCAGACGCTGTGCAAACAAAGGATGATCTTTGCGCAGGGATGATCCCACCACCAGCACCCGATCAAGATTGTTGAGTTCCGCAATGGGCATGCCCAGCCATGGCACACCGTTTAATGCGGCTTCAAAACTGGCATCGTTCTGGCGCAGGCGAAAATCAATGTGTTCGGAACCCAGACCACGCACCAGACGTCCCAGCAAAGCCAGTTCCTCAACGGTTGCATACTCGGTTGCCAAAGCACCAATCTGACCAATACCCTGGGTTTCGTTGATACGGCCCAGTGCTTGTGCAGCCGCTGTTAACGCGTCATTCCAGGAAGCTTCACGCCATACGTTATCATCACCCTTGATCATGGGGGTTTGCAGACGGTCTTCGCTGCCCAGGCCTTCATAAGACCAGCGGTCTTTGTCGGTAATCCAGCATTCGTTGACGTCTTCATTTTCGAAAGGAACCACGCGCTTGACGTTGTCACCCTTGACCTGAACCACCAGGTTGCTGCCCACGCTATCGTGTGGACTGACAGAACGGCGACGGGCCAGTTCCCAGGTACGGGCCGTATAACGGAAAGGCCTGGAGGTAAGTGCACCGACCGGACAAACGTCAATCATGTTGCCGGACAGCTCGGACTCAATGGATTTGCCTACAAATGTGGTGATTTCAGAATGCTCACCACGGCCAACCATGCCCAGCTCCATAATGCCGCCCACTTCCTGGCCGAAACGGACACAACGCGTGCAATGAATGCAGCGGCTCATTTCCTCGGCGGAAATCAGGGGACCGACGTCTTTATGAAAAACCACACGTTTTTCTTCCTGATAGCGGGATTCGGACTGGCCATAACCCACGGACAAGTCCTGCAGCTGGCACTCTCCGCCCTGATCGCAGATGGGGCAATCAAGGGGGTGGTTGATCAGCAGGAATTCCATGACCGCCTTTTGTGCGGCAATCGCCTTGGCCGAACAGGTATGGACAACCATGCCCTGGGTAACCGGTGTGGCACATGCTGGCAACGCTTTGGGTGCTTTTTCCACTTCAACCAGGCACATGCGGCAGCTAGCTGCAATTGACAGTTTTTTGTGATAACAGAAATGCGGCACGTAGACCCCCAGTTCCTGGGCCGCATGCATAACCATGCTGCCTTCAGGTACTGATACGGGTTTGCCGTCTATGGTAAGTTCAACCATTGCTTTGACCTACAGATAGTGAGGAACCACACATTGCTTATGCTCGATGTGGTGCGCGAACTCATCGCGATAATGCTTTAAGAAACCGCGTACGGGCATTGCTGCCGCGTCGCCCAATGCACAAATTGTGCGTCCCATGATATTGCCGGCAACCGTATCAAGCATATCCAAATCTTCAGGACGACCCTGACCGTGTTCAATACGGTTGACAATACGATACAGCCAGCCGGTACCCTCACGGCATGGTGTGCACTGGCCACAGCTTTCTTCATAGTAGAAGTAAGACAGGCGCAGCAATGATTTGACCATGCAACGGGATTCATCCATGACGGTAACCGCACCCGAACCCAGCATTGAGCCGGCCTTGGCAATGGAGTCATAATCCATGGTGCAATCCATCATGATGTCGGCAGGCAGTACGGGAGCACTGGAACCGCCCGGAATAACCGCTTTCAGCTTGCGTCCGTTGCGCATGCCACCCGCCAGTTCAAGCAGGGTCGCAAACGGGGTACCCAAGGGAATTTCGTAAGTGCCGGGACGCTCTACGTCGCCAGTGATGGAAAACAGTTTGGTACCACCATTATTGGGCTTGCCCACTTCAAGGTATTGCTGCCCACCGTTACGGATAATCCAGGGCACGGCGGCAAACGTTTCAGTATTGTTAATGGTGGTAGGCTTGCCATACAGACCAAAGCTGGCGGGAAATGGCGGTTTAAAGCGCGGCTGCCCTTTCTTGCCTTCCAGGGATTCCAGCAAGGCGGTTTCTTCACCGCAGATATAGGCACCATAGCCATGATGGGCATGCAATTGGAAGCTGAAGCTGGAACCCAGGATGTTATCACCCAGGAAACCGGCCTTGCGGGCCTCTTCAAGCGCCTCTTCAAAGCGTTTGTAAATTTCAAAAATCTCGCCGTGGATGTAATTGTATCCAACGGAAATACCCATGGCATAAGCACCAATGGCCATGCCTTCAATCACCGCATGCGGATTGAAACGCAGAATGTCACGATCTTTAAAGGTGCCCGGCTCGCCTTCGTCCGAGTTACAGACCAGATATTTCTGGCCCGGGAACGTACGGGGCATGAAGCTCCATTTCAGACCGGTCGGAAAGCCTGCACCACCACGACCACGCAAGCCGGATGCCTTGATCTCGGCAATCACGTCTTCCTGGGACATACCGGTCGTGAGGATTTTGCGCAAGGCTTCATAACCGCCCCGTTTCACATAATCTTCAAGATGCCAGTTCTCACCATTGATACCATCAAGGATTTGCGGTTTGATATGACGTCCGTGCAGAGCCATGCTGTTTGACAGGTCATTGCCCGGATTGGCAATCAAACCGTGGGAGTATTTATCCAGAAAACTCATGCCTTTGCCTCCTTGATCAGATCGGCCAGCATTTCATCAATTTTTTCCTGTGACATGCGCACACACATATGGTGGTTATTGACCAGCAGAACGGGTGAATCACCGCAGGCGCCCATACATTCACCCTCTTTCAGGGTAATGGCGCCATCGGGGGTGGTTTCATTAAAACCGATGCCCAGCTTTTCTTTGATGTATTCAGCGGTTTTCACGCCATCACGCAGGGCACAGGGCAAATTGGTACATACCGTTACCTTGAATTTGCCAACGGGTTTCATCTCGAACATATTGTAAAAGGTGGCAACCTCTTGGACTGCAATGGGTTCCACCCCGATATAGCGGGCTACTTCGGCGACCAGATCGCTAGACAGCCAACCATGCTCTTCCTGCGCAATGCGAAGGGAGGACATGATGGCAGACGAACGCTGATCGGCGGGATACTTTGCCAGCTCTTTATCAATCTTTGTATAAGCCTGTTCAGAAAGCAACATTTTTACTATCCAGTTATTCGCCAGTATTAGCGATCAATTTCACCGAACACGATATCTTGTGTACCGATAATGGTTACGGCATCAGCCAGCATGTGACCACGAGACATTTCATCAAGAGATTGCAGGTGGACAAAACCGGGAGCACGGATTTTAAGGCGATAAGGTTTGTTGGCGCCATCGGACACCATATAAATACCAAACTCGCCTTTAGGGTGCTCTACTGCAGAGTAAACCTCGCCAGCCGGCACCTGGAAGCCCTCAGAGAACAGCTTGAAATGGTGAATCAGCTCTTCCATGTTGGTCTTCATGCTTTCGCGCTTGGGCGGGGCAATTTTATGGTTTTCGGTAATGACCGGGCCCGGGTTGTTACGCAACCAGTGCACGCACTGGGCAATAATGCGGTTACTTTCACGCATTTCAGCCACACGCACCAGATAACGGTCGTAACAGTCGCCATTGACGCCAACCGGAATATCAAAATCCAGGCGGTCGTAAACTTCGTAGGGTTGTTTTTTACGCAAATCCCACTCGACCCCGGAACCACGCAGCATGGGACCTGTAAAGCCCAGGGCCTTGGCGCGTTCAGGCTCAACCACACCGATACCCACCAGACGCTGTTTCCAGATACGGTTATCGGTAAGCAGTGTTTCGTATTCGTCGACACAGCCCGGAAAGCGTTTGGTAAATGCCTCGATGAAGTCAAGCAGCGAACCTTCGCGGTCTTCGTTCATTTGATTGATTTCACGCTTGCTGCGGTATTTGGTGTCCATGGTGTTTTTGGGCATGGTATCGGGCAGGTCACGATACACGCCACCGGGACGGTAATAAGCCGCGTGCATGCGGGCACCGGACACGGCTTCGTAGCAGTCCATGAGGTCTTCACGCTCACGGAATGCATACAGCATGACCGCCATGGCACCCACGTCAAGCGCATGCGTACCCACACTCATGAGGTGGTTCAGGATACGGGTGATTTCGTCGAACATGACGCGGATATACTGTGCACGCAGAGGTACTTCAAGACCCAACAGTTTTTCGATAGCCATGACATAAGCGTGTTCGTTACACATCATGGAAACGTAATCAAGGCGATCCATGTATGGCAGGGCTTGCAAATAGGTTTTATGTTCGGCCAGTTTTTCGGTGGCACGGTGCAGCAGGCCAATATGCGGATCAGCCCGCTGGATGACTTCGCCATTCAACTCAAGAATAAGACGGAGCACACCGTGAGCGGCCGGGTGCTGGGGGCCGAAGTTAAGGGTATAGTTTTTAATTTCTGACATTTTAACGTCCTGCTCCGTAACCTTCTTCACGAATGACCCTTGGTGTTATCTCACGGGGATCTATGGTAACCGGTTGATAAATGACACGTTTGGCTTCTTCGTCATAGCGCATTTCAACATGGCCCGACAAAGGGAAGTCTTTACGGAACGGGTGACCGATGAAGCCGTAGTCGGTAAGAATACGACGCAGATCGGGGTGGCCTTCAAAGACGATACCGAAGAGGTCGAAAGCTTCACGCTCGAACCAGCCCAGGCTGGGCCAGACGTTTACCAAAGAAGCCAGCACAGGAAATTCGTTATTGGGTACCCAGGCACGAATGCGCAGGCGCCAGTTATTGCTTAAGGACAGCAACTGAACGGCTACCGCAAAACGAGCAGGGAATGCTTCAGCGGCGTTAACGGCCGGTGCACCCCAGGTTGAGTAGTCGACACCGGCAAGGTCTATGGCGGTTTCAAAACCCAGCTCAGGCGTATCACGCAGGCGCGCACAGGTTTCTTGCCACTTATTGGCCGGGATTTCCAGGGTGAGCTCACCATGGGCTTCAATCAGCTTGAGCTGATCGCCCAGATGGGCAAGCACATTTTGTTTTAAAGTTTGTAAACGAGACATAGGATTTTCGTGAACCTTAGCTTGCCAACATCTTACGCTTCACGCGCAATGGTGTTGGTATGGCGGATTTTATTCTGCAATTGCAACATACCGTAGATGAGGGCCTCGGCTGTTGGCGGACAGCCCGGCACGTAGATATCAACCGGCACAATACGATCACAGCCCCGAACGACCGAGTAGGAATAGTGGTAATAACCACCACCATTGGCACAGGAGCCCATGGAAACAACCCAGCGGGGCTCGGCCATTTGATCATAAACTTTACGCAGAGGGGCCGCCATTTTATTGCAAAGGGTACCGGCCACGATCATGACGTCAGATTGACGGGGACTGGGGCGAAAAATGATACCGAACTGGTCAAGGTCATACCGTGCAGCACCGGCGTGCATCATTTCAACCGCACAGCAGGCCAGCCCGAAAGTGGCTGGCCACATGGAACCGGTTTTGGCCCAATTGATGACGGCATCTGCACTGGTAACCAGAAAGCCCTGTTTATTTAATACATTTTGATCAGACATAGTTTTTACACACCACTTGGATTAATCCCAGTCAAGTGCACCCTTTTTCCATTCATAAACAAAACCGGCAGTGAGGACTGCCAGGAACACAATGACGGTCCAGAAACCAACCAGGCCGACATGCCCGTTGGCAATAGCCCATGGGAAAAGATAGGCGATTTCAAGATCGAACAGAATAAACAGGATGGCGACAAGATAGTAACGCACGTCAAATTTCATGCGGGCATCTTCGAAAGCCTCAAATCCGCACTCGTAGGGTGAGTTTTTTTCAGGGTCTGGCCGGTTGGGGCCCAGAAAACGCCCCGCTAGCAACAGAAATGAACCCAAACCACCCGCAACGAGAATAAACAGCAACACTGGAAAATATTCAGCTAAATTCATGTTACGCAGCCACCTAAATTGAAAACTTGATTAAATTTCTTAAACCTTCTGATTGTAGCATTTCATGGGCAGGATGAAACCCAATGTATTAGGGAAAACGACATATTTCCTGTTTTTTCGTGTTTATAAAGAATATTTGCAAAACTACTTGACAGGGCAAGTAGTTTTTATTACTTGTCATTTTTAGCTACCCACCAATACCAATAACGCGGGTACCCCTGTCACGGCCACGGCGGCCGGTAGCAATATCAACATCTTCTTCCAGCTCAAAAAAGATGCGGTTGCCACCACCTATTTCATGAGATCCGCGCAGACCTATTTTACTGTCGTTTTTCAGACTGCTGCCAATGCTGCTGCTTTGGGAACGGATAGAGAACGGGGTGGATTGACCGGTATCGGGATGAGTGAAGTGGCCTTGGGTTTTGCTGGAGTGATAGCGGTAACCGCCATCAAGGGTGCCGTAGAGTTGGAGATCTGTGGCGTGAGCGATGGCGGGCAAGAACAAGAGAATGAGCATGCGACCTGCCAGACGCAAGGCATTTTTAGAAAGTGATAAAGTAGAAACCATGGTGAAAATTCCTGTTTCATGCAATGGGGAATACCTGCAGGCAAGTGAACATGAGCGTTTACATTGTTCTGCTTGTCTTGCTTTTCTTTAATTTTAGCACGGTGCGGTCAGTGCAGCCTCCTTTGCTCCGACGCCCCTGCGGGCCGAAGTCGCCGCAGGAGACTACACTGGCCACACCTTTTGCCTGTTTTTAGAAGGTACGGATAGGCCTGTTTTTTGTAGCAAGCTCCATTTTTGAAACCAACACGACATACTAGAAAAATCAAAAGCCAATTTAGAACTTAAGCAAGAAGCCTTAAAAACCAAGCGCCCATAAAAAAACCACCTGCATAAACAGGTGGTTTTTTAGCTTTTCAATTACACGGCTAAGCCATGCGATTGATTAGAAGCGGTGTTGCAAGCCCAGAACAACTTCTGTTGATTTCAGTTTAGCTTGGCCATCTAATTTGTAACCTAACACGCTGCTAGTTTTCAGTTTAGACTGACCATAAGAAGCAACTGCGTAAACGCTGGTGCGTTTGGACAGGCTATGCAGGTAACCCAAGTTGAAGATGTTGCTGGTGACTTTACCATCAAACAAATCTTTGTTTTTGATGTTGTTGCCAGTGTAAGAGAAATACACTTTACCAGCTTCGGTTACAGGAGCACTCAAGCCCAGCAACCATGATTTTTGACGATAGCCATCAACTGCGATGAAATCACCCAGGTAATCTACACCACCAACAAAATCTGGCAATGCAATATCTTCTGCCAAACCAATACCACCGATGGCGCCATCATTTTGCTGACCATACATCAAGTGCAGTTTAACAACGTCGAAGTCATAAGCAAAGCCCAGGTTCCATACTTTAACTTTAGTATCTACATCAGGTGTACCAGTAAATGTATTTTTAGTACGCAGGTAATCAAAAGAAGCACCTACTTGGATAGGGCCGTTATTGTAACCTAGGCCAAAAGTGAAACCATTTGATTTGTTTTCTGCATCCCAATCAGTACCGTAAGTATCGTTACGATATGTTTGTTTATTGTTATCACCAGTCCAACCCAGACCCAACTGGAAGCCTGAGAAGTTAGGAGTTACATATTTAACAACATTGTCATAACGGGCAGAAACGCTACCACCAAAGGCCGAACCAACAGCAGCCTGACCCCAGCCGGTACCGAATGGATCGATAGGAGCAACGAAGTCATCAGCAGCGTTGTACTGACGACCCAAAGTCAATGTACCCCAGCTTTCACCTGTCAAACCAACAATAGCTTTACGACCGAACAGGCGATCCCTGTTACCATCTCTTTGAGCTTGTGTACCGTTACCCAGATCGAAACCGCTTTCCAGTTGGAAAATGGCGCTGGTGCCATTACCCAGATCTTCTGTACCTTTCAGACCCCAACGGTTACCGTTTTTAACACCGTTTTTGAATTCGAAACCACGGTTTTTGAATGAACCGCTACCGAAATCGCCACTCCATGTGGTTTTTTGAGTATTGTAACCAACACCACCGTCGACCAGGCCGTACAGTGTTACTGATGTTTCTGCGTGAGCTGCGCTAGCAAAGCCAGCAACTAGAGCTGCAGTTAGCAAAGTCTTTTTCATTTGTTAAATCTCCGTAGATTTTGAGTGATCAGAGCAGCGATCAAGACATTATGTTCTACCGCTCTATAAAACTCCGCGAAGGGAAGTTGTAGTTATTGCACCAAATTTTTGACTTTCTGGCTACCAACTTCTTCATAAAAACCCTTTTTTGTGGCTTTTATGTTGGTACCGAGCAACAAACCTGATACAACAGACCGATTATCAAGCAAGCCATTTTCCCTTCGAAACTGTTAAGCTCACCCAACTAAACACTTTAAGACATACGTCTAAAACCGCATGAATCTTTACTGTACTGCCGATTGGACAGCACTGCAATTGTTAATACACAATATCTCTTCTACAGCCCTGCCTCACTACGTAGTACGCATTTTTCATGTTGTTAAAATATAACATATATGTTGTTTTAATACAAAACCGCCCGACAATGCGAGTGGCAAATGCGATAAACAGGCCAACAAACGGCTTATTGCCTTTGCTGACCCGGCCCTTAAGGCGTTTCAGCCCCATCCATGGCACACCTGAAGCCTAATGTATCCAGTGTAAAAGGTGCTTTCAGGCTGGACCTGAAACCATAGCGCATGAAAGCAGCGTAATCGCTGGGGTCGGCCACGCCTTCGGCGCCCGCACCACAAAATGCGCCCAGATCCAGGCTTAGGGTACGTCCGTCCACCTCTACCTCTTCAACGTTGGATGTTTGCAATTTGCTGGATACGGTAGCGTTGAAGTCCTGGGTCCATTCCCAGATAAGACCATGCATGTCATAAATACCCCAATAATTGGGCTTATCCTGTTTAATGGCAGGCAAGCTGGCAGTCGCGGGCTTGGCGTACCAGTTCAGGATTTTTTGCGTAAAGGCTTTATCTTTGGTGGCATCCACCCTGGTTTCAGAGGCACGTGCGGCATATTCCCATTCGGCAATGGTGGGCAGGCGCTTGCCATGGGCCTTGCAATAGGCCTGGGCTGCAAACCAGGAAACATTGCTAACCGGGCTTTGGGCATCAATGGTCTTAGGCATCCACTGGTCATTTTCCTTTAACCAATGCTTTAAATAACCTTCTTCAGCAAACATTTTCTGGATTTTATCAGGCGCCCATTGCGGGTGCTGTTTGATGAACTCGGCAAACTCCAGGTTGGTAACCGGTGTTTTATCTATTCTGAATGCCCTGACCCATTCCAAAGGACTGGCCTGACTGGAATACAAAGGCCGATACTCTCCCTGTGGCAAACTGGCCATCTCAACTGCCTGCGCCTGCAAGGTTATGGTGCATAAAATTGTCGCAACAGCGGCCAGAACCGGCTTGCCTGCACGACACCTGGGGCCGCGCAGGACATTTGCATTTTGGAAAATCTGCTGGCAATGGGTTGTCATCATGGCTTGCTCTTTATATATAATATATAAAAACACAAAACACTGCCTTCAATGCACGGGCACCGGAGGCAGTGTGTACTGATATGGGGGATATGGCACTTTTGTTAACTACTATATTAATAATATTAAGCAAGCTTATAAATAATACCGGCTATAAACCCTTACTACTATATAGTATGTGCCATACACCCCTATTTTGGCTTTGCACACATCATATTAATGCTTAGTGCGCGCCGGGCACTGCCTGTGCAGGTGCTGCCTTGCGTTGCTCTGCCACGTCTTCGGGTGAAATTTCACCACCTTTGTTACCCCAGCTGTTCAAGACATAGGTAATGACGTTAGCCACATCATTATCGCTTAACAACATGGCGGGCATCACACTGTTCCACTTGGTGCCGTTAACGGTGATTTCACCGGACAAACCATGCACAATGGCATTAGCGGCCCGTTTGTGATCAGCATTCAGGTAATCGGATTCCGCCAGCGGAGGGAATGCGCCGGCAATACCGGTACCACCGGCCTGGTGACATGCCTGGCAGTTGGCTTCATAAACACGCTGACCAAACTTGATTTTCTCTTCCAGATTCCGGGCAACGGCCGGAGCGGGTGCCGCACCGGTATCAACCGACTGAATGGCAGAACCTTCAGGCAGGTACACCGCGTCCATTTGTTTGCCGGAATAGATTTCCTTGTTTTCAGCACCGCTTACTTTAATATTACCCAAAGCACCTTTATTAAAGGCACGGAAAATGGAGTGATCAACCATAACCAGGTCACCGGGCACGTCTACCTTGAATTCAACCATGGTGGCGCCACCGGCCGGAACCAGGGTTGTCTGGATATGTTCATTCACCAGTTTGCCACCCTCAACATAGACTTTATCGAAGATCTCACCAATCACGTGGAAGGAAGACACCAGGTTGGGACCACCGTTCCCCACAAAAAGACGAACGTTTTCACCCACTTCCGCTTTCAGGGCATTTTCACCGGCCAAGGCACCCACTGAACCGTTAAAGACCACATAATCGGCATTTTCTTCAATGGCTTTTTTCATGTCGAAAGGTTGCAGGCCGGGTTCACCGTAACCACCTTTGGTGTAGAAGTCACCTTGCATGACGTAGTATTCGCGATCCACTTTAGGCAAACCTTCTTTAGGCTCAACCAGAATCAAACCGTACATGCCGTTGGCAATATGCATACCTACGGGCGAAGTGGCACAGTGGTACACATACAGGCCGGGGTTCAGGGTTTTGAAACTGAATACAGAGGTATGCCCGGGTGCTGTCAATGATGAAGCCGCACCGCCACCAGGGCCGGTTACCGCGTGCAAGTCGATATTGTGTGGCATTTTAGAGCTGGGGTGGTTGGACAGGTGGAATTCAACCGTATCACCTTCACGTACACGCAGGAATGTTCCGGGTACGGTGCTGTCAAATGTCCAGTACATGTAATCGACACCATCGGCCATTTTCATGACTTTTTCAACGGTTTCCATTTCCACCACCACGCGAGCAGGATGCTTGCGGGTAATTGGAGGCGGCACCATTGGAGGAGCAACACGCACGGCCTGCTCAATGGGCAATTTTTTAATGGCATCTGAGGCGGGTTGCTCTAAGGCAACTTTAACAATATTGGCCTCTTTAGCCATCACGGCGCCAGACACCAAACCCATGCTCAAGGCCATAGAGACGGCGGCAACCAATTTATTCACTTTCATTAACTTCTCCTGGATAAAAAATAAAATTTCCGGGTATTGCCCTGGTGAATAATTTCCCGTTATTCATGTTCGGGCATCCGTTAATGGAAATTCTACGGGTTAAACCTGATCAACTTCTGATTTAAATCAAACAACCGCCCTGAAAGATATATTTTAGATATACCTTTTAAAAACTTCTTGATCTGTGTTGATTTTGAAAATGCTTTACTGATTAATGCTGTGTTGTTTTAGATACAAAATTTTCAAATGCAATAAAAAAACTTATGCAAAATCCGGGCTTAACCCTGTCTCTGATATTATTAAAATTTGTAAAAATTAAAAAAACGCCTAAGTCTTTGATTAAAAAGATAAATTATTGAACAACAAGAAATTCAGCTGTTTTTAAGATGTGTTAACAAGATGATATAGATTGTGGGCAAAAAAAGCCATGTTTTACCTATTAAAAACCCACAAACCACAAACTGAAACATAATGACCGAAAAAATCAAAAAACGATACATTAAAAAGGCCAGGTTTTCACCTGGCCCTTAACGGCAAACGCGGGGCTTGACTGCCTGATGCCTGCCTGTTACCAACCCGGCACTTATTTGGCTTGCAACAGCTCTTTTACATTAAGCAAAATCAATTCATTATCATCTTGCTGGTTAGGCTCGCGGCTTGAAGAGTATGGGTAGTTATTATCATTACCCACCACAATACGCTCACCATCAATCACATCCACGTCTTCAATGGTAAAGAACGGAAATTGCAATACACCATTGGTCAGGGGCTTGCGCGCCAGTTTATTGGGGTCCTGAATGTTCAGCAAATCAATATAGGCAATTTTACGTACATCCTTGCCAGCGGTTTCCGGGCTGAATTCAACTTTATAGACACGCTTGAACTTGGGTAAGTCTGCAAAGCATTTGCTGGTGTCTTCACCCTCTTTACAGGCCTTGTCGGGCGTACCCTCGCCATTGTCACGCTCAATAATAAGGGCAGTGGTGGCATCAATCATGTTGAAGTCGCCAATTGCGTGGTGGCTGGCTTCCAACGGGTAAAACCATGAACGGCCCGTCCATTTTTCTGCACCCACATCAAATTCAAGTACGCGCAATGCGGTTTTATCGCCGGACTTTTCCCAGTCTTTGGTGTTTTCATCCCAAATCGGACCTTCCATCAGCGGGTACAGGAATTTGCCATCCACCGAGGCGGCCATGCCCTCATAGCCTTTGGATCGCTTCAGGTTAACGGTTTTGTAGGTTTCGCCGGGTGCGCCGGGCGTTGCAACCAGATAGTTGTCCGGAGACTGGATTTTTTTGCCATCCACTTCAGTTTCATACACAGCCAGTACTTTACCGGTTTTATCGGCCTTGATCAGGAAGGGACCAAACTCTTCGCCAAACCAGATATTGTCACCAATGATTTGCATGCTTTCCAGATCAAAATCTGAACCGGTCAGGTAACGCTCTTTGGTATCTTCATGAACGATACGGAAAGGCACTTTCTTGTCGGGATCACTCAGGAACACCGTTTGCAAATGCTTGAACTCGCCGGTTTTCCAGTCGATCGTGTACTGGTTGGCGTACAGCATGGAGTCAAGCGAGTTGGCTTTGTTGCCAAAACCGTTGTCAGTCACAATCCAGACACTGCCATCGTCCATGACCTGAATACCCGAATGGCCCTGCAAAGGCTGGCCCTTGAATGGCACTTTATGGCCCGTCTCACGACCATTGGATTTACCCATGAGACTGCCCGGCTCCTCGACACGTGCACGGGTTGTGTATTTTCCGGCCACTTTCAGGTCCTGGGGTGCGTTATCGGGGGCCTGGATCACACTGTTGGCTGGCAAAATGGCATGACCTTCCAGTACGGCGGGCATTTCCTGCTGCGCATGGGCAGAAAAAGAAATAGCGCTTAATACCAGGCTTAATATAGATAAACGAAATGGCTTCTTCACAATAATTCCTTTGAGTTGTTTACAAGGTACGGGAAGGATAGCCAAGCTTTATGACTGGTGTATGAAATTAAAGAAATGTGAGATACGCTTGCTTCAGGCTACGTTTATGCCACACATTGGCGAAACCAGTAAGCATTCGCATGAACAGCTGGCGTGAAAATGGCCATGATTGCTGAAAAAAACCGGCATGTACAAAGCAGGCCCGATTCGGCATAATGCAGATTATGAAATTATGATTGCGTGAAACTGAAGAACGGGCATGTTGGCAATATGCCCCATGAAGTGTTGGGTGTATTGAATAACGCAGGCGTATTGAATGGCGCCTCCGGCGAGAATCGAACTCACAACCCCCCGCTTAGAAGGCGGGTGCTCTATCCAGTTGAGCTACGGAGACACACAAGCTCGCTATTCTACCTCGAGTAAATAATATTTGCATTAATTAGCTACAATAACCCATAATTTTATCACTGATAATTCCAACCAAGAGGGTCTGACATGGCAATTTTATTTGATGTTCATCCACAAAACCCGCAAACCCGCCTGCTGAAACAGGCCGCACAAATGATTAACGATGGGGGGCTTATCGCGGTGCCCACCGATTCCAGCTACGCCATCCTGGCCCGCCTTGACGACAAGGATGCCGCCGCACATTTGCGACGCATTCGCGGCCTTGACGAGCGCCATCACCTTACCCTGCTCTGCCGTGACCTGGCCGAAATCGGGCATTTTGCAAAGGTCGACAACCAGCAATACCGCCTGTTGAAAGCCGCCACGCCCGGTCCCTGGACATTTATCCTGGAAGCCACCAAAGACGTGCCACGCCGTGTATCGCACCCTTCACGCAAAACCATTGGCATTCGCGTGCCCGACCACCCCATTACCCTGGCCCTGATCGAAGCGGTCGGCTCCCCCCTGCTGTCCACCACCTTTATTCCCAAGGGTGAGACCGAACCACTGAATGATCCGGAAGAAATCATGGCCCATTACGGCCACGAACTGGCGGGCGTGATTGACAGCGGCAGCTGCCCTGGCACCCCCACTACCGTGATCGACCTGTCATCAGGCACACCAGAAGTGATCCGTCAAGGCTCCGGCAACCCCGCCAGCCTGGGCCTGTAAACACACACATACCGGTAAAAATCCCGGCAAATGCTTTGTTTATGCTTTTTTTCAACAGTTTTCCCAATCATATCGTTTATTTCTATTAAACTATTCGCGAAAAAGCGTTATGCTTAGCGGTTTGTATTTATCCCTGTTCAGGACTTTTTAATTATGACGGTCGACAGTTCTTCATATCCCATTTTTACAGGCAGTATTCCTGCATTAGTTACCCCCATGTTGCCCAACGGCAAGATTGACTATGAAGCCTACAAGAAGCTGATCGACTGGCATGTACAGGAAGGTTCCGACGGACTGGTTGTAGTGGGTACCTCGGGCGAATCACCCACGGTGGATTTTGATGAACATACCGAGCTTATCCGTGTTGCCGTTGAACACGCCGCCGGTCGTATCCCGATTATTGCCGGTGTCGGTGCCAATGCAACCGATGAAGCCATTTACCTGACCCAACAGGCCAAAAAAGTAGGTGCACAGGCCGGTCTTTCGGTTGTGCCCTACTATAACAAGCCTTCACAGGAAGGACTGTTCCTGCACTTTAGTGCCATTGCACAGGAAGGTGGGTTACCCATCATTCTGTACAACGTACCCGGTCGCACTGTTGCCGACCTGAGCAACGACACCATTCTGCGTTTGGCCAATGTACAAAACATTATCGGCATCAAAGATGCCACTGGCGACATTGCGCGTGGCGCACTGCTGCTGGCCAACAAACCCGACCACTTCCAGGTTTTCAGTGGTGATGATCCAACCGCCGCCGCCCTTATTTTGCTGGGCGCCAATGGTAATATTTCGGTCACTGCCAATGTCACCCCAAAACTCATGCACGAGCTGTGCGTTGCCGCCCGCCAGGGTGATGTACCCACAACACGGGCACTCAATGCCAAACTGGCTCAATTGAGCAAAGTACTCTTCATTGAAGCCAACCCCATTCCCGTTAAATGGGCGGTTGCCCAGCTTGGTTTGTCACAATTGGGCTATCGTCTCCCCCTGTGCGGGCTCAGTGAACAAAACAAGATTCCGGTTACCCAAGCCCTTGAAAGCCTGGGCCTTATTTAAATATCAAGGATCAAGATTTATGCGCATCAATGCACGCCATCTTACAGCATCGGGTTTAATTGCAGCCGCAACCCTGCTTGCCGGATGTAACGCCGTTTCTGAAATCATGGGAGATGGAGAACAGGTTGACTACAAAAGCACCGTTCGCGGAGACCCGTTAAGTATTCCACCCGATCTGTCCAGTGCCGATATCAAGCCACAATACACGGCACCCGGTGGAGTCGCTTCTGCCAGTGCCTATAACCAGTCCGTGGCTGCCGCCAACGCGGCCAATGCCAGGGGCGCCAACGTGCTGCCAACCATTGATGGCATGGAAGTACGCCGCAACGGAGACCTGCGCTGGCTGGAAATCAACCAGGACCCTAACATTGTCTATCCCAAACTGGTGGCTTTCTGGACCGATGAAGGCTTCACCATTAACCGTGACAACCCCAAGGCCGGTATCATTGAAACCGACTGGGCTGAAAACCGTGCCAAGATTCCCGGCAACTTCCTGCGTCGCGCCCTGGGCTCCATTGTAGACATGGTATCGGACAGTGGCGAGCGTGAGCGTTTTCATACCCGTCTTGAACGCGTAAATGGTAAAACAGAGGTATACATTAGCCATGAACGTATGGTGGAAACTCAAATGGACCGCGATGGCACCGAATTCAAATGGTTGCCCGCCAATGAAGACCCGGGTCTGAACGCCGCCATGATGTCCCGCCTGATGGTTTATCTGGGCGCAGACAAAGCCAGGGCCGAACAGCAAATCAGACAGTCCGCAGCCGCGGCACCTGCAGTCAGCCAACCCAGGATCGCCAGTTTAGTTGAAGGTTCCGCTGCCTTGTCGGTCAACGAACCGCAAGACCTGGCATGGCGTCGGGTAGGCAATGCGCTGTCGGCTTCGGGCTTCAAAATTGAAGACTCAAATGCCACAAATGGCACTTACGTTATCCGTTATCTGGACACCGACACCGGTGAAAAGCGTCAGGAAGCCAATTTCATTAGCCGTTTATGGGGTGATAAAGGCAACCTGACCCCGCTGCCTTACACCATTGAAGTCAACAGTCAGGGTGCCCAATCATTGGTGACCGTACGTGACCAAAACGGAAATCCCGACAACAGCACGACGGCACGCCGCATCCTGACGGTTATTGCCCAAAAAATGAATTAATTCGTTTTTAATCAGTTTTGCATTCCTTCCCCTTGCCTGCCAAGGGGAATTTTTTGCCCAACACCAAAGGAAAATCATGCCATTTATTCACGCACAAATTCTTGCCGGTCACAGCACGGAACAAAAACAGGCACTCTTGAAAAACGCCAACAAGGCGGTACAGGAAAGCATTGGCGCCCCCGAGGCCAGCATCCGCATTACCCTTCAGGAGTTCCAACCCCATGAGGTCATGGTTGCCGGCCAGGAAGGCAAGGCTTTTGCCACTATTCAGGTGCACCTGATTGAAGGCCGGACTGAAGCATTAAAAGCCGCCCTGATTGCCGCCTTAAGCCAGGCAGCCAGTGTAAGCCTGGGGATTTCCCAAGAAGATGTCCGGGTAATGGCCATTGATGTACCCAAAGAAAACATGGGTGTGGCCGGTGGCATTAGCGCCAAAGCGGCAGGCCGGTAATATTTGCTCCCACGCTGGAGCATGGGAGCAAGTAAAAACATGGGTGTGGCCGGTGGCATTAGCGCCAAGGCGGCAGGCCGGTGATATTTGCTCCCACGCTGGAGCATGGGAGCAAGTAGCAGTTCAGAGCGTGGGAGCAAGTAATGGCCATTGATGTACCCAAAGAAAACATGGGTGTGGCCGGTGGCATTAGCGCCAAAGCGGCAGGCCGGTGATATTTGCTCCCACGCTGGAGCATGGGAGCAAGTAGCAGTTCAGAGCGTGGGAGCAAGTAACGCCTGTACCCTGCTTACTCGTTCCCACGCTCCCGCGTGGTAACGCCTGTATCCTGCTCCCTCTCTTCCCGCTTTTTACTCGTTCCCACGCTCCCGCGTGGTAACGCCTGTCTCCTGCTCACCCTCTTCCTGCTTTTCCGCATTCAGCCGGTACAGGCTAACGCTCATGGCCAATAAAAATGAAACAAAAATGGCCACCATACCAGCGACCAGGAAATTATCCAGCACAAACCAAAGCGGCAGCCACAACAGCAATGCCACGCCCATAGGCGCACTGCCCATGGCAAACAACAGCTTTCCCAGCCTGCTTTTCAATGTTTTCAACTTACTTTTGAACTTGACTAATGACATGCGTACACCAAAAAATGTTTAAAAGCCTGTGCCGTTTCGCATAAAGGCACTGATTTGTGCCAGAACATGCCGACCTCCATCACCGGCACACCACCTTCAATGGGCACGGCATTGATTTTTTTTCCCTCAAGGGACCAGGGCCGGTACACCATCTCAGACAGAATCGTGACCCCCAGCCCCTGTGCCACAAACCCACGCACGGCCTCCATGGAACGGGTTTTCAGCACCACATTGGGCTCAAGCCGGTGCTGGCGCCAGAACCCCAGGCCAGACTCTTCGGCATTATCCACCAGAATCAGGATATAAGGGTACGGGGCAATTTCCTGTAGTGTAACCGAAGCCCGCATACCCAGTGGGTGCGACGGGGAAACCCAGAGTTTACGCGCTGAACGTAACAAAACCTGATGTTCGAACCGGCCAATATCCTTAAGATTGGAGGTCAAACCCACCGCCATATCTATATCACCATTCAACACCGCCTGCTCCATCTGGGCCAATTCCATATCAATCAGATCAAACTGTATGCCAGGGTTGGCTTTTTTAAATCGCAGCACCAATTCAGGCAAAACAATAACCCAATACGGTATAGGAAGCGGCTACCCGCAACACCCCCGAAACTCCGTTGTTTTGCTGACCGGGCCGATGCAGGGCCTCATCAAATGCATCCAGCACAAACCGTACATGGCGATAAAAATCATGTCCTGCGGCCGTTAAGGCAACGCCATGCTGCAAGCGCTCAAACAGCGTTACTTTCAGGTGAGCTTCAAGGCTTAGCACCGCACTCGTAATGGCCGATTGTGAGACGTGCTCTTCGGCCGCCGCCATGGAAAACCGCCCCGTACGGGCCGCTGCCGCAAAATACCGGAATTGCCGGATAGTAACCTGTTTGGACATTTGTTTTTCAGATACCTGTTAATGATTTTTTTAATTTTACGATACCCGGTAAAAAAGATAAACTTTAGCTGAAACCTCAGCACAATTCGCTTTTTACCTCCACAAGGGGTATTGTATGTATAAGCATACAAGGCGTTTTTGGCTGATCACTATAGAAATAATTCACAGACAAAGATTCTGGAGACAAAAAATGAATGCCCCCCTATCCAAAGCGGCTCAAGCGGCACTTGATTCCATTACCCTGGATGACAAATATACCCTTGAAAAAGGCCGGGTTTACATGAGCGGAACCCAGGCACTGGTCAGACTCCCCATGCTTCAAAAAAGCCGGGACATGAAAGCCGGACTGAATACCGGCGGTTTTATCTCGGGCTACCGGGGCTCTCCGCTGGGCAATGTGGATTTATCCCTGTGGAAAGCCCAAAAGTACCTGGATAAAAACGATATTGTGTTTCAGCCCGGTGTCAATGAGGAACTGGCAGCCACCTCTATCTGGGGCTCGCAACAGCTGAACCTTTTCCCCGATGCAAAAAAACAGGGCGTCTTTGCCATGTGGTATGGCAAGGGGCCAGGCCTTGACCGTTCCATGGACGTTTTCAAGCATGCCAACAATGCAGGCACATCGCAATATGGTGGGGTTTTGCTGATCGCCGGTGATGACCACGCTGCCAAGTCCTCCACCGTTGCCTACCAGTCCGAACACGACTTGCAGGCGGCCGGCATACCGGTCCTGTACCCGTCCAATGTGCAGGAATACCTTGATTTTGGTCTTCACGGCTGGGCCATGAGCCGCTATTCAGGCCTATGGGTCAGCCTGAAATGCGTCACCGATGTGATCGAGTCCAGCTCCTCGGTAGAAATAGATCCGGACCGCATCCAGACTGTTATTCCCAATGATTTTGAAATGCCGCCCGGGGGCCTGAATATCCGCTGGCCCGACACGCCCCTGGAACAGGAAGCACGCCTGAACAATTACAAATGGTATGCCGCCCTGGCCTATGTACGGGCCAACAAGCTGGACAAAATCGTGATTGATTCGCCCAACGCCCGCTTTGGCATCATGACGGCCGGCAAAGCCTATCTGGATGTGCGCCAGGCCCTGGTTGACCTGGGACTGGATGAACAAACCTGTGCCCAGATTGGCATTCGCCTGTACAAGGTAGGCTGTGTGTGGCCCCTTGAAGCACAGGGAGCACGAAATTTTGCCCAAGGGCTGGACGAAATCCTGGTGGTGGAAGAAAAACGCCAGATTATGGAATACGCCCTGAAAGAAGAGTTGTATAACTGGCGCGATGACGTGCGCCCCGATGTATACGGCAAATTTGACGCGCGCGATGACGGGGGTGGAGAGTGGTCGGTGCCACGTGGCAACTGGCTGCTGCCCCCCAATCATGAGCTGTCTCCGTCGATTATTGCCAAGGCGATTGCCAAGCGCCTGGCCAAACACCCCTTGCCCGAAGAGGTTCAGGCTCGCATCAAGGCCCGTATTGCCGTAATTGAGGCCAAGGAAAAAGAAAACCAGCGCCTGTCGGTCGTGGTGGAACGCAAGCCCTGGTTCTGCTCGGGCTGCCCGCACAACACCTCTACCCGGGTGCCCGAAGGTTCCCGTGCCGTGGCCGGCATTGGCTGCCATTACATGACCATCTGGATGGATCGCGACACGAACACCTTCTCGCAAATGGGAGGAGAAGGCGTGGCCTGGATCGGGCAAAAAGCCTTCACCGAAACCAAACATATTTTTGCCAACCTGGGCGACGGCACGTATTTTCATTCGGGGATTCTGGCCATTCGTGCCGCGATTGCGGCCAAGGCCAACATTACCTACAAAATCCTCTATAACGATGCGGTGGCCATGACCGGTGGCCAGCCCATAGACGGCACCTTGACCGTGCCACAAATCAATGACCAGCTGGTGGCCGAAGGCATTACGCGGGTGGTGATCGTGAGTGATGAGCCTGAAAAATACAAAGGCGTTGTCATGCAGAAAAACCCTGCCGTTTACCACCGGGACCAATTGGATGAAGTGCAAATTGAACTGCGTGACACTGAAGGCACCACGGCACTTATTTATGACCAGACCTGCGCGACCGAAAAACGCCGCCGTCGCAAACGCAACACCTACCCCGACCCGGCACGCCGTGTTTTCATTAATGAAGCGGTTTGCGAGGGCTGTGGCGATTGCAGCGTACAATCCAACTGCCTTTCCGTAGAGCCGCATGACACCCCCATGGGTACCAAGCGACGCATCAACCAGTCCAGCTGCAACAAGGACTTTTCCTGCCTGAAAGGCTTCTGCCCCAGCTTTGTAACGGCTGAGGGCGCCCAGGTACGCAAGCCGGCCGTCAACGTCAGCAATGTGGAAAAGAAAGAAGGCGGCATTCCCCTGCCTGCCGAATGCCGTCTTGAACGCCCCTGTAATATCCTGGTACCCGGCGTGGGTGGCACTGGCGTAGTCACCATTGGTGCACTGCTGGGCATGGCAGCCCATATTGAAGGCAAAGGCGTCAACGTGCTGGACGTAACCGGTCTGGCACAAAAAGGCGGTGCCGTGGTCAGCCATATCCAGATTGGCAACCACCCTTCCGACCTGCATGCCACCCGCATTGGCATGGGCGAGGCCGACCTGATCATTGCCTGTGATGCGATTGTGGCCGCATCCAGGGACATCACCTCCAAAACACGTAGTGGTGTAACTTTTGCTGCCGTCAACAGCGCCAAATCACCCACCGCCGAGATGTTCAAAGATCCGAAATGGCGCTATCCCAGCGCAGCCACCGCCCACGAATTGACAGAGATTCTGGGCCCGGATCATTGTGAATTCCTGGATGCCAACGGATACGCCGTGATGCTGCTGGGTGATGCCATTTTTGCCAACCCCTTGTTAATGGGCTATGCCTGGCAAAAAGGTAAAATCCCGCTTAAGCTGGAAAGCATCCTGCGGGCCATAGAACTGAATGGTGTTGCCGTCCAGAAAAACCTGGATGCCTTCGAATGGGGTCGCTACCTGGCCCACCACGGCACCGCTTCACTGCCACTTAACGGGCAGCAACGCCAGGAAACCGGAGTTTTGGTGAACATGCCCGAAAGCCTGGACAAGCTGATTGCCCGCCTTGAAACCCATCTGACCCATTACCAGAACAAAAAATATGCCCGCCGTTTTACCGAAGCGGTAAGCCATATCCGCAAACTGGAACAGGGTCTGGGGGTGGGTTCGCAACAACTGACCGAAGCGGTGGCACGCAACCTGGCCAAACTCATGAGCTACAAGGATGAATATGAAGTGGCCCGGCTGTATGCCGACCCCGCTTTCCTGAACCAGTTACGCCATGAGTTTGAAGGCGAGCCCGGCAAGGACTACCAGCTGAACTTTCATCTGGCCCCGCCCTCATTCAGCAAGAAAGACAAGCATGGCCACCTGATCAAGAAAAAATACGGCCCATGGATGATGAAGGCCTTTGGCTTGCTGCAACACTTCAAGGGCTTGCGTGGCACAGGACTGGACCCGTTTGGAAAAACCGAAGAACGCAAAATGGAGCGGCAGTTAATTGAAGACTACCTGGACATGCTGCGCAACTTTGGTTCAAGCCTGAACGAAAACAACCTGGATATCGCCATTGCCCTGGCCCGCCTGCCCGATGATATTCGTGGTTATGGGCATATTAAAGAAAACAATATGCGCAAGGTGGCTGCCAAAAAAGAGCGATTGCTGAAAGATTATGAAGCGGCATCGCTAAGCAAGGTGGCATAAAAACGGCTTTACCGGAAAAATCCATATTTCCGGTAAAGCACTTATAATGCACTGAGATGTCTGGCTCTTGCCAAAGTCCAGTCGCCCTCAATCCGAAAGCCTGCCAGTCATCCACACACAGGCAGGTTTTCCCTGTTTAACACAAAGGACAACCATGAAAACAAAACCTGTACTTGAGCACGCTGACGTCAAAAAAATATTGGCTGCCGCCGTTGCCCATGCCCAAAAAAACAATTGGCCGGTCACCATTGCGATTGTGGATGATGGCGGACATTTGCTGGGTCTTGAACGCCTGGACGGTGCTGCGCCCATTTCAGCGCATATTGCCCCCGCCAAGGCAAAAACGGCGGCACTGGGTCGCCGTGAGTCCAAGGGTTACGAAGAAGTCATCAATCATGGCCGTTATGCCTTTTTATCGGTTCCCGTGCTGGAAGGCATGCTTGAGGGTGGCGTTCCAATCGTTATTAACGGTGCATTTATCGGTGCCGTCGGTGTTTCGGGCGTAAAATCCGATGAGGATGCGCAAATTGCCAGGGCTGGTATAAATGCCCTGGCACAACCCTGAATAATGTCCTGACGCATCCACCTTGATAAAAAGTCTTATTTTTACGTTCGATAAGGCTCTATTTTGCGTTAAAACAACCCGCATAAAAAAAATGTTTTTTTTCATTATCGCGGTGCACAATTATTTACCATGTCCTGTCATTTTTTTTTATAATAAAAAAACAAAATTTAATTATTCATAAAAACCTACATAACACCGCAACCATGTCTTATTTTGAACAAACTTTAACAAAACTGCAAAAATCCAGTCCCGGCCAGCCCGAATTTTACCAGGCCGTCCAGGAAGTATTGGAATCCCTTGAACCCCTGTTTGCGAAAGAAAAAAAATATCTTGAGCACAACATTATTGAACGCATCATCGAACCCGAGCGTCAAATCATGTTCCGGGTCGCCTGGATCGACGACCAGGGCAAGGTCCAGGTCAACAAGGGTTATCGCATAGAATTCAATTCAGCCATTGGTCCTTACAAAGGTGGTTTGCGGTTTCACCCCAGCGTTTCCAGTGGCATCATCAAATTCCTGGGTTTCGAGCAAATTTTCAAGAACTCCTTAACCGGACTGGCGATTGGTGGCGGCAAGGGGGGTAGCGATTTTGACCCGAAAGGCAAGTCCAATAACGAAATCATGCGCTTCTGCCAGTCGTTCATTAACGAGCTGTATCGTCACATTGGCCCCACCACCGACGTTCCTGCCGGCGATATTGGCGTTGGCGGTCGTGAAATTGGTTATATGTTTGGCCAGTACAAACGGCTTACCGGTCGCTATGAAGGTGTTTTAACCGGCAAGAAAATTCCCTGGGGCGGTTCATTGGCCCGTACCGAAGCAACCGGCTACGGTACCGTATATTTTGCCCAAAACATGCTGACCAACAACGGTCAGGCCCTTGAAGGCAAAACCTGCGTAGTATCGGGCGCCGGTAACGTTGCCATCTACACGATCGAAAAACTGTACCAGAACGGTGCCCTGCCCGTTACCTGCAGCGATTCACGCGGCTTTATTTACCACAAGTCAGGCATAAATCTTGAAACGCTTAAACAGCTTAAAGAAGTTGAAAGCGCCTGCCTGTCCAAATATGCCCAAATTCACAACGATGCGGTGTACACCCCGGTTTCCAACTATCCTGCCGGCCGCAATGCGGTCTGGTCGGTTCCCTGCGATCTGGCCTTCCCTTGCGCAACCCAGAACGAATTGAACCAGGCCGATGCTCAGGAATTGCTTAAAAACGGTTGTATCCTGGTAGCTGAAGGCGCCAACATGCCTTCCACCCCCGAGGCCGTAGAGGCATTCCTGAATGCAAAAATCATGTATGCGCCCGGCAAGGCAGCAAACGCCGGCGGTGTGGCCACCAGCCAGCTTGAAATGGCCCAAAATGCCAGCATGATCCAATGGAGCTTTGAAGAGGTGGATGTTCGCCTGAAAACCATCATGAAAAACATCTACCTGACTGCTTCAGAAACCGCCCAGGAATTTGGCCAGCCCCACAACCTGGTGCTGGGTGCCAACATTGCCGGTTTCCGCAAAGTGGCAGATGCCATGATTGACCAAGGCGTTGTTTAACAGCGGCACTGTCCTGGTTCCCACGCAGGAGCATGGGAACCAGCAAAGAGCGGTACTGTCCCCCCGTTCCCACGCAGGAGCATGGGAACCAGCAATGCTCTGAACCACTCGTTCCCACGCTCCCGCGTGGTAACGAGTACCACAGAACCTGGCTGTCATTAAGCCTTGGATAAAAAAAACGCTATCTTTCGGGATAGCGTTTTTTTATTGACTGCTGCCTGGACGTTCCCACGCGGGAGCGTGGGAACCAGAAATGTTACCATGCGAGAGCGTGGGAGCGAGCCCTTCACTCGCATGGCAACGGGCAATAAGCTCATTAAAGGTGATTACTCACCATCAGCCGGGGTTTCTGTAGGCTGAACAGAGCCTTCCAGGCCTTCCAGACCACCCAAAGCCTTGGCGGACAGACGCAGACGACCACGATCATCGGCTTCAATCACTTTAACTTTAACTTTCTGGCCAACGGCAAGCACATCGTTGATATTGGCAATACGGTAATTGGCAATTTCAGAAATGTGCAGCAAACCATCGCGACCCGGCAGAATCTGTACAATACCGCCAAAATCCAGCAGGCGCTGAACCGTACCGTCATACACCTGACCCACTTCGACCACAGCAGTCAATTCAGCGATACGACGCTCGGCCTCTTTGGCTTTTTCAAGATCAGCGCTGGAAATAACCACATCACCTTCATCACTGATATCAATATGGCAGCCCGTTTCTTCAGTCAGGGCACGAATGGTCGCACCACCCTTGCCAATCACGTCACGGATTTTATCGGGATTGATTTTCATGGTCAGCATGCGAGGCGCAAAGCTGGACAGTTCGGTACGTGAACCGGTAAGCGCTTCGTTCATTTTGCCCAGAATATGCAAGCGGCCTTCACGGGCCTGCGCCAAGGCAACCTGCATGATTTCCTTGGTAATGCCCTGGATTTTGATATCCATTTGCAAGGCGGTAATACCTTTTTCCGTACCGGCTACTTTGAAATCCATATCACCAAGGTGATCTTCATCACCCAGGATATCGGTAAGAACGGCAAACTTGCCACCGTCCTTGATCAGACCCATGGCAACACCGGCCACGTGATCTTGTACAGGCACACCTGCATCCATCATGGCCAATGAGCCACCACAAACGGAAGCCATGGATGAAGAACCGTTGGATTCGGTAATTTCAGAAACCACGCGAATGGTGTACTGGAAGTCTTCGTGTTTAGGCAAAGTGGCAACCAGTGCACGTTTGGCCAAGCGACCGTGACCGATTTCACGGCGTTTGGGAGAACCGAAACGGCCGGTTTCACCGGTGGCAAACGGAGGCATATTGTAATGCAACATGAAACGGTCGCGGTACTCGCCCATGACCGAGTCGATAATTTGCTCATCTTGTTTGGTACCCAATGTAGCCACCACCAGAGCCTGTGTTTCACCGCGGGTGAACAAGGCACTGCCGTGGGTACGGGGCAAGACACCCAGACGGATACTGATTGGGCGCACGGTGCGGGTATCACGACCATCGATACGAGGTTCGCCATTCAGGATTTGACCACGAACCAGGGCTGCTTCCAGGTCAAACATGATATTTTCAACCGCAACGGTATCAGGCGCTTCTTCATTGCGCTCGGCAGCCTGATCAATTAAGGTCTGCTTGACGCTGGCATACACTTCTTTCAGTTTTTCGGAACGCTCTTGTTTCTGACGAATTTGATAAGCGGCTTTCAGACCATTGGTAGCCAATGCGGTAACTGCGGCAATAAGCGGCTCGTTCTTGGGAGCAGGTTCCCAATCCCACTCAGGCTTGCCTGCTTCCTCAACCAATTCGTGAATGGCATTGATAGCCACCTGCATTTGCTCGTGACCAAACACCACGCCACCGAGCATGATTTCTTCACTTAATTGCCGGGCTTCTGATTCAACCATCAATACGGCCGATTCGGTACCGGCAACCACCAGATCCATCTTGGAGTCCTGGAGCTGGGAAACGGTTGGGCTTAACACGTACTGCTCATTGATATAGGCAACACGGGCCGCACCGATAGGACCATTGAACGGGATACCGGAAATAGACAAGGCAGCCGATGCACCAATCATGGCAACAATATCGGGATCAATTTCAGGATCTACGGACAGGACATGGATGATAACCTGAACGTCATTATAGAAACCTTCAGGGAACAAGGGACGCAGTGGGCGGTCGATCAGGCGGGATGTCAGGGTTTCTTTTTCTGAGGGTTTGCCTTCACGCTTGAAGAAACCACCGGGAATGCGACCGGCTGAATAGGTTTTTTCTACATAATCAACCGTTAGGGGGAAAAAGTCCTGGCCTGCTTTAGCCTGTTTGGCTGCCACAACGGTGGCCAGCACAACGGTATCGCCCATGGATGCAACAACGGCACCCGAGGATTGACGGGCGATCTCACCCGTTTCCAGAACAACAGTATGGGCACCATACTGAAATGACTTGGTCACTTTATTAAACATTTGTATTCCTTACAATAATTATTTGCCCGTTCACCACAAAAATGCACCATGATCCCATGCATTTAAATTTGGCAAATAAACAACAATAAAAAAACCGTGCACAGTACCAAAATAGTACTGTGCACGGTTTTATCCTTGGGCAAAAACCCCAAAAATCACTTACGCAGACCGAGTTTTTCGATAAGAGCGCGGTAAGAATCAGGGTTACGGCCTTTCAGGTAATCGAGCATTTTGCGGCGGCGGCTAACCATGCGCAGCAAACCGCGACGTGAGTGATGGTCTTTCATGTGTGTTTTGAAGTGACCGGTCAACTCATTGATGCGTGCAGTCAACAAAGCAACCTGAACTTCAGGAGACCCTGTGTCGCCTGCCTTACGGGCAAATTCTGAAACGATTTCTGATTTTTTGATATCTGATACTGACATAATAGTTCCTCTGGGACATGCGGTAACACTGAGGGGCATTACCGTGAATTACCATTAAAAATTAAATAAAATATAACAATGCCTGTGCGATAAAGGTATCATCAATACCAGTTTCATACACCTGCAAGAGCTAAGTAGAGCATTATAACTGATTCCACCAAATAATGCCCAATTTATCTTCGGCAACAAAAAGGAAATCAAAATGTTTACTCTGTCACAACAAAAGTGGATTAAACCAACCCTGCTGGCCTGCTCCCTGCTGGCACTTTCGGCCTGCACCACTTATCGGGACATCCCGCCCAACAGCCCCCTTGGCCTGGTCGAAAACCAGCTGGGTTTACCCAATTACCGCTGTACCCTGCCTGATGGCCGTCAAAGACTGGTCTGGAGCCAGCAGCCTATGGGACAATACGCCTATGGTGCCAATGTCAACCAGGATGGCCTGATAGACAAACTCCAGTCCTTGCTGACCGATGCGCATTTCAAGCGACTTAACGAAGGTCGCTGGACACCCGCTGATGTCGCCTGTGAATTTGGCCCACCCGCTGAAATAGACCGGACTGGCCTGGGTGAAAAAAATGAAGTCGTCTGGACTTACCGCTACAAACAAAGCAATGTCTGGAATTCAGTCATGTATGTTTATTTCGGACGCGATGGCGAGGCTGTGACCCATTACCATTCAGGCCCCGATCCCCGCTATGAGCGCTGGTTCTACGATTAAACGGGCGGATCATCGGGGTTATGACGGCTGTCGTAACGCTGGCGGATTTTACGCCAGCGCACATACCAAATGCCCCAACCTGACAAACCATAAATGACAAACAGCCCAAACAGTACAATCGGAGGATCAGCCGACACAACGGCAAAAACCAATACAACCGCCAGCATAATGGTGGCCGGTGACAGTTTTTTCTCGAGAGTCATTGACTTGCCACTGAAAAATGGCGCATTCGACACCATGGTAATACCGGTATAAGTGGTAATTGCAAAAGCAATCCAGGCCTGGAACTCGTAGTTGGGAATTTTATTATCCACGGAAAGCCAGACAAATCCGGCCACCAGGGCGGCTGCCGATGGGCTGGGCAAACCCTGGAAAAAACGACTGTCCACCACCGCGATATTGGTATTGAAACGGGCCAGTCGAATAGCTGCTCCAGCCACATAAATAAAAGCGGCAATCCAGCCCCAACGGCCAATATCCTGCAGCAGGTACTCATACATCACCAAGGCGGGCGCCACCCCAAAAGAAACAATATCTGACATGGAGTCATATTGCTCGCCAAAGGACGACTGCGTATTGGTCATCCTGGCCACCCGGCCATCCATGGCATCAAGCACCATGGCGGCAAAAATGGCAATGGCCGCCACCTCAAACTGGCCATTCATGGCCTGCACAATGGCATAAAACCCGGCAAACAAATTGGCGGTGGTAAAAGCATTAGGCAGGAGGTAAACACTGCGACGGCGTTGGAGATCATTCATGATGTTTTACTATTCAGCAGGTAAATCGGCCAGGGCCGTGCTGGTGGCACTGACTTTATCACCAATAACAACTCTTGGACGGGAGCCCAAAGGCAGATAAACGTCTACCCGGGAGCCAAAACGGATAAAACCGTAACGCTGGCCACGCTTGAGCTCATCACCCTGTTTTGCATAACATAAAATACGCTTGGCAACCAGACCGGCCACCTGCACAGCGGTAACGGTGCGTCCGTCGGGCGTTTCAAGCACCATGGCGTTACGTTCGTTTTCCAGCGAGGCCTTATCGAGGGCGGCATTAAAAAACTTGCCTGAAAAATACTGGACTTTTTTAACCGTACCATCAACAGGAGAGCGGTTGGAATGCACATTGAAGACATTCATGAAAACACTGATTTTGATGGCATCGCGCTGCGCATAAATATCATACACCTCTTCAACCGCCACAATGCGCCCATCGGCCGGTGACAACACCAAATTGTCCCCCTCCGGAGCGACCCGCTGTGGATCACGGAAAAACTGCAAGACAAACAGGGCAATAATCCAGAACGGAATGGAAACGGCAAAAGACCAGAGCGAAACGATCAGAGCGGCGACAATGGAAATTGCCAGAAAGGGCCAACCCTCTTTGGCAATTATGGGATGAGGGTAATGAGGTTTATTCATTCGATTTTTCAAGCAAGGCAAATAATAATAATTGCCCATTGTAATAAAAATAAATGCTTCGCGTACAAACAAAAAACCCAAGCCCGTATATAACAGGATTGGGTTTCTTGATTATTGAACCATTGTATTGACAGCCCCACTGCCCAGAAAGGAAAACAGGGCTGCCAGACAAGCATTAAACGCGTTCGATAATAACGGCAGCACCCTGGCCAACACCAATACACATGGTGCACAAGGCATAACGGCCACCAGTGCGTTGCAGCTGATACATGGCAGTGGTTACCAGGCGGGCACCTGATGCACCCAAGGGGTGACCCAGGGCAATGGCGCCACCATTGGGGTTCACGTGCTCGGCATCATCGGCCAGGCCCAGGTCACGGGTAACGGCCAATGCCTGTGCGGCAAATGCTTCGTTCAACTCGATCACATCCATTTGATCAAGAGTCAAACCTGCTTTGTCCAATACCTTGCGAATGGCAGGTGCAGGACCAAAACCCATGATGCGTGGCGCAACACCGGCGGTTGCCATGGCAACCACACGTGCCTTGGGGGTCAGGCCGTATTTTTTGACGGCTTCGTCAGAAGCCAGCAATACAGCACATGAACCGTCGTTAACACCCGAGGCGTTACCGGCAGTCACTGACCCCCCCTGACGAACCACACCTTTCAGTTTGGCCAGTGTTTCGGCTGTGGTGGCACGTGGGTGCTCATCGGTGTCAAAAATTTTAGGATCGGCTTTTTTCTGGGGAATGGAAACCGGGATGATTTCTTCCTTGAAAACACCTTCTGCAATCGCACGTGCGGCACGTTGCTGGCTACGCAGGGCGAAAGCATCCTGGTCTTCACGGGAAACCTTGAAATCATCAGCGACGTTTTCAGCCGTTTCAGGCATGGAGTCAATGCCGTACTGCTCTTTCATCTTGGGATTGACAAAACGCCAGCCAATAGTGGTGTCTTCAATTTTGGCAGTCCGTGAAAAAGCGGTTTCGGCCTTACCCATGACGAATGGAGCACGTGACATGCTTTCAACACCACCGGCAATCATCAGGTCAACTTCACCGGATTTGATCGCACGGGCAGCGGTACCAATCGCATCAAGACTGGATGCGCACAAACGGTTCAGGGTGGCACCGGGCACTTCAACCGGCAGACCGGCCAGCAAACCGGCCATACGGGCCACGTTACGGTTATCTTCACCCGCCTGGTTGGCACAACCGTAAATAATATCGTCCAGTTCGGCCCAGTTGATGGAAGGATTACGCTCTACCAGCGCCTTGATAGGCAAGGCAGCCAGGTCATCGGTACGAACGGTAGACAGACTGCCGGCGTAACGGCCGATAGGAGTACGAACGGCATCACAAATATATGCATTAGTCATTTTGCTGATTTCCAGAAAAAGATAAAAAAATTAAAAACGATTAGAAAATGAGTTTCGCACCTGTGCGAGCCTGCAAGTCCTCATCACTGATATCCACCAGCTTTTCAATAACCTTGACACCCTCGGGGGTAATCTCAAGCACGGCGATATCGGTATAAATACGGCTGACCACACCCAGGCCGGTAACAGGCAAGGTACATTTTTCAAGAATTTTGGGAGAACCGTCTTTGGAGTTGTGCTCCATCAGGATATACACTTTCTTGGCACCTACGGCCAGATCCATGGCACCACCGACTGCCGGAGGCTCACCGGGACGACCCAGCGACCAGTTGGCCAGGTCACCATTGGCGGCAACCTGCATGCCACCCATGATACATAAATCAAGGTGACCGCCACGCATGATGGCGAAAGAATCCACGTGATGGAAGAAAGAGCCGCCTGTTAGCAGGGTTACCGGCTGTTTACCGGCGTTGATCAACTCAAAATCCTCTTCCCCTTCAGGCGGGGTTGGGCCCATTCCCAGAATACCGTTTTCGCTATGCAGCAACACTTCATCTTCAGGGTTAAGGTAATTGGCCACCAGGACGGGAATACCAATTCCCAGGTTTACATAGCTGCCAGGAGGAATATCTTTTGCCAGGCGTTCCGCCATTTGCTCGCGTGTGAACTTTTCCATTTTATTGTTTTCCTTAGCTAGAGATATGAGGATTTTCAACCTGAACCACGCGGTTCACGAAAATGCCCGGTGTAATGATATGCTCGGGATCCAGTTCACCCAGTTCAACAATTTGCTTAACCTGAACAATGGTGGTTTTGGCCGCCTGACACATGACCGGACCAAAATTGCGTGCTGCCTTGCGGTACACCAGGTTACCCCAGCGGTCACCCTTTTCAGCCAGAACGAATGCAAAATCACCATGAATGGGATACTCAAACACATAGTGCTGACCATTGATTTCGCGGGTTTCCTTGCCTTTGGCCAAATCGGTACCGTAGCTGGTACGGGTATAGAAACCACCTAAACCGGCACCGGCTGCGTGCAGACGCTCGGCAATCGTACCCTGTGGCACACACTCGAGCTCGATCTTACCGGCCTTGTATTTCTCATTGAAAACATTCGAATTGGATGACTTCGGAAATGAACAGATGATTTTGCGAACGCGATCTGCCTTAATCAGGGCTGCCAGACCGGTCTCAAAGTTACCCGCATTGTTATTGACAACCGTCAGATCACGGGCACCCTGGTCAATAAGGGCGTGAATCAATTCGGTCGGATGACCGGCACCGCCGAAACCGCCAATCAGGACGGTAGCGCCGTCAAATACGTCCGCGACAGCTTCTTCAACGCTGCCACAAATTTTATTTATCATATCTAAAGCCTTAAGTTTACGACTAATGAAAATGTGATCAATCAGCACAAAGGCAGCCTGATTTTTACACCGTAGCAATTAATCCCGAATGGCCATTTGCGTGCCATTCGGGATATCAGTACTGTCTTTGAGATCGTTAATTTTAACGTATCCTGTCGTACTAATTGCTTATTTCAGGGGTTCGTTGGATTCTGCATGTTTTTCAAGCAACGGAGAAACCTGCCAGAACCTGGCTTCTGCTTCGGAAGCAGCGGCAAACCGCTTGATGGCCCGTACGACATTAAACAGGCCAACCTGCTGTGCATAGTGCATTGGGCCGCCACGATGAGCCGGGAAACCATAGCCGTTCAGGTAAACAACGTCAATGTCGGAAGCACGCAGGGCAATGCCCTCTTCCAGAATCTTGGCACCTTCATTAACCAGCGCGTAAACGCAGCGGTTAACAATTTCCTGGTCACTGACCTCACGCGGTGTGATACCACGGGCTTCGCGGAATTCCCTGACAATGTTCTCAACCACTGGATCAACAATAGGCGTACGGTTACCAGCCTCATATTTGTACCAGCCCGCACCGGTTTTCTGGCCAAAGCGGCCCGCTTCACAAATGCGGTCGGCCACCACCGGCACATAGGCTTCAGGATTGGCTTCTGCACGACGCTTGCGCACGGCCCAGCCAATATCCAGACCGGCCAGATCGGCAACACGGTATGGACCCATGGCAAAACCGAAGTTCTCAAGGGCTTTATCAATTTGTGAAGGTGATGCACCGGCCAGCATGGCGTTATCGGCCGCATCACGGTAGGCATACAGCATGCGGTTGCCAATGAAGCCGTCACAAACACCAGAGACCACCGGTTTTTTACCGATTTTCTTGCCCAGTGCAATGGATGTGGCCAGCACATCTTTCGCGGTTTTTTCACCACGCACGATTTCCAGCAATTTCATGACGTTGGCAGGACTGAAAAAGTGCAGGCCAATGACATCTTCGGGGCGGCTGGTAAAACCGGCAATCACGTTAAGGTCAAGGGTAGAGGTGTTGGAAGCCAGGATGGCGCCTTTTTTCATGACACGGTCCAACTCTGAAAATACGGCTTTTTTGACATCCATGTTTTCAAATACCGCTTCAATCGCCAGGTCGACATCGGCAAAATCATCGTAGCTAAGGGTGGTTGACAGCAATGCCATTCTTTCTTCAACCTGTTCTGCCGTAATACGACCTTTTTTCATGGTGTTTTCGTAGTTGCGGCGAATGGTGGCCACACCACGGTCCAGGGCTTCCTGCTTCTGCTCGAGCAACACCACCGGAATACCGACGTTCAGGAAGTTCATGCTGATACCGCCACCCATGGTACCGGCACCAATCACACCCACTTTTTCAACCTTGCGCAACAAGGTATCGGCGGGCACGTCAGGAATCTTGGTGGCCGCACGTTCGGCACTGAAAATATGACGCATGGCCGCAGACTCGGGAGAGCTCATGAGCTGCAGGAACAATTCACGCTCGTATTTCAGACCTTCATCGAATGACATGAAAACACTGGCTTGTACCGCATCCAGGCATTTGAGCGGAGCGATTTGGCCTTTCTTGCCATTTTCAAGCTTCTCACGGGCGGCATCAAGGATTTCACGGGCACCCTCGGGGCTGATTTCAATATCACGCACACGCTTGAGCGGCAGATTTTGTGCAACCACTTCTTTGGCAAAAGCGATGGCAGCATCAACCACGTCAGTTTCAACCACTTTATCAAGCAAAGCGGTATCGGCCAGCGCCTTGGCCTTGATGATTTGCCCGGTGGTAATCATGTGCAAGGCTTTTTCCAGCCCGACCACACGTGGCAGGCGTTGTGTACCACCCGCGCCAGGCAACAGGCCCAGCTTCACTTCAGGAAGACCGATTTGCGCATGGGCTGCGGCCACACGGTAGTGGGCACCCAGGGCCAGCTCAAGGCCACCGCCCAGGCAAACGCCATCAATGGCGGCCACAACCGGCTTGGTGACATTTTCAAGTACTTCAATCACGACGCGCAGAATGGGTTGCTGCAAAACCTTGGGGGTGCCAAATTCGGTCACATCGGCACCACCTGAAAACGCGCGTGCGGAACCGGTAATGACAATGGCATCAACCCCACTGTCCGCTTCGGCCTGATCAACAAAAACAACCAGGCTTTTCCTGAGCTCGTAGCTCATTCCATTGACGGGAGGGTTCTGAAACGTAATTAAAGCTACACGATCTTTAATTTCATAAGTTGCGTGACTCATTCTTAATCTGGCTCCAAAGGGCTATTCAAACTACTTTGTTATTAACAATTCCGCAATGCGGAAATAACGGATTCCAATAATAATACACCATATTATTCGCCAAATACCTTATTCTTAATGATATGCCGGTTAAAACACGATGCTTTTAATGAGGGCGAATTCAAGGTATGATAATTCCATTTTAAAGATTTTCATTTTGCAATGCAGAATTACCTATTCTTCTTAAACTCTACAGAGATATAACCATGGATATCAATTTCAATGCGGAACAGCTCGCGTTCCGGGAAGAAGTCAGGACTTTCCTGAAAAATAACGTCAGTGACAGTATCAGGGCAAAAATTTTCAACTGCGAACCGCTAGGCAAACAGGAGCGGGTGGAATGGCAAAAAACCTTATACCGTCAGGGCTGGGGCGCACCCGCCTGGCCGGTTGAATATGGTGGCACTGGCTGGGATGCCGTGCAACGTCATATTTTTGAAGAAGAATGTGCCACTTATGGTGCACCTGAGCAGCTGTCTTTCGGGCTGAAAATGGTGGCACCGGTTATCCAGAAATATGCCTCACAGGAAATCAAGGACCGTTTCCTGCCCCGTATTATTTCAGGCGAAGACTGGTGGTGCCAGGGATATTCCGAACCCGGCGCCGGCTCGGATCTGGCCTCTTTGAAAACCACTGCCGTGCGCGATGGCGATCACTACATCGTGAATGGCCAAAAAACCTGGACCACCCTGGCCCAGCACGCCGACTGGATTTTCTGTCTGGTGCGCACCGACCCTGAAGTACGCAAACAGGCGGGTATTTCCTTTTTGCTGATCGATATGAAAACCCCCGGCATTACCGTACGCCCCATCATTATGCTGGACGACGGACACGAAGTGAACGAAGTATGGTTTGAAAACGTAAGAGTGCCCGTTTCCAATTTGGTGGGCGAAGAAAACCAGGGCTGGACTTACGCCAAATTCCTGCTGGGCCATGAACGTACCAATATTGCCCGGGTTGGCCGCTCCAAGGCCGCACTGGCCCGCGTTAAGGAAATGGCCCGCAAGCAGCCTGGCAATAATGGCAAACCGCTCATTGAAGATCCGCGTTTCCGTGACCGTCTGGCCCAGATTGAACTGGATCTGATGGCGCTGGAAATCACCAACCTGAAAGTGGTGTCGGCCGATGGCAAGCAGCACACACCCGGCCCTGAGGCATCCATTCTTAAGGTAAAAGGCTCCGAAATTCAACAGGACATCGCTGAACTGGCCTCACTGGCCTTGGGCAATTACGCACCTGCCCATATTATGGATTCTTCCCATGAAGATATCAGCAGCGCATTCCCGGCCGATTTTTATCATTTAACGGGCAATTCGTTCAACGTACGCAAAACAACCATTTATGGCGGTTCAAGTGAAGTGCAAAAATCCATTATTTGCCGGATGATTCTTGGCCTGTAAGGCATAACGGCGATATTGAACCCACTTACCTGAACTTAGTAAACGAATATCTGGAGCTTTTCCATGGATTTTAATTTCACAGAAGAACAGCTGGCGCTGGAAGATACCATCAGCCGGTTTATTAACAAAGACTATGCTTTTGAAGCAAGAAGAAAACTGGTCGCCAGTGAAGAGGCCTATGACCGCAATGCCTGGAATACCTACGCCGAGCTGGGTATTTTGGCCCTGCCTTTTCATGAAGACCTGGGTGGCCTGAACGGTACACCACTGGATACATATCTGGTCATGAAAGCGCTGGCTCCCGGCTTGATTTTAGAGCCTTATGTCAGCACCGTAGTGCTTTCAGGCGGTCTGATTAACGCGTTGGGTACGGCAGAGCAAAAAGAAACACTCATTGCCGGAATTGCCGACGGCTCTGTCACCTATGCCTTTGGCCATTACGAACCCGACTTCCGTTACCTGGAAAAAATGGTGTCCACCAGCGCCACAAAATCGGCCAACGGTTGGGTACTTAGCGGACAAAAAGCCATGGCCATCGACGCCCCCAGTGCCAGCCAGCTTTTGGTATCAGCCCGCACCAGTGGTGCAACCGGCGATGAGGAAGGCATTAGCGTTTTCCTGCTGGACCCTGCCACTCCCGGCGTAACACTGAAAACCTACAAAACCCACGATGGCCATTATGCCGCTGATATCGTGCTGGACAATGCCGAAGTGCCTGCCAGCGCCCTGCTTGGTGAAGAAGGCAAGGCCCTGCCCGCGATTATGGATGCAATTGCCCAAACCAACGTGGCCTTGTGCGCCGAACTGGTTGGGTTAATTAAAGCTTTGAATGATGCCACCCTTGAGTATTTAAAAACCCGCAAGCAGTTTGGCGTGGCGATTGGCACGTTCCAGGCTTTGCAACACCGCATGGCTGATATGGCGATTGCCGCCGAGCAGGCAAACTCAATGGCACTGCTGGCCGCGATCGAGATGCAGAACAAAAGCCTGCAGCACCGGATTTTCAAGGCATCAGGCGCGAAAGCTTATATTAGCAAACTGGCTCGCAAGGTTAGCCAGGAAGCGGTGCAGATGCACGGTGGCATGGGGGTTACCGATGAGCTGAATGTGGCGCATTTTTTCAAGCGTGTGAATTTGATTAACACGATGTTTGGCGATCACGATTTCCATATGCAACGCTATAGTGATATGCTTGACGTCCCTTTGAATTAACTTTTTTACATACTAATAACACCATGAGCAATCACGATATTCCCAGCGGGTTCCGTTTGTTGAACAGGAACAGCCCTTTTTCAGATTTGACGGGCCCTTATTATGAGCAGGTTGATGAGAATGGCAAACATACTGTTTTAGGTATCCGCCTGACTCACGAGCATTTGAATAAGATCGGGGTGGCCCATGGTGGCACGATGATGACGATTGCCGATAATGCTTTCGGTGATGCGATCCTGGCCCATTACGACCATCCGGTGGCTTTTGTGACGGTGACGCTGAATAGCGAGTTTATGTCACCGGCCAAAGCCGGCGATTGGGTGGAGGCACGGGTCAAGATTCATCGTGCCGGCAAACGGATGATTTTTGCCAGCTGTGCACTCACGGTTGAAGGCAAGAATGTGTTCAACGCCAGCGGCGTGTTTTCGCTGATTGAAAAGCGCCCAGCTTAAACCGCTTACACCCTCGCTCCCACGCGGGAGCGAGATGCCCCTCGTTCCCACGCTCTGCGTGGGAATGCCTATCCCAAAACAGCATCAGCTCACTCTCCCACTCGTTCCCATGCTCCTGCGTGGGAATGCATACCCAAAAATAGCACCAACCCACTCCTGCCCGGAAATGCATAAAACCAAACTACTGGCAAACAACGTGCGCCAAGTACACCCCCCACTTTGCTCCGACGCCGCTTCGCGCCGAAGTCGCTGCAGTGGGGGGTGTACTTGTCACACTTGCGTTAATTCAGAATTCAGAAGGAAGTTCACCTCAAACTGCGCTGCACATTCTGCAATGCTGAAGGAGCTCCCACGCAGAGCATGGGAACTGGATCAGGCTTCTGCCACCGCTGAAAAAACCAACCTGTGAACCAGCCTTCTTGAAACTGACAAAGCGGGGATTCACCTTGCAGGTGCAGCGACTTCGGCGCGCAGCGGCGTCGGAGCAAACCTGCAAGGTGAATCACCGCGCTGTTTATTTAGAAACCTGGCGTTCCCACGCAGGAGCATGGGAACGAGAAAAGGCAAGAATGTGTTCAACGCCAGCGGGGTATTTTCGCTGATTGAAAAGCGCCCAGCTTAAACCGCTTACACCCTCGCTCCCACGCGGGAGCGAGATGTGCCCCCCCTACACCTGCCCCATGGATTCTTTCAGCCGCTGCACAATTCCCTGCAACCGCGGACGGACTTCTTCAAGTAGAAAATCGGCAGACAAGCTAAAGGAAGGCCCACCGCAGCTAAGCGCCATGATCGGGTAATTGGGGCCCAAATTCACACCCACCGCAATCGCATTCACGTCTTTTAACCAATCACCAAAAGAGCACGTGCACCCCAGGCGCTCATAATCCCGCATTGCCTGGTTAATCCCGTCAATAATCGCCTCACTTGACTGCTCATCCAGCTCTTGCACTCGCTCTATAATCTCGTTACGCTCGGCCAGGCTTGACTCAGCCAGATACGCTCTTCCCATGGATGACGTGGCAATCGGAATACGGGCACCCACATCAAGGCTGAGCGTAAGCGCCGAACGGCTGCGGCAGTTTTCTATATACAGCATGGAAAGCCGGTCACGGGCGCCCAGCGTTACCATACCCTGGGAAAAATCGGCTACCTCTTGCATCAGCGGACGCGCCAGCTGACGAATATCCAGCTTGGCCAGCATCCCCACGCCCAATGACAGGGTAGCCATACCCAAACGGTATTTTCCACTGGTTTCATCCTGGGTTAAATAACCCAGTTTAATCAAGGTGGAGGTAAGCCGTGAAACCGTTGACTTGGGCAAACCGCAGCGCTGGGCAATTTCCTGGTTGCTCAGCACCTTGTTGCCTGAACGGAAACACGCCAGGACTTCAAGACCGCGGGCCAGAGCAGTCACAAAATGACGGTCATCTTTATATTTTTGTATAACCGAATCAGTCAGGCTTACTGAGCTGTTGGTACGCTTGGATAGTGTCATGTTCTTTTATTTATAGTCAGCATCTTTTATGAGTTTTCATTTGGTAATAATTGGCCTTGGCATATATGGCAGGAAAGCCTGAGCCTTCCCCTGTTACCAAGGCCGATCATTTGCCATGAATGCTACCATACCGGATCAATAATGAAAATATATTTTGCCATGCGGAATAAAGGGCCTTTACGCTAAAACATTTTACACCCGCCTTCAACTTCATCCCAACCGATTAAGGCATTCACCAAATCTGATTAGCACAGGGTAGCGTTACCCGTTAAAATCAACTATTGGAATAGCGTATTGAATCAGGCCAGGTGCCTGGTGAGATAACTTTCCGGCCCAATTCCATACCGCATAGCAAAACAACAACTTCATTCAGAGGCATATACAATGGCACACCCTATCGTTGAAAAACTTCACCAGCAAATGACATTACCCGTTATTTGTTCACCCATGTTCATCGTTTCAAGCCCCACCCTGGTGATTGAGCAGTGTAAAAGCGGTGTTATTGGGTCTATGCCAGCCTTAAATGCCCGCCCTTCCGAGCTGCTTGATGACTGGCTGGCGCAAATCAGTGAAACCCTTGACGATGTGCGCAGCAAGGAACCCGGTCGCAAAGTGGCACCTTACGCCATCAACCAGATCATTCACGCTTCCAATGACCGGCTTGATAACGACATGCAAACCTGCGCCAAACATAAGGTTCCCATGATTATTACCAGCCTGCGCGCGCCCGATGACGTGGTCAAGCACGTGCACGAGTGGGGCGGTTTGGTTTTCCATGACGTAACCACCATTCGCCATGCAGAAAAAGCCCTGGAGGCCGGTGTGGACGGCCTTATCCTGGTGGCCAGTGGCGCGGGTGGCCATGCCGGCAAACTCAGTCCCTTTGCCATTTTGCCCGAAGTGCGCAAGTTCTTTGATGGCCCCATCGCCCTTTCCGGCTCCATTACCAATGGCAGCAGCGTTCTGGCCGCCCGGGCCCTGGGTGCGGACTTTGCCTATATTGGCACACGCTTTATTGCCAGCCATGAAGCCAATGCCGATGAACGCTACAAAAAAATGATTGTGGAATCGTCAGCCAAGGATATTTTATACACCCCGTTTTTTACCGGCATTCCCGGCAACTATCTCATTCCCAGCATCGTTGCATCAGGCCTGAATCCCGAAAGTCTGACCGAAGAAGAAAAACTGGCCACCAACTTTGGTTCTACCCGGGTCAAGCCATGGAAAGATATTTGGGGTGCAGGCCAGGGGGTCGGCAGTATTGATGCGGTTGAAAGTGCGGCCGACATCGTTAAAAACATGAAGCGGGAATATGACGCTGCCCGTCAGCGCATTATGGCAGAACTGTAACTTTTATGCTCATGCCCCTCACACCACTGTCACTCCTACCCCTGGCAAAGAACCCATGACGCAAACTGTTTTACTTTCCGAGCACAATAAAGTGCTGACGATTACGATTAACCGCCCCGAGCGGCGCAATGCCCTGGATACGGCCACTTATGACGCGCTTACGCAGGCATTTGAATCGACCACCGGACGCAACGACTTGCATGCGATTATTCTGCAAGGTACCCAGCAATACTTTACCGCCGGCAATGACCTGCGTGACTTCCAAAGCAAGCCCAAAGGCGAAAGTGCGGGCCTGCGTTTTTTAAGGTCCCTGGTTAACACCGATATTCCCGTGATTGCCGCGGTGGAAGGTGCCGCGATTGGCATTGGTGTTACCATGCTAATGCATTGCGATTTTATTATTGCCGCCAGCGACACGACTTTCCGGATTCCTTTTGTACCCTTGGGGTTATGCCCCGAAGGCGCTTCCAGTGTATTATTGGCACAGTATGTAGGCATCCGCAAAGCCAACGAGTGGCTATACCTTGGCCAGCCTTTCACTGCCCAGGAAGCCTTAGAGAGCAAATTCATTAACGAACTGGTTGCGCCGGGCGAAACGCTGGACAAAGCAAGTAAAATTGCAAATACCATGGCCGCACAGTCTTTGTTATCATTAAAAACCACCAAGTCCCTGTTGAAAAGGACTTTAACCCCGTTAATTAACGAATCCCTTGACTGCGAACGTGAAGCCTTTGTCAAGTGCCTTATTTCTGACGAGGCACAGGCGGCATTCCAGCAGTTTTTTACTAAACCAGAGAAGTTGAAATCATGATTAGAGATCAAGAAACCCAGACATTATTAGAGGACAGCCTTCGTCGCTTCATTAACGAAGTACTCGTCCCGGCCGAGGAGCAAGTCGCGGAAACTGATCAAATCCCCGCAGAAATCATTGAGCAAATGAAAGAGCTGGGCCTTTTTGGCCTGACCTTGCCCGAAGAATACGGCGGTCTGGGTTTGACGATGGAAGAAGAAGTGCGCATTGGCTTTGAGCTGGGCCAGACTTCTCCCGCTTTCCGTTCTTATATCGGTACCAACAATGGTATCGGCGGTTCGGGCATTATTATTGATGGTACGCCCGAACAAAAAGAAAAATACCTGCCCCGCATGGCTGCCGGTGAATTGATCGGCTCTTTCGCCCTGACCGAGCCCGAAGCTGGTTCTGATGCCGGCTCACTGCGTACCACAGCGGTTCGCGATGGTGATTTTTATGTATTGAACGGTACCAAACGCTTTATTACCAACGCCCCCCATGCCGGTATTTTCACGGTCATGGCACGCACCTCCACCGAGATCAAAGGTGCCGGTGGCATTTCCGCTTTTATCGTGGAAGCCAACACCCCCGGCTTGTCATTAGGCAAAATCGACAAGAAAATGGGCCAGAAAGGCGCTCACACTTGTGACGTTATTTTTGAAAACTGCCGTATTCCTGCCAGCCAGCTGATTGGTGGCGTGGAAGGCGTTGGTTTCAAAACCGCGATGAAAGTACTGGATAAGGGTCGTCTGCATATTTCGTCTATCGCAACCGGTGCCGCCAAACGGATGTTGCGTGATGCGCTGAATTATGCCAAAGAGCGCAAACAGTTTGGTCAGCCTATTGCCAACTTCCAGTTGGTGCAGGGCATGCTGGCAGACAGCAAGGCTGAAATTTATGCAGCCGAGTGTATGATTCTTGACGCGGCACGTCGTCGCGATGCCGGCGAGAATGTATCTGCCCTGGCTTCTTGTGCGAAGTATTTCTCTACCGAGATGTGCTGCCGCGTGGCAGACCGTGCGGTGCAGATTTTTGGCGGTGCGGGTTATGTGTCTGAGTACGGTATTGAACGTTTCTATCGTGACGTTCGTTTGTTCAGGTTGTATGAAGGTACTTCACAGATCCAGCAAGTTATTATTGCGAAGGATTTGATCCGGAATGATTCCATCTAATTCTGATTGGATGTATTAACCTGTTTTAGATACCCTAACCTGATTAGATGTTGATGCGCAGTCTGTGACTTTATGTCCCAGACTGCGTTTTTCATTCCCCTCCCGTGGAGGGGTGGCAGGCGAAGCCTGACGAGGTGGTTGCATAAAACAATGAGGTAATCAAACGAAGCGACAGGGTGCTGTCATAAAGCAATGGGCTGGTTGAATAATTTCCAGGCGGATGTTTTTCTGAATTCTATTTTAATAGCGGTGTGGCAAGTGCAGCCCACTTTGCTCCGACGCCGCTACGCGCCGAAGTCGCTACAGGGGGCTGCACTTGCCACACCTTTTGCCTAATTTAGAAAGAAATGCTTGTGCCCGTTTTCGGGTACCTAAAAACAAGGGAGCGCAACAAACCTGGATAATACCAGCCAGTCTTCCGTTTGCTGCCAATGGATTTTTAACATACAATTGAATAGCAGGAAGCCAAAATATTTTCAGATATCACGAAGAAAAATAAATCCCCATCAAACAATCTGCAACAACTGGGGCCGCTTATACAGCTGCATCCTGGTAAACGCCACCATCCGCTCAAACAAATCGGGTCTTGCCAGCCGCTTCTGCCACCAGGCCAGCGCCTTGCCCGGTGATTCATTGCGCCAGGCCACATACAGCGTCTCTATCGGCTTCGGAATGCTGACCTCCATTTCAACCAACAACCGCTGGCGCACCGCTTCTTCGACATAAGGCGCTGGCAAAAAACCAAACCCCAACCCTGCCATTTGATATTCAAACTTGCTTAACAAATTGGGCACCGTAATACTGGACTGCCCCGACAACACCCCGACCGTGCGGGCCGGCAACCTTCGGGCTGAATCCGACACCACAATGGCATGATGTGCCAGTAAATCGGCCTGCGTTAGCGGACGATCCATCTGCGCAAGTGGATGACTGGGTGACACCACAAAACTAAACGGCATCTGCCCGATCAAATGTGTGTGGTACTCGCCACTTAAAGAGATATTGTCAATCGTAACCCCAATAAAAATATCGGTTCTGCCATCCTGAAGCGACTCCCAGGTGCCAGACAGCACCTCTTCTGAAACCCGTATACCCGTTTGACTGGTTTCCTGGTGGAAAGCCTGCAAATCATCCTTCAGACAAAGTGAAGAAAACATAGTATTGACACCAATCCGCAACTCGGTTTCCCACCCACTGGCAACCCTTTTCACCCTGTTTTCAAGCTCGGCCGCAGCCTGCATCAGCACCCTTCCCTCTTTCAGCAACTCGGCACCCGCCCGGGTCAGGCTGATTTTGGGGCCGTTGCGCACAAACAATTTAACATCCAGGTTTTCTTCCAATTTCTGTACCGTATAAGAAACAGCAGAAGGGACGCGAAACAATTCCTTGGCAGCACCGGCAAATGAACCGTGCCGGTCAATTGCATCCAGCAAATTCAAAGCTTCCAGACTGATCTTGAACATGAAAAACCCTTAATCCATTTCGCAACACAGGCCACCAAACCGTTGACCGTTGACCGTTGACCGTTGACCGTTGACCGTTGACCGTTGACCGTTGACCGTTGACCGTTGACCGTTGACCAAGTCATTATATTCAAATAATTTGATGATACACCATAAAACTTTCCGTTTTTCAAACAAAAATAAATAAAGCATAATACCTGCATATTGAATTTAAACAGTTTTTATAAAAAAATAATTTTTAAATAAACTGTTCTTAGATGAAAGGAATATGACATGTTATCAATTACCAGAAGTCATGAACGGGGACACGTCCAGCACGGCTGGCTGGACAGCCACCACTCATTTTCATTTGGCAGTTACTACAACCCCAAACAAATGGGTTTTGGCCCGCTTCGCGTGATTAATGAAGACAGGGTGGAACCCGGCCAGGGCTTTGGCACCCATGGACATGAAAACATGGAAATCATCAGCTATGTGCTGTCAGGTGCACTTGAACACAAAGACAGCATGGGCAATGGTTCTATCTTGCGTCGCGGCCAGGTTCAGCGCATGAGCGCTGGTACCGGTGTCTTGCATAGCGAGTTCAATCCTTCCGCCTCTGAAGAGTCCCATTTTCTGCAAATCTGGCTTTATCCCAACCAGAAAGATGTTGAACCCAGCTATGAGGAAGCCGTTTTTAACGACGAAGACAAACAGGATAAGTGGTGCCTGATCGCCTCTGGCAATGGTGAACAGGGTGCCGTGCGCATTCACCAGGATGCCAAACTCCATGCGGGTATTTTTAACGGCACCCAGGCCCCCGAATACACGCTGGCCAACGACCGCATTGCCTATATTCATGTCGTGAAAGGTGACATCACCATTAACGGCCAGCAACTGCATACCGGCGACGCGCTCAAGCTGACGGCCGAATCACGGGTTCAGATTCAGCAAGCCAATAATGCCGAAGTCCTATTATTTGATATGATAGCCCGCTAAACAGCTGTCATAAAACGTTTGATTGCCATATAAGGTTCCGGATGGCAACGTAAAAATCAGCAGGAACTGAATAATTATTTTTTCGTAAGGTTAGACATGAGTTTTTTAGATAAATTGAAATCCCGTCGCAGCATCTACGCATTGGGTCGTAACGTAAACACCGACAACAGCACGATTGAATCCGTTATCAAGGAAGCCATCCGCAACTCCCCTTCCTCTTTCAACTCACAAAGCTCACGTGCCGTTATCCTGCTCAACGGCGAACACGAGGCATTCTGGCAAATCGTTGAAGACACCCTGCGCGCGATTGTGCCCGCTGATGCTTTCGCTGCCACCGAAGCCAAAATCAACGGTTTCCGTGCCGGTCACGGTACTGTTCTGTTCTTTGAAGACCAGGACGTTGTCAAGGGCTTGCAAGAAAAGTTTGCCGCTTACGCCGACAACTTCCCGATCTGGTCAGAGCAGGCCTCTGGCATTGCCCAGCACGCAGTATGGCTGGCCCTGGCTGACCACAACATTGGCGCATCATTGCAACACTACAACCCTATCATTGACGAACAGACAATGAGCCGCTGGAACCTGCCTGCCAGCTGGAAACTGCGCGCCCAAATGCCTTTTGGCAGCATTGAAGCCCCCGCTGCTGAAAAAACATTTATGGATGATGCAGAGCGCTTCCGCGTCTTTGCCTGATTTTTGCAAGCTGTACAACCCATGCGAAGCGCTCCGCATGCGGTTGTGCAGACCGGCAAACAGCCATAACATAAAAAAGCCCGACCAGTGGTCGGGCTTTTTGCATGAAGCGACAATTAATTACTCATTGCCCATTCTTTGGATCACGTCTTTTTCGTTCTCAAAGTTCTCAATCGCAAACTGGGTATAAGCCTTGTTATCCATATAATAAGTTCTTACACCGTAATCCTTGATGACTTTAAGGAAATCCGGATCTTCCATGGCCGCTTTCACTGCCAGGTCAAGCTTTTCAACAATTTCCTGTGGCAAGCCTTTGGGGCCGGCAATACCCAGCGGAGAAGGAATCACCACTTCATAACCGGATTCGGTCAGGGTTGGAATATCAGCAAAGGCTTCGGGACGTTTTTCTGCTGCCACACCCAATACACGCACCTTGCCAGACTCCATGAATGGAATGATGACATTGGTGGACATGACGGCATCCAGATGGCCGCCCATCAATGCACCAATAGCCTCAGAGTCTGACTTATAAGGCACGTGAGTCACATCAACATCTGCCGCTTTGGCCAATTCCACAATCGCCACGTGGTTACCGGAATAACGACCGGGAGAGCTGATGGTCACTTCGCCGGGGTTTGCTTTAGCATGCTTGAGAAACTCGTCCAGTGTTTTATAAGGAGAATTGCCATCAACACCCAGTGCAAAGTCATAGCTGGCAAAAGCGGCAATATAACTTAAATCCTTGATGGGGTCGTAACGGGTTGCCTGCAAGTAAGGCTGACGGAAAATACCCACCGGTGTCAAAGCCAGTTTATAGCCATCGGGTTTGGTATTGACCATTTCATTGGCGCCCATGGAGCCGGCTGCACCGGGTTTGTTTTCAACCACAATGGTTTGACCCAGCTGTTTGGACAGACTTGCGCCCAATGCCCGTCCGATCAGGTCGGTGGTACCACCTGCCGCATAGGGAACAACCAGCGTAATGGGTTTGCCAGGGTAATTTTCTGCGCCCTGCGCCATTGTTGTCGAGGTAAAAAAAGCAGCGCCTACAGCGGTACTTAATACAGCCAATTTAAAGAATTTTTTCATAAATAAATATCTCCTGCTTCCGTGATCGGAATAATATCAGGCACAGCGCCCGGTAACCACATTGGGTATATTCTATCACCAGACGGGTTGATTTCTCTTGCTTGACATCCTCGCCCTCCTAAAGGAGGGCGATTCCTGCGGCGCTAAACAAGGGCGACCCCCTGTCCAGTCGCTTCGGCGGGTTCCTGCTTCGCTGGACGGTTTGACTGCCCCCTTCCTCCACAGGCCAACACGGCATGCCCTGCCGCTAAGATATTGATCGCGCCGACCAGATCGGCGTTTTCGCATTCCGATCAGGCCGACCAATTCGATCAATAATTATAAAATCATGTTTTGCATTGCGGAATGATTTAACTCAAGAATTTAACGCAAAAAAGGAATCCCAACAAAAACAAACCCCCTGCACTGACGTACAGGGGGTATTTCCAAGCCGGGAATTTCTTTAGAAGGATCAGGAATCCTGCCTCATTCTTTCCACAATACTGCGTTCTTCCTCAAACGTTTTCTTTGCAAACTCAGTGTATTGGGCTGAATCCATATAATCAGTGCGGATGCCGTAGTCTTTCAGCACTTTAAGAACGACGGGATCATCCATGGCAATCTTTACCGCCTTTTCCAGGATAGACACCACATTCTCAGGCAAACCTTTGGGTCCTGCCAAACCCAATGGAGAGCGAATCACCACCGGATAACCCAGTTCCTTTAAAGTGGGATACTCGGCAAAAGCTTCAGGACGTTCATTGGCAGCGGTGGCCAAAATCCTGACCTTGCCCGATTGCACAAAAGGAATCACGCTATTAGAGACAACGGACGATTTGATATGTCCGCCCATCAGGGCGCCCACGTTTTCCGCATCTCCTTTATAAGGAATATGCGTAAATTTAGCATTCACTGCCGTCCCCAATTCAGTCATGACCACGTGATTACCGGTAAAGCGCCCCGGTGTACCGTAATCAATCTTACCCGGATTTTTTTGCGCATATTCGACCAGTTCTTTAACGCTTTTGATGGGAGAATCCGCTGCGACGGAAATGGTGAAATCGTATTCTGCAAACGCTGCGATATAGGTTAAGTCCTTGATAGGATCGTAACGGGTTTGCTGCAAATAAGGCTGACGGAAAATACCCACCGGTGACAGGGCAAGACGATATCCGTCGGGCTTGGTGGTCACCATTTCATTGGCACCCATAGAACCTGCCGCCCCCGATTTGTTTTCAATAACGATGGTTTGTTTAAGCTGACGGGAAAGGCTGTCCGCCATTGCCCTGGCAATGAGGTCTGTCGTCCCGCCAGGCGCATAGGGAACAATAATGGTAATGGGTTTGGATGGATAGTTTTCTTGCGCAAAAGCCGGTGCTCCCAGCAAAAGGCCGGCCATTATCGCGGGCAACGTTACTCTCTTAATGCTTTGAAAACTGAACGTCATGTCTCACTTCCTTATTTTGTCATTTATGCCAATTAAAAATGATGACCTGTCATTTCCTTCATAAAAATGGCAAGCCATCCGCAGAAACATTCCATATTTAACTAAGGAGTTTCCACTATGCGGTTAATAATAATTGGATTTATTAGGACAATGCATCTATCATTAACCCTTAGAAATAAAATCATGTTCTACTATGCAGAATTAACACAGGAGGCTTTTTACAATGAAAAAACTGGTATTGGCAACGTTGGCTGCGGTAAGTCCGCTCATGTTTTCACAAAGTGCCATGGCACAGGATAAATGGCCATCCAAGCCCATTACGGTGATTGTGCCCTATACCCCCGGTGGTTCCACCGATACTGTCTCGCGGGTGGTTATGCAAAAACTGTCCGACCGTCTGGGACAAACCATTGTGGTTGAAAACAAACCCGGCGCCAACAGCACGATTGGCACCGCACAGGTTGCCCGGGCCAAACCCGATGGCTATACATTCGTAACGGTCTTGGCCGCTTACTCCGCGAATCCGCATTTGTATAAGCTGAATTACTCCAATGAAGATTTCACACCGGTTTCACATATTGCCGATTTGCCGCTGTTCTTGTTTACCAGCAAGAAGCTGCCGGTTAATTCACTGCAAGAGCTGGTTGAGTATGGCAAGAAAAATCCATTGAATTACGCCTCTAGCGGAATTGGTTCAAGTGCGCATTTAACAGGTGCGCATTTTGCGAAAATTGCGGGTCTTGAGATGAATCATATCCCGTATAAAGGCAGCGCCCCTATTCTGGCTGATTTGTTAAGCGGTCAGGTTTCCATGGTATTTGACCCCATCCTGGTACCCATGCCTTATGTGAAAGAAGGCAAGCTGAATGTGCTGGGTGTAACCTCTGCAGAAAAGTATGAAGGTGAAGAATCGGTGCCCACGCTGGATGAGTCAGGGTTCAAGGACTTCAAGATGAACTCATGGGTAGCCCTGATGGCCCCGGCCGGTACATCACCAGAGATTGTGGAACGTGTTTCAAAAGAAATCGCCGAGGTGGTTAAAGATCCTGAGGTGATTGAAAAGTTCAAGAATGCGGGTTTCGTGCCGGTTGGCAGCACACCGGCTGAATTGGGTGAGTTGATCAAACGCGATTCCGAGTTGTATGGCAATATCGTGAAGGAATCAAATATCAAGGTGCAATAAAACTTAATATTTTATTACGTGCACCACCAGCTCCCACGCAGGAGCATGGGAGCGAGTTGCATCTGAGGTTACTTTACTCTTGCCCGCTACTCGTTACTCGTTCCCATGCTCTGCGTGGGAACGCCCCCGCCCCCCCGTCAAACTTCACACAGCCTGCGGGCGCCCTCTTCCAACGTTTCATCATCCTTGGAAAACGTTAACCGTATCACTGCCTGATCGGTCCCATCCGAATAAAATGCCGACAACGGCAGTGTGGCCACGCCATGGTCAACAATAAGTTTCCTGACCATATCCACATCCGACAAATCACTAAAATGCCCAAAACCGGCCAGCATGAAATAGCCGCCCTTGCTGGGTAACAGCTCAAACCGGGATGACTTCAGGCCATGCGCCAGTAAATCCCTTTTTTCCTGGTAAATGGTTGATAATGTCATGTAATGATTGGGTTGCTCCATAATCGCAGCCAGCGCATACTGCATGGGTGTATCCGCCGGGAACATGACATATTGCTGGACCTGGCGGATTTCCCGGGTAAGAATGGCAGGTGCCACGCAATAGGCCACATGCCAGCCGCTTACCTTAAACACCTTGCTAAACGAAGTCACCACAATAGAACGGGCCGCCAGATCCGGATAAGCGGACATGGAACGATGCTCATCGCCATCAAAAACCAGGTGCTCATACACTTCATCGGACAGGATAATAACAGGACTGTCTTTCACCAAATCCCGCAACGCCTGAACATCAGCCTCAGACAATACCGAGGCCGTAGGGTTATGGGGCGAGTTGATAATAATCATGCGGGTTCTGGCATTGATCCTGGCCCTTACCTGATTCCAGTCTGGCGTAAAATGCGGTGCTTCCAGCCTGATGGCCACCGGTGTTGCCCCCTGTAAACTAATCATGGCCGCATAGCTGTCAACGGAGGGTTCAAAATAAATCACCTCATCACCCGCATGCACCACTGCCGCGATACTGGCGAACACCGCCTCTTTGGCACTGGGCATCACCGTCACTTCCGTGTCGGGATGGTAGCTATGGGTATAAAGAAATGATATCTTGTCGGCAATTTTTTCACGCAAGGCCATTAACCCCGCCCAGGGAGCCTGCTGGCTGCCTTCGGCCTGCATCGCTTCATGGGCATTCTCGATGAGCTCCTGGGAGAATGGGAAATCGGGGGTACCATGCGCCAGGTTGATGGCATCATATTGCGTTAATAAATCATCAGTAACACTAAAAATACCGCTACCGCTAGAGGAAAACTTGGATTTTATCTGCATAATGACATCCTGGCGTTAAAGGTGGCTGATTACTTCGCCACCCAGTTGGCATTGAAATACTTTTCTGACAGTTTGCCTATAGTCCCGTCATTTTTCAACTCCTGAATGGCGGCATCAAGATGTTGCCTAAGTTCGGTATCTTTTTTTCGCAAGCCAAAAGCAATACCTTCGCCAAAAATCCCGGCATCATGCAAAATGGGCTCAACCAGCTCATACCCTTCACCCTCAGGGCGATTCAGAAAACTGTCCAGGGCGCTGGGACTGTTTTGCACGGCACCTTGAATACGGCCATTGGCCAAATCCTGGTAAATTTGATCTTGCGAGGCATAAGAAACAATCTTCACCCCCTGTTTGCCCCAATGCTTGCGCACAAAGGCTTCCTGCGAAGAGCCCTGCAATACCCCAATCGACAAACCCTGAAGGCTCTCAACAGTGGGCTGCAGGCCAGACCCTTTTTTAACCAGCAACTGGCTGGGCACGATATATACCGGCTGGGTAAAATCAATCACTTTCTGACGGGCCGCCGTGATATCCATGGCTGAATTGATAAAGTCAAACTTGCGTGCATTCAGGGCGGGAATCAGGCCATCAAAACTGGTTTCCACCCATTCGCATTTGACGTTCATTTTGGCACAAACGGCCTCACCCAATTCAATATCAAAGCCCACCAAGGTGCCATCGGGCGCTTTGCTTTCGAAAGGTGGGTACAAGGCTTCCACACCGATTTCAAGAGTTTCATTGGCTTGTGCCACGCCCGTCAGGGAAGCCAGGGCCAGCATGCCCGCCATAACCAGAGTTTTTTATTTTCATTGGATTTTCCTGCAAAAAAACCTCTGTTTTCACAGAGGTTGATCGTTTTATAACCTGTGTTAATACAAGTCTGCGCCGCCTGCCAAGGCAAGCAAACACACACCTGAAACACTCGCGAATAACAACAAGGCTACACGCAATTATTGGATTGTTCAACCGGTTTATGGAAGGCAAGTCCATCTTGCTGCGATGAGCTATTTAATGCAGGTAACTGAATGATAACCGCATAAAAACTTGTTGCAGGCACTATTTTCTGCTTCATTGATCCGAAACAAAAAGTTATATATAAAAATATTATATTATTTTATATAATATTTAGCTGTAAAGCATTCTGCCTCTTTCAACAGAAAGGAATATCTGCCATGAACCAAAAAACCATTCAAACTGATGTCGCCATTATTGGCGCGGGCACGGCTGGCCTTTATGCGCTTAGGGAAGTGCGTCGCGCCAATAAACAATTTGTGCTTATCGACAAAGGCCCTTTGGGCACCACCTGCGCACGGGTGGGCTGCATGCCATCAAAACTGGCCTTGCATGAAGGTGCCATACAAAAACTGCAACAAAACACTGAAAACAAAACCAACACTTTTAACGCAGACAAACTGAAAAAAACCTGGGCACAACTGCAAGAACAAAGGGATTTTTTTGCCAACCGGGCCAGCAATATGGCCATTTCAGCCGCCCAAGAGCATCTTTTAACCGGCACTGCCCGCTTTCTTGACCCGACCACCCTGGAAGTCAGCCACAACGGCCAAACCACCCTGGTGCATGCCAAAAAAGTCATTATTGCCAACGGCTCACGCCCCGCCGTGCCTGGCTGGCTTGATCCGGTTCTGGAATATACCGTCAGCACCGATGAACTGTTTGAGCTTAAAGAACTGCCTTCCAGCATTGGCATTTTAGGCCTGGGTGCCATCGGCATGGAAATGGGCCTGGCCCTGTCCCGTCTGGGCATCAAGGTGGTGGGGGCTGATTTGTCACCGGCCATTGCGGGCATTACCGACCCGCACATCAATGAACAGGCCATTGCCCGTTTCAGCCAGGAAATGGAACTGTGGCTTGGCCAGCCAACCGCGGTCAGCCTGGCTGAAAACGGGGTGATTTTGCAATCGGGCAACCACCAGGCCAGGGTAGACCTGTTACTGGCGGCACTGGGCCGACGCCCCAACCTGGATTCCCTGAATCTGCAAGCAGCCGGGTTCCCGCTGAATGAAAAAGGCATCCCCGCCTTCAACCCGCATACCATGCAGGTCACAGGCCTGCCCGTATTTCTGGCCGGTGACTGCACCGGCAGCAAAACCTTAATGCATGAAGCCAGCGCCGAAGGCAGTATTGCCGGTTTCAATGCCGTGCAAGACAGTCCCGTCTGCTTCAAACGCATGGTGTCAGTGGGCATTGCCTTTTCAGACCCGGATGTTTTCAGTGTGGGTGAAACGATTGGCAACCTTACAGAACGCAACATTATTATCGGCAAGGCACAGGGCACCGGCAATGGCCGGGCCCGGGTTTTGCATGAAGAAAACAGCCTGTTGCATATTTATGCCGATGCCGAAAGCGGCACCTTACTGGGCGCTGCCGGCATGACTGCCCGTGGCGAACATTTGGCACACTTGCTGGCATGGGCCATTCAACGCAAAGAAACCGCAGCCTCATTGCTGCAAATGCCTTTTTATCATCCTGTCCTTGAGGAAATGGTCCAGTCTGCGCTGCAGGATATTGTCCGCCAAATGCCTGCGCAATCACCCTATCCCTTTGGCCTGTCTGTCTTGAATTGTCATTAACCCGAGATATTTTAAACATGAATCACTCCATTTCCGGCACCCTTCCCGCTCAACAAAACAGTCGCCTTGCCTATTTTCCGGTTGCCCTGTTCTCTTCCGTCATGGGTATGGCCGGCTTGGCCATTGCCTGGCTGAAAGCCGCACAGGCCTTTGGTCTGCCGCTTGACCCCGGTATTGGCATCCGCTGGCTGGTCACCCTGCTGTATGCATTTCTGCTTATTGTTTACACCAGCAAGCTGTTTCGCTTTCCCGAAGAAGTGAAAAAAGAATGGTGTCACCCCGTAAAAATCAATTTCATGGCTGCCATCACCATTGGCTTGCTGCTGGTTTCCATTTCATGGCTATCGGTACCCGGCGTTTCAAAATGGATGTGGGCAGTGGCCACCCTTGGGCACTTTCTGCTTACCATTGCCGTGATTAACAGCTGGCTGAACAAAAGCCATTACCAAATCACCCATGCCAACCCGGCCTGGTTCATTCCGGTAGTGGGCAACATCCTGATCCCCATTGCCGGCGTGCACCATGCCCCGATGGACATTAGCTGGTTCTTTTTCAGTATTGGCCTGGTGTTCTGGATAGTGTTAATGACAATTGTTTTTTATCGTATCTTTTTTCATGAACCACTACCGGCCAAATTAACGCCCACCCTGTTCATTCTGATTGCACCGCCATCAGTGGCCTTTATTTCCTACCTGGCCCTTAATAACCACCAGTTGGATGGCTTTGCCAGAGTATTGTATTTCTTTGCCCTATTCCTTACCTTGCTGTTGGCCAGCAATGCCCTGCGGTTTTTCAGGCTGCCGTTTGCCCTTTCAGCCTGGGCTTATTCTTTCCCACTGGCCGCCATTACCATTGCCACCTTTGAAATGGCCCACCTTAACCCAGGCATTTTCTACCCCATACTGGCGGGTATATTGCTGCTGGTATTGAACGTGATTATTTTGCTGCTGGCTTACCGTACCCTGCTTGCCGTTAAAAACAGGCAAATCTGCCAGCCCGAACCCTAAGCAATGTTTCAATTAGCGGGTATTCACTCCCACGCGGGAGCGAGCACACGATCTTGACGGACTAAACGGGGATCTTCAAGGTGGTTTTTTACTCGTTCCCACGCTCCCGCGTGGTAACGCACTTACCGCTTAAAACGCATAGCTGACCTTGACACTGGCGCCCACACCCTGGCGTTTGCCTGCGTAGCCATTGGCTTTCAAAGACAGTGACAGGTTATTCGTTCCTACGCTCCCGCGTGGTAACGGAAAAGTCTACAGGCAAAAAAAACAGGCTCCCACGCGGGAGCGTGGGAGCCTGTAGTCTATCTATTTATTCGGTCTCACGCGCTGCGTGGGAACGAGCTGGCGAGTGGCGCGAGAGTGCGCAACCCGCAAACTAAAATCAGTTTTTGGTTTGGTCAACCAGTTTGTTGGCAGCAATCCAGGGCATCATGGCGCGCAGTTGTGCACCAACCTGCTCGATAGGATGCTCGGCATTCAGACGGCGGCGTGAACGCAGTGTAGGTGCGCCTGCCTGGTTTTCCAGGATGAAGCTTTTTGCGTATTCACCGGTCTGAATGTCTTTCAGGGTTTCGCGCATGGCTTGCTTGGTTTCTTCAGTCACAACACGTGGGCCGGTGACATATTCACCGTATTCAGCGTTGTTGGAGATAGAGTAGTTCATGTTGGCAATACCACCTTCGTAGATCAGGTCCACGATCAGTTTCAATTCATGCAAACATTCGAAGTAAGCCATTTCAGGTGCATAACCGGCTTCAACCAGGGTTTCAAAACCCGCTTTGATCAGCTCGACAGCACCGCCGCACAGAACGGCCTGCTCACCGAACAGGTCGGTTTCGGTTTCTTCACGGAAGTTGGTTTCGATGATACCGGCACGGCCGCTACCAATGGCTGAAGCGTAAGACAGGGCGATGTCGCGAGCGGCACCGGAGTTGTCCTGATGAACGGCAACCAGCGCAGGAACACCACCACCTTGTGAGTAAGTACCACGTACAGTGTGACCAGGTGCTTTCGGTGCAATCATGATCACGTCTACGTCGGCACGAGGTACAACCTGGCCGTAGTGAACGTTGAAGCCATGAGCGAATGCCAGTGCTGCACCGGGTTTCAGGTTGTCAGCGATCTGGCTGTTATAGACTTCAGCAATGTTTTCATCGGGCAGAAGAATCATAACCAGGTCGGCAGACTTAACGGCTTCAGCCACTTCAGCCACTTTCAGGCCAGCATTAACCGCTTTGTTCCAGCTTGCGCCACTTTTACGCAGACCAACAGTCACGTTAACACCTGACTCGTGCAGGTTCAATGCGTGCGCATGGCCTTGAGAACCATAACCGATAATGGCCACGTTTTTGCCTTTGATTAAAGACAGGTCACAATCTTTGTCGTAAAAAACTTTCATTTAAAGCCCCAAAATATATTTTTATAAATCAAAAAAATGGTTTGAACTGCATCAGTGGAATCATACCTGATTTCTCAACAATTACAGCTTCAAAATCCTTTCACCGCGCCCGATACCGGACACGCCTGTGCGAACGGTCTCAAGAATGGAACTGCGATCCATGGCATCAATGAATGCCTGGGTTTTTTCCTGAGTACCGGTGAGTTCTATCGTGTAGGACTTATCGGTTACATCAACGATATGTCCACGGAAGATATCCGCCATGCGTTTGACTTCTTCGCGTTCCTTGCCCACGGCACGAACCTTGATCAGCATGAGTTCACGCTCTATGTGGGCACCTTCGGTAAGGTCCACCACCTTGACCACATCCACCAGACGGTTCAAATGCTTGGTGATTTGTTCAATCACATCGTCAGAACCGGTCGTCATGATGGTCAGGCGAGACAAGGTGGCATCTTCGGTTGGTGCTACCGTTAAGGTCTCGATATTATAGCCCCGCGCGGAAAACAGCCCCACAACCCGGGACAGTGCACCGGGTTCGTTTTCTAGCAAGATGGAAATTACGTGTTTCATGTTGGCTCCTTACAGATCTTCTGAACCCAGCAGCATTTCGGTAAGACCCTTGCCCGCCTTGACCATAGGCCAGACGTTTTCAGCAGGATCGGTAATGAAATCAATAAAGACCAGACGATCTTTATATTTACCGTATGCTTCTTTCAGTGCAGGTTCCACATCTGCAGGTTTATCGATACGCATGCCAACATGACCGTAACTTTCCACCAGCTTGACAAAATCGGGCAGCGACTCCATATAGGATTCGGAATAACGGCCACCGTAATCAAGTTCCTGCCATTGACGCACCATGCCCAGATAACGGTTGTTAAGACATAATACTTTAGGCGTGAAATGATACTGCTTGCAGGTACCCAGTTCCTGGATGTTCATCTGAATGGAACCATCACCCGTGATAACCGCAATTTGCGCATCGGGATTGGCCATTTGCACACCCATGGCGTAAGGCAGACCCACGCCCATGGTACCCAAGCCGCCAGAATTCACCCAGCGGCGTGGCTCGTTGAAACGGTAATACTGGGCCGCCCACATTTGATGCTGGCCAACGTCTGAAGTAACAAACGCATTGCCACCGGTAACCTCCCAGAGTTTCTCAACCACAAACTGGGGCCGGATAAGCTCGTTGGAAGGCTCATACTTGAGGCACTGCCTATCTTGCCAGACCTTGATCTGTTCCCACCAGGCCTTCAGGCTTTTTTCATTCTTCTTGCGAACGTCACCCGCTTCACGCACCAGTTCGTTCAGGTCAAGCAGCACGTCTTTCACATTACCCACAATGGGGATATCTACCTTGACCCGTTTGGAAATGGAAGAAGGATCGACGTCGATATGAATGATTTTGCGGTTTACCTGGGCAAAATGCCTGGGATTGCCAATGACCCGGTCATCGAACCGCGCGCCAATGGCAATGAGCACATCACAGTTCTGCATGGCCATATTGGCTTCATACGTACCGTGCATGCCAGGCATGCCAAGATATTGGTCTGAGTCGGCATTAAGCGACCCCAGGCCCATTAAGGTATTGGTGCACGGCGCACCGGTTAACTGAACCAGTTCACGCAATTCAGGCGCTGCATTGGACAGCACCACGCCACCACCCGTATAAATCATGGGACGGCTTGCATTGAGCAGCAGCTGGGCCGCTTTCTTGATTTGCCCGTGATGCCCCTTGACGACCGGTGCGTAAGAACGCATTTTCACTTCGCCCTTGGGGGGTGAGTACTTGCAGGTATCCATGGAAACGTCTTTGGGGATATCCACCAGCACCGGACCGGGACGACCTGTTTTGGCAATGTAGAAAGCCTTGCGCATGGTATCGGCAAGATCCTTGACATCGCGAACCAGGAAGTTGTGTTTGACACAGGGGCGAGTAATACCCACCGTATCGCATTCCTGGAAGGCGTCTTCACCAATGGCTTTGGTACTGACCTGGCCACTGATGATCACCATGGGGATGGAGTCCATATACGCTGTCGCGATACCGGTAACCGCGTTGGTCAGGCCGGGACCGCTGGTAACCAGACAGACACCCACTTTTTGCGAGGTACGTGAATAGGCATCGGCCGCATGAACGGCAGCCTGTTCGTGACGAACCAGGATATGCTGAAAATCTTTTTGTTTATAGATTGCGTCGTAGATGTAGAGCACCGCGCCACCTGGATAACCGAAAATGTGTTGAACACCTTCTTCGGCAAGGCAACGCACGACGATATCGGCGCCATTGAGTTCCATGTTATTTCCTTTCATAACCGGCTGGGTTGCATTGACTGGCACTTAAACCGCATACATGAACCACTTTTTCGTCATCGACGGCGCTTCATTTCTCACGGAGAAAATCCACCCGGGGACGCCGAAAAACCAGCGCATGCATGATCAACCAACTTTCGCTCACGCGTTAAAAAACGCAAAAAAGTTCGAAATGGATGCTTAGGCAACACACGCTTGTGGCGCGGCCAAGAGCTGTATTCTATTTACTTCGGGGCGCAAAAAAATCATGCGGATAGCATGATAACTATGCAAACCACTTATTTTGCTTAAGGTTTTGCAAAATAAACAAGCCCTAAATGTACCGCATTGCAGCACGGAAAGCAAACAACAATTGCAATTTTACCTAAACGGATGTGGCAAGCGGGTCACAAATTTGCAGCCCGGCCCGGGGCATTCAGGAACAATTCATATTAAGATGGTTAAATGATTAACATCCATCACTTCATCATAGACAACGAATTAGCCCCCAATGGATTTACGCGCTGAAAACATTACCAAATTTCTTTACAGTCCCAGTCTTTTCTATGCCGTGCGCAAGGCAATTGGCGTCCTGTTGCCGGTTGTCATATTCCTGGGTGTCTTCCAGAAACACAATGAAGGCATGGCGTTTGCGGCCGGTGCTCTTTGCATTGCGCTAATCGATCAGCCCGGTGGCACCAAAAAATCCCGCTTCAATGAAATGCTGGCCGGACTCATCATGGGCAACCTGGCCGCCTTGATTACCGGCCTGATCAACCCATACCCGCCACTGGTGCTTATTGTCATTTGCGCCCAGGTGTTTTTCTTTTCCATGTTGTCAGTGTATGGGGTCAGGGGTGGCTTCATCGGCTTTAGCTGCATGCTCATCATGATGCTGACACTCAGCACCCCGCTGACCTCCGAACAGGCCCTGAGTCATATCCAATACACCCTCCTGGGTAGTGTCAGCTATTTCCTGTTCAGCATTATCAGCAGCTATATTTTCCGTTTTCGTGAAGAGCGGCAAACCCTGGCAGATGCCCTGTATGCCACGGCCGACTACATGAAGGCCCGTGCCGACCTGTACGACACGGCCAAAGATCTGGATGACTGCTATCGGCAGCTCACGCCCAAAATGGTATCCATGACCAACCGTCACCAAACCGCCCGCGACGTCGTGCTCAGGAACCTGCCCGAGGGCAAGTATCGCCATGACCGGCAGCGCATTATTTTGTGGAATATTTTCATTGACATGATTGCCCTGCTGGACACCCTGGTGGCCACCCAAACCGACTATGTCCGGCTTCGCGAACGCTTCAGGGACCACGACATTCTGCTCTTCATGCGCGACACCCTGTTCAAACAAAGCCGCACCCTGAACCGCACGGCTCTTAGCCTGTCCCGTAACCGACCGGTTGATTACCGCAACAGTGTCAAGGCGGAATTGCGGGCCATTGAGTTTGAAATCGAACAGTTGCGCAACAACGGCCTGCCAAAAGAAGACCCGGAAACCTATGCACTGGCGGTGCAAATTTTGCGACGCATGCGTAATGCCAACCGTTTCATCAACCGTATTGCCGACAACCTGCGTGAAAACACCCAAATCGAGCCTTTGAATACGCTTCGTCGCGACCATTCGCTGATCCAGTTTCAAACCAGCCAGGAAATCCGCCTGGATAAACTCCGTCGCAACCTCAACATGGAATCAGCCATTTTCCGTTATGCCCTGCGCGTCACGCTGGCGGTTTTCCTGGTACTGCTGACCATTAACCTGGCCCCGCTACTGTATTCAGATTCAGCCACCATACGGGCCCTGACCAACCATAGTTACTGGATCGTGATCACGATTCTGATTATTATGCGCCCCGGTTTTGCCTTAACCCGCCAACGCACCGAAAAACGGTTAACCGGTACCATTCTGGGCTGTGCCATTACCCTGCTGCTGTTTTTGCTCACCGACAATGCCGCGATATTGTTTATTATCATGCTACTGGCCATGGTTTTAGGTAACGCTTTTGTCGCCACCAACTACCGCCTGGGCTCTACCTACATTACCATTTACGTGCTAATCGGTTTTTATTTCCTGACGCCCAGCGTGCTGTTTATTATTGGCGAACGGGCACTGGATACCGCCCTTGCCTGCCTGATCGCCTTTGGCTGCAGTTTTGTCTTCCCCTGGTGGGAAAAGCAGCAAATCCTGAAACTGGCCCGCAAAACCATTCAGGCCAATCACGATTACCTGCAAAACGCCATGCTGTATGCACAATCCAGCCAACAACAGGGGAACCGGGAAAAAGATCCGTCCCCGGCTGATAATATTTTCTTTTTCAGCACCCAGCTGGCCCGAAAAAACCTGCATAATGCCTACAGCGAATTTGCCGACAGTGTGTCACGCATGCTGAATGAGCCCAAATCCAAACAAATTCACATTCGGCCACTTAACAAGCTGCTGGTGCAAAACGATACTGTTGGCAGTGAAATCAATTCACTGATTCCTTACCTGGCCAGCCTGCCCGAAACACCCCCTAAAATGCAGCAATCGCTGGATTATATTGAAGCCATGCTGGATGAAAACCGTACCGAAGTACCCGATCCGCCCAGCCAGATTGAAACCGACGGTGAATATAGCAACCTGGCCTTCCCGCTAAAACAAATGCAAAAAGCGGTGGAAAACATCCGCAAACAGGCCGTGGAACTGGGTTTGATGCCGGCGATTGAAAAAAGCCAAAACAAGGAAGCAGATTCACCCGTCCCCACGCAAGAGCATGGGGACAAGCCGGATATTTCCCTTACCACGCAGGAGCATGGGAACGAGGCCGTGAAGCAGACGCTCTAGCTCCCATGCTCCTGCGTGGGAGCGCACCGCGCCGACTCAGGCAAACTCAGCCGCCTCTACCTTCAGTGCCGACGGCCAGAAATACCACAGTGCCGCCAGCAATTGCAGGCCCAGCATAATTCCCCAGGCCGTGATATGTGCCTGGGCCGGATATACGCCATCTTGCTGCGGCCAAACATCCAGAATATAGCCAATCCCCATTTGCATGGCAAAAATGCACACAAAATACACCATATTAAAAGCCGTAGTCACACGCCCCATCACCTGTTGCGGAAACACCTCCAGCATCACGGAATAAGCCAGAATATTACAGGAGGCAGAAATCCCGTAAGCACTCCATAACAGCGCATGCGGTATTGGCCACTGCATGATTATCCCCAGCTGAATAAACAGGAAAGTCAACAGTCCCAAGCCAGCAAAGCGGAACACATTCAAACCAAGACGCTCCAGTTTACGGGCCAGCAAACCGCTTACCAATGTGCCGGCTACCAGCGATATACCCAACAGGGAAACCAGGCGGTCCGCCTGTTCGGGCAACATCCCCTGTGCCTGAATCATATAGGGCCGTACCCATAATGACTGGGCAGCATAAAAAGCACCACCGCAAACCGAAGGTAAAGAAACCAATTGCCAGAATACCCGATGGGAAAGAATACGTTTGGTCCCTTCCAACTGCTTGCTAAAAGACATTTTGGGGCTGGCCTGCTGCGCCTTGGGTTCTATCACACCAAACCAGATTAGGGCAACAACCAGCACGGTACACCCTGCCATACCAATACTAATGGTTTGCCATGAATAAAGCTGAAGCAAGGAAGCCAGGGGCGTACCCACGACCACACCGCCCATACCACCCAGTGCGACCATCATGCCATTAAGCATGGGCAGGCGGGAGACGGGAAAACTTTTTGCCAGTGCCATAAACGCCGCCCCCAAACACACCGCCACCCCAATCCCAATTAAAAACCGGCCCACAATCAGACCCATCATGCCGCTGGACATACCGTAAATCACCGTCCCCAAAGCGGCCACCAACAACAGGCAGGCTTCGGTTTTACGGGCACCGTAAGTATCCAGCGCCAGGCCCGCCGGCAACTGGGCCAGGGCAAAACTGGCAAAATAAACACTGGTTAACAAACCCAGATCGCCGGCCGACAACCCCAACTCGGCCGTCAAAAAAGGGGCAAACCCAATGTTTAAGCCCCTATATATATACGACAGAAAATACCCTGTCGCAAAAATCAAAAAAATGCGCAATCCTGTTTTTGCATTCATGGTTTCCTTCTGAAAACAAGCTTGTCCGGGCTGGATACCTCGGGGTCAAACCTGTAATCCTCCTTGTCAAATAACGTCAGGTCTTCGGGGGTTTGTGCTTTTGTTTCTATGGCAAAACGCGCCATCAGCCCTCGTGCCCGCTTGGCATTGAAGCTGATGATTTTGTAAACGCCATTTTTATAATCCTGGAATACGCACTGTACCACACGTGCATCCAATACTTTAAGGTCAACCGATTTGAAATACTCTTCAGAAGCCAGGTTAATCACCACCCTGGAATCCCGCTTTTGCAAACGTGCATTGAGGTAGGCCGCAATCTGGCTGCCCCAGAACGCATACAGGTTTTTTCCCTTGGCATTTTCCAGCCGGGTGCCCATTTCAAGGCGGTAAGGCTGCATTAAATCCAGCGGACGCAACACCCCGTACAGCCCGCTTAAAATGGCAATATGTTCCTGGGCCCAATCCACCTGGCTTTCATTCAGGGTTTGCGCATCAAGCCCTTCGTATACATCGCCATTAAAGGCAAACAGGGCCTGGCGTGAATTATGCTGATCGAAGGTTGTTGTCCAGGCAGCATAACGGTTTACGTTCAGCTCGGACAAGGCCGGGCTTAAACTCATTAAGGCTGAAATTTCTTCGGCCGACTTGGTTTTAAGAATGTTAATAAGTTCGGCGGCCTGCGGAACAAAAAAGGGCTGGGTATGTTTTTGAATAGCCAGCGGTGTGTCGTAATCCAGTTTTTTGGCGGGAGATAAAACAAATAACATAAATTCAATCTACTTTTGTGAAAAATGCCACCCGGCAGGTTTTGCACCCGGGCCGGCCATTAAATTTGAACACGGAAAAATACCTGACAATGTCTTTATATTTAAACCAAACATAAGGCCTTGTCCAATTGAAAACAGACAAGGCCTTGATATGCAAAACTTATTCCGCTCTTACATGCCTTTTCATCATCAACGTTAACCAAGGATATTACAGTCCCATTCCCACGCGGAGCATTTTACGTTCCCGTTCCCACGTGGAGTCTTCCCGTTCCCACGCAGGAGCATGGGAACGAGCAGGGGCAGGATTTTCCCGTTCCCACGCGGGAGCATGGGAACGAGGGCAGCATGGACGAGCAGCAACATTACGTTTCTCGTCCCCATGCTCCTGCGTGGGGACGCACCTTTAAGGCTGAAGCAACTTGATACCGCCCATATAAGGCTGCAATACTTCAGGCACCACAATGCTGCCATCGGCCTGCTGATAGTTTTCCAGCACAGCCACCAAGGCACGGCCCACGGCCAGGCCGGAACCATTCAGGGTGTGGGCATATTCTGTCTTGCCCTGCTCGTTACGGAAACGCGCCTGCATGCGACGGGCCTGGAACGCCTCGCAGTTGGACACTGAAGAAATCTCGCGCCAGGTATCCTGGGAAGGAATCCAGACTTCAAGGTCATAGGTTTTGCTTGCACCAAAACCCATATCGCCTGCACACAACAGCACAACACGGTATGGCAAGCCCAACCGCTGCAAGACCTTTTCAGCATGACCCACCATTTCTTCAAGGGCATCGTAAGACTTCTCGGGGTGCACCACCTGCACCATTTCAACCTTGTCAAACTGGTGCTGGCGAATCATGCCACGGGTATCACGGCCACCACTGCCTGCTTCGGAACGAAAACAGGGCGTATGTGCAGTCAGCTTGATAGGCAAGCTGGCACCGGGCACGATTTCGTCGGCCACCGTGCTGGTCAGCGTGATTTCCGAGGTTGAAATAAGATACAGCTCTTCTTTGGCCACCGGATTACCCTGCTCGTCCACCTGGGGTTCATCATCGCCCCCTTTGGTCACCCAGAACATGTCTTCCTTGAACTTGGGCAACTGTCCTGTGCCAAACAGGGTGGAACTGTTCACAATATAAGGGGTATAGCATTCGGTATAACCATGTTCAGCCGTATGCAGGTCTAGCATGAACTGCGACAGGGCACGGTGCAGGCGTGCCATTTGGCCACGCATGAACACAAAGCGTGAACCCGACAGCTTGGCCGCCGTATCAAACTCCATACCCAGTTTTTCACCCAGCGCCACGTGATCGGCCACTTCAAAGCCCAGCGCGGCCGGCATCTCGTCTTTCACATATTCCTTGCCGGGCAACCAGCGACGCACTTCGACGTTCTCATCGCTGTCTTTGCCATCGGGCACGGCATCATGGGGCAGGTTGGGAATGGACATTAACCATGCATCCAGCTCTTGCCTGATATCGTTCAACTGCCCTTCAAGCTCTTTAAGCTTGCCGGGAATGGCCTGCGATTCAGCCATCACGGCACTGGCATCCTGCCCTTGCGACTTGAGTTTGCCAATTTGCTTGGCCAGTGCATTACGCTGGGCCTGCAGGGTTTCGGTTTCTACCTGAACCGCCTTGCGACGGGCTTCAAGGGCATTGAAGCGCTCTTCGTCAAATTCGACGCCACGGCGTTTTAACGCCGCAACCACCCGGGGTAAATCTTTGCGCAGTAAAACAGGATCTAACATAATCTTCTTTTTAAACAGGGTTCAAGTATGTTGGGGTTCCCGGCAGAAAGCCGGAAAACTTTGCATCACGCCTGATTGCTGCGTGAGCAGTAAGGACTAACATTATAAACGGCATTCTGCCTGCCCGCAGGCGTTCCCGTGAAGAAGAAAAATTCCCCTCTGTAAAGGGGTGGAAGTGCAATACCAAACTGTTCGCATTACCGTGACTCAGAATTCCCCTCTGTGGAGGGGTGGCAGGCGAAGCCTGACGGGGTGGTTAACGAATACCTCTAAATGCAGACTACAGGCGTTACCACGCGGGAGCGTGGGAACGAGTGGTTGGTCGTCACTTCTTACGCGCCTCGTCATCCAGCCCCTTCAAAAACGCCATTTTTTCAGCGATTTTACTTTCCAGTCCCCTGGGCACGGGCCGGTACCAGCCGGGTTTGCGCATACCTTCGGGGAAGTAGTTTTCGCCAGCGGCATAGCCATGCGGTTCGTCGTGAGCGTAGCGGTAAGCGTGGCCATGACCCAGTTCTTTCATTAATTTAGTCGGTGCATTGCGCAAATGAGGCGGCACTTCGCGGCTTTTGTCCTGCCTTACAAACGCACGGGCCTGGTTGTAGGCCATATAACCGGCGTTGCTTTTGGCTGCCACCGCCAGGTAAATAACCGCCTGCGCCAAAGCCAGTTCCCCTTCGGGCGAACCCAGCCGCTCGTAGGTACTGGCTGCGTCATTGGCAATCTGCATGGCACGCGGGTCGGCCAGGCCGATGTCTTCCCAGGCCATGCGCACAATGCGGCGCGACAGATATTTGGCATCGGCACCGCCATCGAGCATGCGGGTAAACCAATACAGGGCGGCATCGGGATCGGAACCACGGACCGATTTATGCAAGGCGGAAATCTGATCGTAGAAGGCATCGCCCCCCTTGTCGAAACGGCGCAGGTTTTGTGACAGGGCCACTTCCAGCCAGGCACTGTCCACCCGATCGCGGCCCGAAGCAATGGCCGAATCCAGCACCACCTCTACCGCATTAATCAGGCGACGGGCATCACCATCGGCCCAGGCAGCCAGCTGCGTGCGAGCCTCTTCATCCATATTCACCGGATGCTCGGGACGGTCGCTGTTCACCAGTTCCACCGCCCGGTTCACCAGTTCCAGCAATTCTTCCTGCCCCAACGATTGAAGCACATACACCCGCGCCCGGGACAGCAGGGCCGAATTCATTTCAAAAGAAGGGTTCTCGGTGGTGGCGCCAATAAAGGTAAACAGGCCGCTTTCGACATACGGCAAAAAGGCGTCTTGCTGGGCCTTGTTAAAACGATGGACTTCGTCGACAAACAAAATGGTTTTGCGGCCCTGGCCCTGCGCCACCTGCGCAGCGGTAACAGCCTCACGAATATCTTTCACTCCACCCAACACGGCGGAAATGGCAATAAACCGGGCATCAAAGCCATCGGTCATGAGTCGCGCCAGCGTGGTTTTACCCACCCCCGGCGGCCCCCAGAAAATCATGGAATGCGGCCGGCCAGACTCAAAAGCCACCCGCAAAGGCTTGCCCGGTGCCAGCAAATGCGACTGCCCCACCACCTGATCCAGCGTTCGCGGACGCAAACGCTCGGCCAGCGGCGCTGAACTTAATGCCTGGGATTGAAATAAATCATTGTCATTCATTGAATTCACAATACTGTATTTACATACAGCCTATCATAAAGGAGATTCACACCTACTTAAACAAAAAAAAGGGTCCAAAGACCCTTTTTTATACCAGATTACCGTCCATGGAATTACATTCTAACCGTGTCCACCCCGGCCGGTGCCTTGAACTGGAACTGGCTGGCCGGAATTTTGGCATTGGCCTTGAAATTGCGCATCTTGATACTGGTGGTTTGTCCGAAAGAATCCAGAATCACCAACTCGGCGGGCAAGTTGTTGGCAAACGCAATATCCACATGCGACAAACCGGCATCAGGCACTTTGGGAATAGCACGCAACCACACCAGACCACTTTGCGCCGGCAACACGGTTACGTTAAAGCTTTCATCCAGCGAACCCGAGCCAAACAAAATAGCAGCCGGTGAAGCGCCCACTGCCTGGTTGACCGGGCGCTGCGTAACCTGCATTAAATCAGGGTCATACTGGTACACGGTTTTGCCGTCAGAAATAACCTGCTGCTCGTAAGGCGTAGCGACATTCCAGTAAAACTTGCCAGGCCGCTCGAAGCCGAATGAACCCGTTTGGGCAGCCGAACCCGTGGTTTGCTGGGCAAACTGGCCACTGGCCGATTTCACATTACGCACAAAATCTTTCAATTGCTGGCTGGCATCGGCCTTCACCGTATTGTTAACCGCTGGAATTTCCTCAAACTTCAAATTCCGCAAATCGGTATTCAGACTGGCATCGGGCAGCTGAAAAGAAGGTGATACCGTAATGGATTGCGCCTGAACACCCCAGCCGGTAACGGCCAATGTCAGGGAAATGGTGGCAAGCAACGCTTTTTTCTTCATTCAATATTCTCCGGAAAACCCCGCCACTATTGGCAGTGCAACCTAGATGTGTTTTTGTCAATTCCCGCGGAGGCGGGATTTACTGGGTGGGGTTGAATGCTTTACACAACCACCCCGCCTGGCTTTGCCTGCCCCCCCCACAGGAGGGGTGGCGCAAAGCGCCGGAGTGGTTTCACGCAACCTACGCCCTGTTTTTAACAGAATTATCCCCACCACACTGTTACATAAGCGTAAATACAATTACGGCCTTGAAATAATCACCCCTCGTCCTGCCCCGCAGGTACCAGAATTTCCCGGTTGCCGTTGGACTGCATGGCAGACACCACGCCCGCCTGTTCCATTTGTTCCAGCAAGCGGGCGGCGCGGTTGTAGCCAATGCGCAAGTGACGCTGCACTGAAGAGATGGAGGCCCGGCGGTTTTTCAGCACAATCGCCACGGCCTGGTCATATAGGGGATCTGATTCAGGGTCGGCAAAACCGGTCACGCTCCCCAGGCCATCACCGGTTTCACCGGGTGCACCGCCTTCCAGAATGCCGTCAATATAATCGGCTTCGCCCTGCTCTTTCAGGCACTCGACCACGCGATGCACCTCGTCATCGGCCACAAAAGCGCCATGCACCCGACGCGGCAGGCCGGTGCCCGGTGGCAGGAACAGCATATCGCCCTGACCCAGCAGGGTTTCCGCACCCATCTGGTCCAAAATGGTGCGTGAATCAATTTTGGAAGACACCTGAAAGGCAATACGGGTGGGAATATTAGCCTTGATCAAGCCGGTAATCACATCCACACTGGGCCGCTGGGTTGCCAGCACCAGATGAATACCCGAGGCCCGGGCTTTTTGCGCCAGACGGGCAATGAGTTCTTCAATTTTCTTGCCCACCACCATCATCAAATCGGCCAGCTCGTCGATAACCACCACAATAAAGGGTAGCGTGGTTAACGGCTCGGGCGCTTCGGGCGTCAAGGAAAACGGGTTCGGAATGGTTTCACCTTTTTTGGCGGCTTCGCGAATTTTGGCGTTATAACCACCCAAATTACGCACACCCATTTTACTCATCAGCTTGTAGCGCTTCTCCATTTCACCCACACACCAATTCAAGGCGTTGGCGGCCTGGCGCATATCGGTCACCACCGGTGCCAGCAAATGCGGAATACCCTCGTAAATGCTCATTTCCAGCATTTTCGGGTCAATCAGAATAAGGCGAACCTGCGAGGCATCGGCCTTGTACAGCAAAGACAGAATCATGGCATTAATACCCACCGACTTGCCCGAACCGGTCGTACCGGCCACCAGCAAGTGGGGCATTTTGGCCAGGTCGGCCACCACCGGATTACCCGCAATATCCTTACCCAGCACCATGGTTAGGGCTGAAGGGTTGTCGTGATAGGTTTTGGAGCCAATAATCTCAGACAGGCGCACCATTTGACGGCGCGGATTGGGCAACTCAAGCCCCATCAAATTCTTGCCGGGAATGGTTTCCACCACCCGAATGCTAATTAAGCTAAGCGCCCGGGCCAGGTCTTTGGACAGGTTAACAATCTGACTGCCCTTAACCCCCGTTGCGGGTTCTATTTCATAGCGGGTAATCACCGGCCCGGCCTGGGCGGCCACCACCGTCACCTCCACCCCAAAATCACGCAATTTCTTTTCAATAAGGCGGGACGTATATTCAATGGTTTCCGGAGAAACGGTTTCTACGTTGTCCTGGGCCGGATCAAGCAAATCCAGGGCCGGCAACGTGCCTTCGGACTCCTGGCGCACGACCGGTGACAAGGCTGGCTGCTTTTCCTGTTTTTCCTGCCTGTCTTTAATCACCCGTTCCGCCTTCGGAATACTGGTAATGGCCGGCTCTATTCGCACCGGTTGCTCATGAGTCAGTTTGACTTTTTGTTCAACCAGATGTTCCTGGCGCACCGCTTTGGCGGCCTCACCAGCCTTGCGGTCTTTGCGGGCACTGAAAAATTCGCCAATACCGCCAAAAATACGCTGAATGGCAAAACCGATTTTTTCCGCCACCGCCAGCCATGAAAAACCAAAAAAGAAACTGAAGCCCAAGGCCAGCAACAGAAACAATGCAATGCCCGAACCACTGGGACCAATCAACATATACAGGTTCTTGGCAAAAAGCTGCCCCAATACCCCGCCCGCGCCCCCCGGGAGCTGTTCACCCAGATTCTGTAGCTGACTGGCTTCAAAACCCATTGAACCCAGAAACAGCATGACAAAGCCAATGCCCTGCTCCCAATGCACGCGGGGTAAATCCATATCAGGATCGAGCACGATTCGGTTCATTAAGCGGCGATAGCCCACCCACATTCTTCGTATGAAACAAACCACCAGCCACCAGGCGGAAAGTCCCACCAGGTAATACAGAATATCCGAGACGTACGCCCCCACAATACCCAGCCTGTTGTGCACCTGGTGGGAAGAAGAAGTACTGACCCAGCCGGGATCGGTGGGATGCCAGGTAAACAGCGTGAACGCCAAAGCCGCGGCCAATGCCGCATACAGCACCCATTTGGCTTCACCAAACAGGGAAACCACGCGATCGGTTGCCGGGGAAGAGCCGCTTTTCTGGTTGCGTTTGTTACGACCAGCTGAGCGATTTGAAAGTGTATTAGAAGAACGTGCCATAAGTCATATTATAATTGTGGATTACCATTATAGGATGAATATAAATGAGCGATGTTAAACATTCCAAGGTTTTGATTCTGGGCTCGGGCCCGGCTGGCTATTCTGCGGCGGTTTATGCAGCCCGCGCCAACCTGAATCCGGTACTGGTTACCGGCATGGCGCAAGGCGGTCAGCTCATGACCACCACCGATGTCGACAACTGGCCGGCCGACCCTGAAGGCGTGCAAGGTCCCGACCTGATGCAACGCTTTTTGCAACATGCCGAACGTTTCAACACCGAAATCATTCTAGACCAGATAGAACGCGTGGACCTGTCCAAACGACCTTTCACCCTGTACTCCGAAATGGGTAATGTTTATACCTGCGACAGCCTGATTATTGCCACCGGTGCCAGCGCCAAATACCTGGGCCTGCCTTCCGAAGAAGCCTTCATGGGCAAAGGCGTGTCCGCCTGTGCCACCTGCGACGGCTTTTTCTATCGCAACCAGGACGTGGTCGTGGTGGGCGGTGGCAACACAGCCGTTGAAGAAGCCCTGTACCTGTCCAACATCTGCCGCAAAGTCACGGTTATTCACCGCCGCGACAAATTCCGTGCCGAACCCATCCTGATTGACAAAATGATGGAAAAGGTGAAAAACGGCAATATGGAACTGCAGCTGTTTCACACCCTGGAAGAGGTCCTGGGTGATGACAGTGGCGTAACCGGTGTACGTATTCGCAACACGCAAGATAATACCACACAGGAACTGGCCGTAACCGGCGCTTTCATTGCCATTGGACACCAGCCCAATACCGGCATTTTCGAAGGCCAGCTGGACATGGAGCACGGTGGTTACATTAAAACCCAGGGCGGCCAGCAAGGCTTTGCCACCATGACGTCCGTACCCGGTGTTTTTGCCGCCGGCGACGTGCAAGACCACATTTACCGCCAGGCCATTACCAGTGCAGGTACCGGATGCATGGCAGCTCTTGATGCACAGCGTTGGTTGGAAAATGAAGGTAATTAAAGGCAGCCTTGAAGACCTGAAGCGCATGCAGAAAAAGTACAGCGCAGAACAGGCCAAGGCAGAAAAACAGGCCAAAGAACAGGCACGGCAAAAACAATTCACTTCAGGCAGTGCCGCTACGGCGGCTCTTTCCAGCGAAGACGCCGCCCTGTTCCGGCAATCGGTAAGGGGGGTGACCCCTTTGCTCGGCAGCAATCGCATTCCACATGTGGCCACCCCGAAAGCACCCAGTGCCCTGGTACTGGCCAGACGGGCGCAGGCCGAGGGCAAGGCGGTTGCCGCGCTTAACCCGGCTCCCGGTGCCCGGCAAGACACCCGTCCCGTGCAAGTGGACAAAAACCCGCCCACCGACGATACCTCTTACGTCCAGCATGCCCACAGTAAAGATCTGCTGAAAAAGCTGGCCCGCGGCACCTGGCCCGTTTCCGCCACCCTGGACCTTCACGGTACCACGGCCGAACAGGCCGCCGAACGGTTCGACCGCTTCATCCAGTCTTGCCTGCAGCATCAGGTGCGTTGCGTTTGCATTATTCACGGCAAAGGCTACGGCTCCAAAGATGGGCAGTCGGTACTGAAAGATATGGTGAAAGCGTGGTTACGGCAACTGGAAGCCACCCAGGCATTCATCCAGGCCCCGGAAAGCATGGGCGGAACCGGTGCGCTGCTGGTGTTGTTAAATACTAAAACTTAAGTGATGTGTTGTCATGCGGGAGTGAACACAAGAGGTTCCCACGCGGGAGCGTGGGAACCAGAAAACAGGTTTTCGTCAACCACCCCGTCAGGCTTCGCCTGACACCCCTCCGCAGAGGGGAATTTGCGTACTCGTTCCCATGCTCCGCGTGGGAACGCATAAACCGTGCTGAAATTAATAAGGGCGATTAATGCTTGTGACATTAATCGCCCTTTCTTGTATTTATTTTGGAACCGCTTACTGCTTATGAGCCGTTACCAGCAAGTTGCCCGGTCTTTGCCTGGCATTTTGTCTCCTCACCTGCATGAAATGAATTATGCACCAGAATATGACAATTCACACTTAGGGTATGCACTAGTTTCTACCTTTTTTCAACACAAAAAACAACTATTTGCTCTTTTGTTGATCAAGCTCATGCGCCATTTGACGGGATTTTTCTTTTTGTGCCAGTTTTTCTTCCCGGCGCTTGCGAATTTGCTCATCCATTTTTGCACCAATATGGCCCTCGTGGCGCTGCTCAGCCAAGTCCACCTGACGCTGCCTTTCCCGAAAACGCGCGCGTTGCTCTTCAGTAATCTTATCCCAGCAATGCGGGCAGCTTTCACCGCGCACATAATGAACAGAAGCACGATCCTCCTCCGTTAAAGGATGACGGCAGGCGCGGCACTGAACATACTGCCCCGGCACCAACCCATGACCCACCGACACCCGCTCATCAAACACAAAGCACTCGCCTTCCCACAGGCTCTGTGGCTGGGGAATGGTTTCCAGATACTTAAGAATACCGCCCTCTAAATGATAGACCTCATCGTAGCCCAGGGATTTCATATAAGCGGTTGATTTCTCACAGCGAATGCCACCGGTACAAAACATGGCCACTTTCTTTTTCCTGTTTTTATCCAGCAAACCACCCTCCCGGGCCTGCTCTTGCACCCATTGCGGAAACTCACGGAAAGTAACCGTTTCAGGATTAACCGCCCCCTTGAAGGTGCCAATATCCACTTCGTAATCATTACGGGTATCAATCAGAACCACATCAGGATCGGAAATAAGGTCATTCCAGTCTTCAGGTTTCACATACGTACCCGCATTTTGTCCATTCACATTCGGCTGCCCCATGGTAACGATTTCTTTTTTCAGGCGCACCCGCATACGGTGAAACGGCTCGCGGTCTTCCGACCAGGATTCTTTATGCTCCAGCGTAGCCAAGCGCGGGTCATTGCGCAAATAAGCCAACACCGCATCAATCCCCTCGCGTGGGCCGGCAATCGTGCCATTAATGCCTTCCAGCGCCAGCAACAAAGTGCCCTTTACATTATGCTGCTCGCAAAAAGCCTGCAAGGGTTCACGCATTGCCTCGTAATCGGACAATTCTACAAATTTATATAAAGCGGCAATGGTAAAGTTGGACATAAAGTAATCGGCAACCGATGAAAAGTAAGATATTTGAAAATGCAGTAGACAATCGCGCTTTTGTTCCCAAGCAGGAGCATGGAAACAAGCAATATACGGTGTTGAAAACACAGTACGCAATTTTGTCACAAATACAAAGAAAGGAATTTGCGAAGAACATAGCATCTACTTCTACGAATTATAAAGCAAAGATTAACTTTTTCTTCTTCCCATGCTCCCGCACAGGAATGCATACCCTCATTTGCCATAACAAAATAATTTTAAGTTATGTAAAATCTGCTAGTCTACGGATTAACAATCCTTTGTTCCCACGCGGGAGCATGGGAACCAGAAGAAATCTGCTAGTCTACGGATTAACAATCCTTTGTTCCCACGCAGGAGCGAGGGAACCAGAACGAACGAAACACAACGGGCTCCCACGCTAGAGCATGGGAACCAGAATTTGGAACCACTCTCGTTCCCACGCTCCTGCGTGGGAACGCATATTTTGCAATTTTTATCCCCCGGAGGAAGCATGAAGTTAGAGACACTGGCGATTCACGCCGGCTATAAACCCGAACCCACCACCAAAGCCGTGGCAGTACCCATTTACCAAACCACTTCCTACGCGTTTGACAACACCCAGCACGGGGCTGATTTGTTTGACCTGAAAGTGGCTGGCAATATTTACACCCGCATCATGAACCCCACCAATGCGGTGCTTGAAGAGCGCGTGGCGGCACTGGAAGGCGGGATTGGCGCGCTGGTGGTTGCCTCGGGCATGGCGGCCATTACCTACGCCATTCAAACCATAGCCGGTGCCGGTGACAACATTGTTTCAGTCAGCACCCTGTACGGGGGCACCTACAACCTGTTCGCCCATTCATTCCCGCGCCAGGGCATTGAAGTGCGCATGGCCCCCCATAACGACATTGCCGCCCTGGAAGCCTTGATTGACGACAACACCAAGGCAGTCTTCTGCGAATCCATTGGCAACCCGGCCGGCAATATTATTGACATCCAGGCCCTGGCCGATGCCGCCCACCGCCATGGCGTACCGCTGATTGTTGACAACACCGTGGCCTCGCCCGCGCTGTGCCGCCCCTTTGAACACGGTGCCGATATTGTGGTGCATTCGCTCACCAAATACATTGGCGGCCATGGCACCACCATTGCCGGTGCCGTGGTGGATTCAGGCAAATTCCCCTGGGCCGAACACAAAGAACGCTTTGCCATTCTGAATGAACCCGACCCGGCTTACCACGGCGTGGTCTACACCGACGCTTTTGGCCCCGCCGCATTTATTGGCCGCTGCCGTGTTGGCCCGCTGCGCAACACCGGTGCCGTCCTGGCCCCATTAAGCGCTTTTTTGATTATCCAAGGCATTGAAACCCTTTCCCTGCGCATGGAGCGCCACTGCGAAAACACGCTTAAAGTGGCCGAACACCTAAACAACCACCCTCAAGTGGCATGGGTAAAATACGCCGGCCTGCCTAGCCACCCCGAACACGCGCTGGCACAAAAATACATGGGCGGCAAACCTTCAGGCATTTTAACCTTTGGCATTAAAGGCGGCAGCGAAAGTGGCGCCCGCTTCATTGACGCCCTGCAACTTATTACCCGACTGGTGAACATTGGCGACGCCAAATCCCTGGCCTGCCACCCCGCCAGCACCACCCACCGCCAGCTGAATGAAAAAGAACTGGCCACTGCAGGCGTTAGCGCCGACATGATCCGCCTGTCTATTGGCATTGAACATATTGATGACATTATTGCCGACCTGGACCAGGCATTGGAAGCGAGCAAGGGTTAAAATAAATCAAGGCGGGAGTCATGACATACATGAATACCCGCCTTAATACCATAAAGCCCTGGAAAAAGCCGCTGCTTTTAATTGGCCGTCAAGGCCATATTTTTATATCCAGAACGGCTTTCACCTGCAGCTTTAGCCTTTGCATCAATTCTGGCTAAAATGCGTTTGGGTAAAGTAATATTGACCGCTCTATTTGATCGTCGAACAAATCAGGAACATCCCCCCCATACAGTCCTATCAACCGATTACCCCCCCTTCAACACCGATAAAATAAAAAAATTGCAATCATCGTGTTTTCTGTTTATAATTAACATTAACAACACCCCTCACGCTTCCCATTAGATCAGCGCACCCCGAGGGGTTACTCTTTTTAGCTTCCCAGATTTTTTCATAAAAATTGTAAAATCAAAAAGTGCCTCCCTCGGTCAAGATTCAGTTTAGCAAACCTCCTCGGTCATTCTCTGATCAAGTTCAAATACTACAGTCTCACGGAATAAGTATTCCAGACCCCAAAAAGCTGAATTCTATCTATCACAACTCAATTATTATCGGCTTGCCGCTTATTGCTTACCTTTTGAGCAAACTCATAGTAATCATCAGGTAAAGCCAGGCACATCGTTCGATGACATATTAAATTTATATATTTTTGACCGAGAACTAAGACTGCTTTTAATGGATGCTATTGAGCGCATTGAAGTCTCATTGAGAACGCAAATGGCTTACCATCTGAGTCACCGCCATAACACGTCGCACCCACATCTTGATCCAGCACTATTTCAAGATCAAGGCAAATACCAAGCTGGATTAACTAACTTGCAAAATGATGTGAAAAAAAGTAACGAAGACTTTATTCGACATTTCAAAGCCAAATACCAGGAAACACTACCCCCGATATGGGCTGTAGTCGAGCTAATGACCATGGGACAGCTTTCTAAATGGTTCTCCAACATAAAGACTCGGCAAGATCGCATGGCTATTTGCCAGATTTATAACCTTGATGAAAAGGTTATGACATCTTTTTGCGAACACCTTTCTTTAGTAAGAAATATAGCCGCTCACCACGCCAGATTATGGAACCGTGACATTTCGAAAAAAATGAAGATTCCAACTTATGGTCCTAATGATTTGCGAAGCACTTTATGGTTATTGCCTGACACAGACCGTCGTTTAAAAAAAATCTACAACACATTCACAATGACACAGTATCTCATGAATGTAATTTCCCCCGACAATCACTGGAAAGAACGGCTAAAAGCATTAATAACCACCCACGCCATAGACAGCACTAAAATGGGATTTCCCCCTGATTGGGCTAACCGACCGTTGTGGCAAAGTTAATGGCAGAATTTTAATAGCGGACTCTGAAACACCAACAGCGAAGACAATCCCCTCCAGAACCGTCTTCGCCCATTACCCAATACCAATACCCTCCAAACAATCAAATCTTGATTTCCGCCCCCAGCGCTTTAACGAACTGGCTTAACCACGCAGGGTGGGCGGGCCAGGCGGGGGCGGTTATCAGGTTACCGTCGGTCACGGCGGCATCTATGGCGATATCGGCATATTTGCCCCCCGCCAGTTCCACCTCTGGCGCGCAGGCCGGGTAGGCCGAGCAGGTGCGGTCTTTTAAAATACCGGCAGCTGCCAGAATTTGCGCGCCATGGCACACCGCAGCAATCGGCTTGCCGGCCGTATTGAACTCACGCACAATATCCAGCACCCGCCGGTTCAGGCGCAAATATTCAGGACCGCGACCACCGGGTATTAACAAACCCACATAATCATTGGTATTGACCTGATCAAAATCATAATTCAAGGCAAAATTATGGCCACGCTTTTCGCTGTAAGTCTGGTCTCCCTCAAAATCGTGAATCGCCGTGGCTACATGCTCACCGGCTTTCTTATTGGGGCACACCGCATGTACGGCATACCCCAAACCCAGCAAAAACTGGTACGGCACCATGGTTTCGTAATCTTCGGTGAAATCACCCGCAATCATTAGAATCGCTTTACTCATGACACGTCTCCTAAGTTGAAAAATACCCTATTACCCTTTTGGCAATAAAGGTTTACTATTCACTATATTGTTGTTTTGTATCATTTTAATGGCAAACAGGCTGTTTTAGCAGATGGCCGGAAAATATTTACCTTAACCAAATCCAAGCCATTAACCGCAGCGCTTATTCCTTCATATCCTTACAGATAAACCAAAAAAACCAAACCCACCTACTGCAGCACCCACCTAAAAAGGAATCATCATGAAACCTCTTTACCTGCCACTAGCCATTCCCGCCCTTTTGTTATCCAGCGGCAGTGGATTCAATACGCTATGAAGGGGGGCCGCAGGCCGGGTGCAAATAAACCCGACACGCCATAGGCAATAGCCCATAAAAAAGGATGGCCACTACCATCCTTTTGCCTGAATTCAACAATTACAAACAAAACGCTTAAATCTTGCAGGCATCACCGCAGTCATTATCCGCTTCGGGCACGCTATCATCCATTTCCTGAATGCGCTCGGCGTTTTTCTTTTCGATTTCATCAAAATCAATGTTTTCAAACGCGGTATCAAAATCAAGATCAGTATCGTTACTCATGGCATGTCTTCCAGAATGGTTGGGCAATGTTTGATTTTAACGCCAAAACCGGTTTTGTTCCCATGCTCCCGCGTGGTAACGCCTATCTTTCTGCATGAACCAGATACTAACAATAGACAAATTTACCGCTTACGACCACAGGGCTTTCGCAATTGGCATAGAGTGGGTTCAATACACACATACAGTTAAAAACTGCATGCCACTTCAATTGAATCTAGCAACGATACACGATACAATCTATGATATTAGGATTCCGGCATAAAGGACTTGAGGCGTTCTATAAAACCAGCTCGACAAAAGGCATACAAGCCGTCCATGCAGCAAAACCAAGACGCGTTATTTTTCGCTTTGCCGGTATACATATTGAGCTGATTGACTATCTGGACTATCACTAAAAGAGACACAAAATGATGAAAAACCCTCCCCATCCAGGCGAGTTGCTTCGTGAAGATGTCATTATTGAGCTGGGGCTGTCTGTCACTGAAACGGCAGAACGGCTTGGCATGTCGCGTGTTGCCCTGTCACGCGTGCTAAATGGTAAAGCGGGCATCAGTGCCGATTTGGCGATCAGGCTTGAACAAGCCGGCGTCAGTACCGCCAAGGCATGGTTGGCAATGCAAACCAATTATGACCTGGCTCAGGCCCTTAAACGCCCCCAACCTACTGTCCGCGCTTTAGTGGTCGAACATACCTGAGATATGGTTCCCACGCAGCGATGAATTTGCAATTCCTGCGAGTACCGCCGGCAAACCATTTAGAGTTATTGAAATTAGCATAAAGCAAGATGGCGTCCCCACCAGGAATCGAACCTGGATCTGATTCTTAGGAGGAACCTGTTCTATCCATTGAACTACAGGGACACGCAATCAGCCCGTTAATATAGCATTAGAATAAACTTCAAACAAGCAACAAGCACTTTATCACTGTTAATTTATCTTCGTTCCCGCACTCTTGCGCTTGCCTGGCACCTCACTTTACGCCAACCCTTTTCCATAATTCATGACCCAACAATTAGAAACAGTTATCAAGCCCCAAAGAATTGCTACACTACCCCTAAGCAAACAACAACAGCTACCTTATGAGACAACCCAAACACTTAACCCCAGACGCCCCCAGCCCAGACCCTGCACAGCCAGCCTGCGACACTGCCGGTTTTCCATGGTATGTGGCCTACACCAAGCCCCGCCAGGAAGAATGTGCCTTAACGAATCTTCTACAGCAGGATTTCAACGTCTACCTGCCCCGCTACAAAAAACTTAAAAAACCGGCCAAAAATGCCATCTGCCAAGAAATGCAGGTCGTGCATGAACCCATGTTTCCGCGCTATATCTTCTTGCAAAGAACCCGCCCCGAACAGGCCATTAGTAAAGCCCAGCACACCCGGGGCATTGTTACGCTGGTGCGTTTTGGCGTGGAACTGGCCATCATGCCCGCCGAGCTCATTGCCGCCATACAGGAATATGAACAGCACCGTAACCAGGCCGGCTTTGAAGAGATCAGCCCCCTTAAGCCCGGTACCCGCGTAAAACTGAACCATAACACCCCCCTGCAAGGGCTGGAAGGACTGGTACAAACCGCCTCCGCCAAACGGGTGATCGTATTGCTGGAAATACTGGGCAGACCCAAAACCATCAAGCTTGAACCAAATCAGCTTGACATTACCTGAAACCACATTTCAAATTAAAAATTCTTATACATAATCATGTGTTTTCATTAGCTATTTCAGTATTATTAAAATCAACCCCCACTCCTTAATGTTGCAAAAAAAGAACAAAGAAATCAAAAAATTATAAAAAAAATAATAATTTGGCTTGTTTATGAATAAGAACATGTAATAAAACAACAAAAACTTAAAATAAAACATAAATCATGACAATTATTAACTTTTTTCCCCTAAACTTACCTCCGTCTTATACATGGCACAGGGTTTGTCCTTTATTGCCCAGCAACATCAAAAACAGAATTCACACCAATGTTTTCATGAAAACGAATGAAAACATTGCGGTAGCCTGCCTGCCAGCTATGTAATCGCCCAAACTGGCGCATAAAAAGCCTATAATTTCGCTTCATGTTCAATTTGGCACCCCACTACAATAAAAGCAAAATGCCAAAATAACACCAACACCCATTAACACATAAAACTGACCCATGCGTATAAAAACACCCTTACTTTTAGCCGTTACTACCGTTGCCCTTTCAGCCTGCGCCATGGCCCCTGGCATGTACATGGGTGGCCCCGGTTCAGTACAAAACGAACTGAACAACAACGAACAGCTAAAAGACGGTGAAGCACCCGCCGGTGCCTTAATAACCATAGATGCAGCCCTTATTAAACAACAAACCCTTAACCAGCCCGTCATTACCAACGTCAACCACCTGTTTGGCAACCCCACCGCCTACACCGTAGGCCCTGGCGACATTCTTAACATTATTGTGTGGGATCACCCAGAACTGTCATTGGCCGGCGCCACTGCCGCCGCCAGCGTTGAAGGCGGCAACGTAGGCACCGGCTATAACGTTAGTGCCGATGGCCGCATCCAGTTTCCGTTTGCCGGTGCCGTTAAGGTTTCCGGCCTGACCGAACTGCAAATTCGCGACAAGCTCACCAAAACCCTGTCCACTTACATTACAGACCCGCAGCTTACCGTACAAATCCGTTCCTACCGCAACAGTCGCGTTTATCTGGATGGTGAAGTCAACAGACCCGGCCTGCAAAACCTGAACGACATCCCCATGACCCTGCCCGAAGCCCTTAACCGTGCAGGCGGCTTAACCGAGAAAGCAGACCGTTCTTCCATTGTGCTTATTCGCAATGGCAAAGAAACCGTCATTAACCTGGCAAAATTAACGGAACAAGGCATTAACCCCAACCGCATCATGCTTAAGAATGACGACATGCTGCGCGTAAACAACCGCGACCGCGCCAAAGTGTTCATGATGGGTGAAGTGTTAAAACCACAAGCCTTGGTCATGAACGACGGCCAGCTTACCCTGGCCCAGGCCTTGGGTGAAGCGGGCGGTACCTCTATTGCCAGTAACCCCGGCCAGGTTTACGTGATTCGCAAAGGCAAACAGGAACAGGCTGAAATTTACCACCTGGACGCCAACTCGCCCACCGCCCTTATCCTTGCCAGTGGCTTCCAGCTACAACCGCAAGACATGGTGTATGTAGACCCTGCCCGCGTTGTACGCTGGAACCGTGTCATCAGCAACATTCTGCCTAGCTACGGTGCCGTTGTTTCCACGGTAAACGCCACCAACTAAACCCGGCAGTAATGAACAATATACTAACCGTTTGTATTGGCAACATCTGCCGCAGCCCGGTGGCTGAAGCACTGCTAAAGGCCGCCCTGCCCGAAAAAAACATCTGGTCGGCCGGCCTGGCCGCCCTAAGCGGGCACGCGGCCGACAAAACCGCCCAGGAAATTGCCCTGGAGCACGGGCTGGACATTTCGGCCCACCGTGCCCAGCAAATCAGCAGCTACATGTGCACCCAGGCCGACCTGATTCTGGTCATGGAAACCGCACACAAGCAAGAGCTGGAACAAAAATACCCCTTCACCCGTGGCAAAGTACACTGCCTGGGCCACACCGGCCCCGGCCAAAAAACCGAAATTGCCGACCCCTACCGAAAAGACCGTGCCGCGTTTGAAACCTCGCACCAGCTGATTGCCCAAGGCGTCAGCCACTGGGCAAACCTGATCAAAAAAATCAGCTAGGCAGGGTTTTCCACCACTCCTGTTTCACCCTTACACTTATCTAAACCAAGCATTTCATGACCGTACCACAGCAAAACCCTTCTTCGTCTTTAAACCCACAAAAAGATAACGACGAAATAGATTTACTGGCCATTCTTGACACCATTTTAGATGCCAAATGGCTGATTGTTGCCATTACCTGCGTTTGCACCCTGCTGGCCATTGCCTACGCCATGTTCAGCACCCCCATCTACCAGGCCAACACCCTGATTCAGGTAGAACAAAACCAGGGCAACACCAACCCCGCCATGGGCGAACTGGCCCTACTGTTTGATGCTGGTTCCCCCGTAGCCGCTGAAATTGAAATACTGCGTTCACGCATGGTGGTGGGTGAAACCGTAGACCGATTGCAACTGAACAACAGCGCCACCCCCGATTACATTCCCATTATTGGCCAATGGCTGGCCAAACGGGCCACAGAACTTTCAAACCCCGGCATTTTTGGTTTTGGGGGGTATGTATCGGGTACCGAAAGCATTCGCTTAAGCCAACTGGACGTACCCAATGAACTGCTGGGTACAGAATTGAAACTGGTGGCCACTGAAACCGGCTACGACCTGTACACCGAAAACAATGATTTACTGGTCAGCGGCCCAACCGACCAAACCCACGAATTCCTATACAACGGCGAACCCGGCCGCGTTAACATTGCCAGCCTGCAAGCCAAACCCGGTGCCCGCTTTACAATAGTCAGCACCTCTCGCCAGGCAAAAATAGCAGAATTACAAAGAGAGCTTCAAGTAAGTGAAAAAGGCAAACAGTCTGGCATGCTGGAAGTTTCCCTGGAAGGCCCAGACCGCCGTTTGATTACCGAAATCCTGAACACCCTGGGCAACGTATATGTAAAACAAAACATAGACCGCAAAGCCGCAGAAGCCGACAAATCCTTAAGCTTTCTGGATGCCTTCCTGCCCGAACTGCGCCAGCAAATGCAGGAATCGGAAAGCCAGTACACCGAGTTTCGCGACAAAAAAGGCACTTTTGACCTGGGAGCCGAAGGCAAGGCCTCTTTAGACACCAGCGTTAACCTGCAATTAAAACTGCTGGAACTGCAACAAAAACGTCGTGAACTAACCCCCCAATTTACCGCCGCCCACCCCAGCATTAAAGCCATCGACCAGCAAATTGCCGCCCTTAACAAGGAAATTGCAAAAGTAACCAGCAGCGTTAAAAAAATGCCCGAGCTGGAACAGCAACTGCTTACTCTTACCCGCAACGTAAAGGTAAACAGTGAAATGTACGTAAACCTGCTAAACAGCGCCCAGCAACTGCGCCTGGTTAAGGAAGGCAAGGTAGGCAATGTACGGGTGATAGATGAAGCCGTAGTACCCGGCCAACCCGTTAAACCCAAAAAAGTACTGGTACTGGCACTGGGTGTATTGCTTGGTTTAATGTTAGGTACAGGCGTTGCCATTGCACGCAGCCTGCTGCACCCCGGCATTAAAGAAGCCAATGAAATTGAACAAAACCTGGGCATGCATGTATTTGCCACCGTACCACGCTCAGTACAGCAAACCACACAATACATGGAAGCTACCAGTAAAAAACCCGGCAACCACGTATTAGCCTACGTGGCCCCGCAAGATCCTGCCATTGAAAGCCTGCGAAGCCTGCGCACCGCCCTGCAATTTGCCATGCTGGAAACCAGCAACAACATCGTGCTCATTACAGGCCCTACCCCCAGTATTGGTAAATCCTTCATTAGCGTAAACTTTGCAGCGGTCCTGGGTGCTGCCAATAAAAAAGTATTGCTAATAGATGCTGACCTGCGCAAAGGCTACCTTAACCAGTATTTTGGCAAACCCCGCCACAATGGTGCCAGTGAATTCATTAGCGGCACCATTACTGCAGAACAGGCCATTCATAAAAACGTGCTACCCAATGTAGACTTCTTAAGTACCGGTGTATTACCGCCAAACCCTTCAGAACTGCTGCTATCCGCTCACGCGATTGAAAAACTGAACCAATTGGCCAAACAATATGACCTGGTGCTGCTTGACAGTGCTCCGATACTGGCTGTTTCTGACGCCATGGCCCTGGCACCGCATGCAGGCGCCACCTTCCTGCTGGCACGTGCCAACCAAACCACCCTGGGTGAAATAGATGAATCTGCCAAGCGTATACGACAAGCGGGTGGAAATGTTAAGGGAGTGATCTTTAACGATATGGTAGCTAAGAATCGCAGGTATGGTTCCAAGTATGGATATTACCGGTATGCGAATTATGAGTACGGCTCTTCCAACTAAAGAATAACCAAGACACTTAAATTTTAATCTTATTAAAACACAGGACTAACAATGAAAAAATTCGCATTAATGGGGGCTGCCGGTTATATTGCCCCACGGCATATGAAAGCCATCAAAGATACCGGCAATGACTTAGTTGCCGCTTTGGATATTAACGATTCCGTTGGTATTATTGACAGCCACTTCCCCAATGCCGAGTTTTTTACTGAATACGAGCGTTTTGACCGCCACATTGACAAATTGCGCAGGGCAAACCACAGCAAACAGGTAGATTATATTTCCATCTGCTCACCAAACTACCTGCACGATTCACACATGCGATTTGCGCTCCGCTCCGGTGCCGATGCCATTTGCGAGAAACCGCTGGTATTGAACCCCTGGAATATTGACGGCCTGATTGATATAGAAAAAGACACCGGCCATAAAGTAAATACCATTTTACAATTACGTGTTCACCCTGCCATTATTGCCTTGCGTGACAAAGTCCTCGCACAGAAAAAAGACACCAAGCATGAAGTTGATTTAACCTATATCACCTCCCGCGGGCACTGGTACTTGCAATCCTGGAAAGGCGACCTGAAAAAATCTGGTGGTATTGCCACTAATATTGGCGTCCATTTCTTTGACATGCTGCACTTTATTTTTGGTGATTTGCAAAACAACATTGTTCATTTATCTACCGACACCAAAGCTGCCGGTTATCTGGAATATGAAAATGCCCGTGTTCGCTGGTTCCTGTCAGTTGATTACAACGATGTGCCAGAAAAACAAAAAGAAATTGGCCAACGCACTTTCCGCTCTATTACCGTAGACGGCGAAGAAATAGAATTTTCAGGCGGTTTTACCGACCTGCATACCCGCAGCTATGAAGAGATCCTGGCAGGCCGCGGCTTTGGCTTAGAAGAAAACCGCACTGCGATTACGACCGTTGCCAACATTCGCAATGCCGTCATTGCCCCCTTAACCGGCGACTATCATCCATTCCTGAAAAAATGAGTTTTTATCAACATGAAAGCGCTATCGTAGATGATGGCGCAGTAATTGGTGAAGGTTCCCGTGTTTGGCACTTTGTGCACGTATGTGCAGGTGCCCGCATTGGCAAGGGCGTATCACTGGGCCAAAACGTTTTCGTAGGCAATCAAGTCAACATTGGTGATTATTGCAAAATCCAAAACAATGTGTCTGTTTACGATAACGTCACCTTAGAAGAAGGCGTATTCTGCGGGCCCAGCATGGTGTTTACCAATGTGTATAACCCACGCTCATTAATAGAGCGCAAAGATGAATACCGGGATACCTTAGTCAAAAAAGGAGCCACCCTTGGGGCAAACTGTACTATTGTGTGCGGTGTCACCATTGGCGAATATGCCTTTGTTGGCGCTGGTGCAGTGGTTAATAAAAACGTGAAGCCCTACGCATTAATGGTGGGCGTGCCTGCCCGGCAAATAGGCTGGATGAGCGAATTTGGCGAGCAACTGGATCTGCCCCTGCTTGGCAATGCAGAAGCCATATGCTCGCATACCCAGGCAAAATATATATTGACTGACGGCTACTTAAGCAAAGAAAAAAAGGATTCCTAATGCAGTTTATTGATTTGGCGGCGCAGCAAGCCCGTATCAAAGAGCAGATTGACGCCAACATCCAGAAAGTGCTGGCCCATGGCAAATATATTTTAGGCCCAGAAGTGGCCGAACTTGAAGAGAAGTTGGCCGATTACAGCGGTGCCAAATACTGTATTTCTTGCGCCAATGGTACGGATGCCTTACAAATTGCCTTAATGGCGCTTGGCGTTGGGCCAGGTGATGAAGTAATTACCCCCGGTTTTACTTACATTGCAACGGCAGAAACCGCTGCCGTACTGGGTGCCAAACCCGTGTATGTAGACATTGACGAACGCACTTACAACCTGAACCCCGCTTTATTAGAAGCAAAAATCACCCCCAAAACCAAAGCAATTATTGGCGTATCACTGTACGGCCAATGTGCAGATTTTGATACTATCAACCAAATAGCTGCCAAACATAACATCCCCGTTATTGAAGACGCGGCACAAAGTTTTGGTGCAACGTATAAAGGCATAAAATCTGGCAATTTAACCACTATTGCATGTACCAGCTTTTTCCCCAGCAAGCCCTTGGGCTGCTATGGCGATGGTGGCGCCATTTTTACCAGCGATGAGGAACTGGCCAAAGTCATCCGCCAAGTTGCACGCCATGGCCAAGACCGCCGTTACCACCATATACGCGTAGGGGTTAATAGCCGTCTGGATACATTGCAAGCGGCCATTTTATTGCCGAAACTTGCCATCCTGGATGAAGAAATTGCATTAAGACAACAAGTCGCAGACCAATACAACCAGCATTTACATGTAAAAGGAATTGAAACCACGCCATTTATTGAAGATTTCAATACATCGGTTTATGCCCAATACACGATTCGGGTAAAAAATAGAGACCAAGTAATTAAAACTTTAAATGAAAAAGGTATTCCAACGGCTGTTCATTACCCTATACCGTTAAATAAACAACCCGCTGTGGCGAGTAATGATAAGCTGCCTGTGGGTGACCAAGTAGCTCAAGAAGTGTTAAGTTTACCGATGCATCCGTATCTATTAAGTACAGAGCAAGAAGAAATCGTTAACGCCATCAACTTATAAGTTTTCAATTAATAAAATTTAACCAGATAATATTTATATCAGAATTTTCTCTGGTTAATAATATAATACTTTAATACAAAGAAGGGCTAATTTTGAAAGCACTCATTCAAGAGAAAATCTTGAAAAATCCTTTTGTACGCCGTGTTAGTGTTCTTGTTGGCGGAACAGCTTTAGGACAGCTTATTACAATTTTAGCACTTCCTATCCTTACTCGTTTATACGGGCCAGAAGCATTTTCTGTTTTGGCGGTATATAGTTCTGTTTTATCATTAATTACTGTTATTGCTTGCCTACGCCTGGAAATTGCAATTCCACTACCCAAGTCAGACCGTATGGCAGCAGCACTTTGTGTTTTAGCGATAACAAGTGTTATATTTTTTACTTTATTAACCACTGTTTTTATTGCCATCTTCCCAGATATATTTAATACATTAACAGACAATAAAATCAGCCATTTCTTATGGCTCCTTCCTATTGGTGTATTAGCTATTGGGCTGTATAACACCCTTCAGTATTGGAGCACAAGAAGAAAAAAATTCCACCTAATTGCCAAAACTCGTATAACACAATCTCTTAGTGGCACAATAATTAAATTAATCGTCGGCATTATAAATAGCAGCTGGACAGCCGGCTTAATTATTGGCCAAGTAATTTCTCAAGGAACAGGATTCATTAGTCTTAGTCGCTCTTTATTGAAAAATGACTGGCAGCTTTTTAAAAAAATAAAGCCTGCTTATCTAAAAGCAACATTAAAAAAATACAAAAATTTTCCAAAATACTCTACGTTGGAAGCATTTGCTAATGTAGGCGGCATCCAAATACCAATAATACTTATTGCCTATTATTCAGCAGATGCCGAAGCAGGCTATTTAATGGTTGCCATGCAATTGCTTTCTGCCCCTATGAGTTTAATTGGAAATTCAGTGGCTCAAGTTTATCTATCAGAAGGTGCCGAGCGGCATCATCGTAATGAACTAAAACAATTCACCATTAAAACAATAATCAATCTTGCTAAAATAGCTTTTATACCTTTACTTTTAATTGCACTCCTTGCTCCATTTTTAATGCCTTATTTTTTGGGGGAAGATTGGCAACGAACGGGTAAACTTATAAGCTGGATGGCACCTTGGTTTTTTATGCAGTTTATAACTTCACCTGTTTCTATGTCTTTGCATATCACAGGAAACCAGAAAATTGCTTTTATACTGCAATTTACCGGATTGCTGTTACGGGTTGGAAGCCTTTTAATTACAATCCAATTTCATGAAAAATATCTTGTTGAGTCTTATGCCATATCTGGATTTGTTTTTTATTTAGTTTATCTTTTAGTAATATTAAGAGAGATTTCTATTTATAAAAAAGATTCTCAATTTAAATTAAATAAAGAAATATAGTAATTATTATAGTTTCAAAAAACCTTTAACTCTTACAAAACCTAGTAAAGAAAATAAAAAAATAATATTTCATGAAGATCAATCAACATAAAAATAGTTAAAAATAAAATATTATCAATATGAAAATCACATATAAACAAAGTGCACAATTATTAATAGTTATCTATTTACCAATTATGTTTTTAATGTGGCACCATCTTGTCTATGGAGGAACCAATTTAATTGGAGCCACTACGCTCATGTCAATTATTGGAATACTATTTTTTTTCTTATTCATAAAAAAACAAAAAATAGATAAAAACACTCTACCTGTCTATTTATTTTTTATTTACTGCCTCTTATATATTCATATACATTTAATCATAGTAGGTAATAAAACTGATATGTTTGATAGAGACCTATACTCCTATCACTTAACGATATCTATTTATTACTTAATATCTTACACGGTAGGACAACATATTACAAAAACAAACAATAAAATATTATTATTATTTTATCTTTTAATATCAATAAAAATATTTAGCAATATTGATGGCAGCACTTTTAGTATTAACTTGAGTGATATTGATAATGAAAAGCGAGGAGTCTATTTGGTTTTAGCTGATATATTCTCATTATTTTCTTTTATCATTATATCCTCAACATCTTCATTTCATAAAAAAATTATATTATTTACAGTAAGCACAATTATATTGTTTTATTTAAATTCAAGAGCTACACTTTATATTTTTATTTTTGTAAATATAATTTATTTTATATTTTTCTTTAAAACTAAAAAAATAATATCTCTTATTTTTATTGCAATACCATTTTTTTTATATTTTAGCGACTTCTTTAATTACTTAATAGACATCAATGAAAGAATGTTATTTATTTTCTCCTCCCCAATGGAGGATGCCTCTCATATTGCAAGGGTTTCACTTTCAAAAACTGGCTTTGCAAGAATTTATGAATCTCCCATTATTGGTGATTATGGTGGTGTAATAGAAACAAACAATCATCTAGGAACCTATATACATAATATATTTTCATATTGGCAAACATATGGCTTCATTGCACTCATATGCTCTTTATATTTTTTCATATATCAACCAATATATACCATATCAAAAATTATCAAAACAAAAAAAACAAGGGATAATAATTTCCCTTCATTAATTTTTTGTTTATCACTATATTTGCCATTAATGATTATTTTAGCCAAATCATATACTTGGCATTACGCATGGTTCTGTCTTGGCGCCATACACAAATATCTTTCCGAAAATAAAATCAACATTAAATCAAACAAATGAATAATAATATAAATTATTGTTTCATCACACTTTTTCGTGCTGATAAATCGGCAAGTGGCTTGGCATTTAGAATGCCACTTTTATGGAAATCACTATCTGAGAAACATGATAACATCTATTTAATAATCAATAAAAGTTTGTATAAAAAAACTCTAAGCAACTTAAATCAAAAAGAAAAGAATAATATTTATATTATTCCAGAATTTATGGGATTTAAAGCCACTTCATTTTTATACACTCCCTTATTAATCATATTCTTACTTTTCTTCAAAAAAATAAATAAATTTCACTTATCTGTTGGAGGAGCCTATTTTATTAATTTCCTAGAAAAAATAAGAAAATTAACAAATAAAAAAATCCTAATTCATACCTCAATAGGATCAAAAAATCTTGAAATGATTACCGGCGGAAATAAAAAAAGCCGTTATTACAAGCTACATAAGAATCTATTAAGTAAAGCCGACAAAATTGATTGCCTATACTCACCCAATGGTTTTCCTGAACATAGAAAAAAATGCATTCAATCTCCCGGAAGTTTTAGTTGGAAATATTCTAGTGAGAAAATAAAAAAAATTAATTTACCATTAAAAAAAACAAATAACATCTTATTTTCAGGAAGCCTAATAAAACAAAAAAACTACGATTTAGCAATAAACTCCTATATTCTATTCTGCAATAAACAAACAAAATCCTTTGATTTAACACCCAAACTAATAATCTCAGCTCCTTTTATCCATCAAGAATTAAAAACAGAAGTTGACGAATTTAACAAAAAAAAGAAGGGAGAAATTATTTTTACTAATTACAATGAAATAGACTCCCTACTTAAATCATCTTTTGTTTTTTTAAGTCTACAGGATTTTGATAATTACCCCTCACAATCTTTAATCGAAGCCATGGCAAATGGATGCACTATTATTGCTACAAATACTGGGGAAACAAAAAAAATCGTCAAAGAAAAAATTGGTAATTATATAATAGAAAAAGACATTAACATGCTAGCCGCAACATTAATTAAAATATTTAACAATACAAACAATTTAAGCAATTTTGAAAATAGAAATTTTATTTTAAAAAACCATACCATTGAAAATTACAGCCAACATTTTTTCAATAACTTTATAAAAAACGGATAACCTATTCAATCTCAAAAAATATTATTAAGTAATTTTATTTAATAATCCAATTATAATTTGGACTAAATATTTTAATATGAATATTCTATGTTTTACAGGCAGTTATCTCCCTGGTTACAAAGGTGGAGGTCCTATAAAAACAATAAAAAACCTATTTGATCAAACAGGTGATGAAATAAACTTTAAGCTTATAACCAGCGATAGAGATCTAGGTGATACTTTTCCATATACTTCTATAACCAGTGGGGATTGGAATCAAGTAGGCAAAGCTTCTGTTTTCTATATTAAACCGGGTAAAAGTGGTTACACACAAACTGCACGGATTTTACGTAATAAAGATTACGATATTGTTTACCTTAATAGTTTCTTCTCCTTCCGTTTTTCTTTTTTCCCTTTACTAATTTCCAAAACACTAAATAAAAAAATCGTACTTGGTCCCAGGGGAGAGTTTTCAGAGGGTGCGTTATCTCTAAAATCTTCTAAAAAACGAATTTTCATATTCTTGTTTAAATTATTGAGGTTACACAAAGGTATCATCTTTCAGGCATCAAGTAATTATGAAGCAAACGATATTCGTCGTGTACTTGGCCATAACGTTGACATTCATATAGCCGAAGATATTGGAACACAAGAGTTTGCAAAAGATATTAATACAACTTCAAACTCATTAAATACTGTTTTTATATCTCGCATTTCTCCTAAAAAGAATCTTCTCTTCGCACTTGAAATACTGAAAAAAGTTCAACAACCACTTACATATGATATTTATGGACCTATTGAGGATGTGGATTATTGGCAGCAATGTGAAACAGCCATTAAAACTTTACCTCCTCATATCCAAGTTAATTACAAGGGTAATCTAACCCCTGACAATGTAATCAATACACTTAGAAATTATGATTTATTTTTCTTTCCTACCAAAGGAGAAAATTACGGTCATGTCATTGCAGAGGCACTCTGTGCTGGGTTGCCGATTTTAATCGCAAATACTACGCCTTGGCGAAATCTTCAAGAGCTCGGCATCGGCTGGGATTTACCGTTAACCAACCCTGATGCCTTCAGTGATGTGCTCAATAATCTGGCTACCATGTCACCAGAAGAGCACCTCGCTATGCGCCAAAATGTATTAGCTTGGGCAAAAAACAAATTCTCACAGCGCGATGCCATAGAAGCCAATATCGCGCTATTTAAATACGCTTATCATAAAAAGTAAGGATCAATTAAATGCTCTTCAAGCATAAGACTTTGTTAATCACTGGCGGAACCGGCTCTTTTGGCAACGCTGTTTTGAAACGCTTCCTGAATACCGATCTGGCAGAAATCCGTATATTCAGTCGTGATGAAAAAAAACAGGATGACATGCGCAAGCGTTATGCCAGTTCTAAACTCAAGTTTTATATCGGTGATGTACGTGATTACCAAAGCGTACTTAATGCTACTCGTGGCGTAGATTATATATTTCATGCCGCCGCATTAAAACAGGTACCGTCTTGCGAATTTCATCCCATGGAAGCTGTAAAAACTAATATCGTGGGTACTGAAAATGTGTTGGAAGCTGCTATCCAGAACCAAGTGAAACGTGTAGTCTGCCTAAGCACAGACAAAGCCGTATACCCTATCAATGCCATGGGCATTTCAAAAGCGATGATGGAAAAGGTAATGGTAGCCAAATCTCGGCATGCCGAAGATGACAAGACGGTTATCTGTGGTACCCGTTACGGTAACGTCATGGCCTCCCGCGGTTCTGTAATCCCCCTGTTTATTGATCAGATCAGGGCTGGTAAGGCATTAACGCTGACCGACCCAGACATGACCCGCTTCATGATGACTCTATCTGATGCTGTTGACTTGGTTCTGCATGCTTTTGAACACGGCAACAATGGGGATATTTTCATTCAAAAAGCACCCGCTGCCACCATTGAAACACTTGCCAAAGCACTAACCGGTTTACTGGGTAAACCGGAGCATCCCATTGAAGTAATTGGTACCCGCCACGGGGAAAAGCTGTACGAAGCGCTTTTAAGCAGAGAAGAAATGGCGGCTGCAGAAGATATGGGCCAATACTACCGGGTACCACCCGATTTACGCGATCTTAACTATACAAAATATGTGGAACAGGGTGAAGAAAAGATCACCCATAGTGAAGACTATAACTCACACAACACTGAGCGCCTGGATGTGGAAGGAATGCAAAAGCTCTTGTTGAAACTGGAATTCATGCAAGCGATACAACGCGGCGAACACGTCGTACCAGAGGAGTAAGTAATGCGAGTCTTAATAACGGGTTCAAATGGTTTTGTAGGACGTAACCTGCAAGTTCATCTTGCAGAACGTAAAGATATAGAGGTCATCTTATTTACCCGCGATCAATCGGTGAATCAACTGCCAGAGTTGGTTTCACAGGTGGATTTCATCTTTCATCTTGCGGGCGTGAATCGCCCCACTGATCCGCAGGAATTCATCAGCGGCAATACTGACCTGACTCAGGCATTATGCAGTGCTATTGTGAACTCTGGCAAAAAAATACCAGTAATTTATACCTCATCCATTCAGGCTGAGCGCGACAACTCCTATGGCAGCAGCAAAAAAGCGGCTGAGCAAGCGTTACTTGAACTGGCAAATAACGGTTTTCCAGTACATATATTCCGTTTACCCAATGTTTTTGGTAAGTGGGCAAAACCGAATTACAACTCTGCCGTAGCCACCTTCTGCCACAACATTGTGCGCGGCCTGCCCATTCAAATCAACGACACTAATGCTGTAATTAATCTGGTATATATTGACAATGTACTTGAACACTTCATGGCGCTGATGGATGGAAAAGTTGAGGGTCAGCAGTTCATGGAAGTTGCGCCTGTTTATGATATTACAGTAGGCGAACTGGCTGCTCAGCTTGAGCGTTTCCGCGACAGTCGCGAAACCCTGACTACCGAAGCAGTAGGCACCGGATTAACTCGGGCGCTCTACTCTACTTATTTAAGCTACATGCCTCCAGAAAGTTTTACTTATTCAGTCCCCAAACATGGTGATCAGCGGGGAGTGTTTGTAGAAATGCTTAAGACTCAAGACTCTGGACAGTTTTCTTTCTTTACTGCACACCCTGGCATTACCCGTGGCGGTCATTATCACCACTCAAAAACAGAGAAATTTTTGGTTATCAAGGGGAAAGCCTGCTTTCGCTTCCGCCACATTGTTACTGGTGAGTTTTATGAGTTGTTTACTTCTGGCGATGAACCGGAAATTGTTGAAACAGTACCAGGCTGGACACATGACATTACCAATGTGGGCAATGATGAAATGGTCGTCATGCTATGGGCCAATGAAATTTTTGATAGAGAGAAGCCTGATACCTATGCCATGGCAGTGGGTACAGCAGCTTGAGTTGCACAAAGGTTTGAAATGAAAAAATTAAAAGTAGTAACCGTGGTGGGTACTCGTCCGGAAATTATTCGTCTTTCCCGAGTAATGGCAAAACTGGATGAACATTGCAATCATATATTGGTACATACAGGCCAGAATTATGATTACGAACTCAATGAAATTTTCTTCCAGGATCTGGGCATTCGTAAGCCGGATTATTTCCTGAATGCAGCCGGAGCCACCGGTGCAGAAACCATTGGTAATGTGATTATTACTGTTGACCGGGTTTTGGCTGAAGTACAACCAGAGGCCCTGCTTGTTCTGGGTGATACCAATAGCTGTATGGCAGTCATACCTGCAAAACGTCGTAAAATCCCAACTTTCCACATGGAGGCAGGAAACCGCTGCTTTGACATGCGAGTACCTGAAGAAATCAATCGCCGTATTGTAGATCATACGGCAGATATCAATCTTACCTACAGCACCATTGCCCGGGACTATCTGTTACGTGAAGGTTTGCCTCCAGATATGGTTATTAAAACTGGCAGCCCCATGTTTGAAGTATTGAATCATTATCGAGATGGTATTGAACAATCAAATGTGCTGGAGCGACTAGGGCTTGAACCTGCTAAGTTTTTTGTAGTGAGTGCACACCGGGAAGAAAACATTGATTCGGAAAAGAATTTCTTTAAGTTAGTAGATTGCCTGAATGCAGTAGCCGAGCAGTATGACTACCCTGTAATCGTATCCACGCACCCGCGCACCCAAAAACGAGTTGATACGCTGAACGCTAAGTTCCATAAAAATATACAGTTGTTAAAACCATTAGGTTTCAAAGACTACAACAAACTTCAACTCAGCGCAAAGGCAGTACTGTCAGACAGCGGTACGATAAATGAAGAATCTTCCATCCTGAACTTTCCCGCACTGAATATACGCGAAGCGCATGAACGTCCAGAAGGTATGGAAGAAGCAGCGGCCATGATGGTTGGGCTTGAAAAGGAACGTATTTTGCAAGGGCTACAGATTCTGGAAAGCCAGAGCCGGGGAACTGAACGCAGCTTGCGTTTGGTGGCAGACTACAGCATGCCTAACGTGTCTGATAAGGTAGTACGCATTATCCATAGTTATCGGGACTATGTGATGCGAACTGTTTGGAAACAATATTAAAATATAACAATTATGGGCAAAAAAAAGACTGATATTGCAATAGTAAATCGCAGCTTCTGGCCTAAAAGCCAGGTTATTGGTGAAGGGCTTTTACAATTTGCTGAACAGGCTGCACAACACCATTCAGTATGTGTTATTACTCAAGCTGAAAATGATCTTGCTGCCTTATTAGCAAAAGAAGGTCGGGGTGAAGGGATTCAGATTCGGGCATGTAAAGCCTATACAACTTCAGCCAGTAGCTTGGTAAAACGGATTGCAGAAGCTGTTTTTTTCATGTTGTGGACTTTCATTAGCCTTGTGCGTGCCAAACCTGCAAGTGTGTACGTTTCTACTAATCCGCCTGTAGTGGTGCCATTTATTGTTGCACTATATTGCCGTTTATTTGGCGCACAATATATATACCACCTGCAAGATATCCACCCGGAAGCCGCTAATATCGTGGTGCCAGTTAACAAACTACTTTTTCGACTGCTCCAGGCAATAGATAACTATACCCTGCGCCATGCATCAGCGATTATCACTCTCACAGAGGATATGAAGGCTTATATCCAGCAAAGGAGTAATACCTCAAGTCCAATACACTTACTGGATAATCCTTCTTTTGAGGTAACTCCTGTACCTATGGCGCAGCGTACAAAGGACATCGTTTTCTGCGGAAATGCTGGCCGTTTACAGCGTATTCCTTTGCTGTTGACAGCGATTCAGGACTATTTGAAGCAAGGCGGTAAATTATGCTTTACATTTGCTGGCGGTGGGGTACATGCACCAGACATCCAAACACTTGCTAACAGTTATGAACAAGTGCAATACCATGGCTTTATACCCGCCACTGAAGCGGCAGATCTAGTTAACCAGCATAAATGGGCGCTATTACCCATTGACGACGAAGTAACAAAATACGCCTTTCCCAGTAAGTCTTCTGGATATGCGTTATCAGGAGCTGGGGTATTGGCTGTATGTGGACAAAATACCGCTGTAGCACGTTGGGTAAGGAAGCATGAAACGGGTATCGTCTGTGATGCAAACCATGCCGCTCTGGTAGATTGTTTTTTTTCTATTGAGAATAACATGAGCGCAAGCTATGCTGTAAGTCCCGAAATGAAAGACAAGCTTCAGATATCTTACTTTGCACAACAACTTTACCATCTTGTTTCTTCTGGTTTGCGATGATTACAGGATCTCAAAAAAACGGTCACTTAAAAAGTGGCCGCCCCTATAGAAGAATTGTTGTTACCCTCGCTTTTAAAGCGGAAAGATGATAAAAACTAACTAATTAAAAAAATAAATTTCACAGGTAAAATAATGAATGAATGGCATGCTTATCATAACCGTAAAACTCAAGGAAAATTTAGTAAAGAAAATTCTTATACCAATAAAAACATTAATATTATTAAGGGAGACAAGTTATATATCATTTCTGGACAACAAGGAAATCCAACAGAATATTATCTAGAAGGCATATTTGAAGTTATAGAAAAAAATACTGATGGCCCTTTTAAGCTACCAAACAGCGAAACCCAAAAAAACATAAAATTCATACTAAAAACCATAAAAACATCATCGACTGACATTATTCTTAACAATGAACCTTGGTTCAATAAAGATGAATTCAGGAGTCTATTTGCTAATGGCTTTGGAGTAACTAAATTCAATTCAAAATCTGAAAAACATAAAGAATATTTTGATTTTTTATTAGGCAGTTAGAATAAAAAAGTTTCTTGGCTCATAAAACCTATGTCATTACACTTAACTTGAATAATTCATTCTTGTTTCTAATATTTAATCAAAAAATAAAATGAAAATACCTGCTTTAGATGTTGAGAAATTAAAAGAAAATGCCCTTACATCAATTCGTCTTGGAATCGAAGACTTCCAGCGTAGTCAACTTACGATGGCACAAGGCGGTGATCCAGCTCGTACCTTATCCGCTATACGAAATTTATTTGCAGGAGTTTTACTTTTATTCAAATACAAAATCGCTATATCGGTCGATAACCCTGAGGATGCAGCAACGCTTATTTTTAATCCACCAGAAGTTTTGCCTAAATCAGATGGAAATGGTGGAATCAAGTGGCACCCCATGGGAAACTTCAAGCGTACAACTATTGACGTTAGTACTATCAAAAAACGCTTCGAAAGTTTTGACATAGACGTAGATTGGAAAACGATAGATACACTACAGGAGTGTCGCAACCATTTAGAACACTTACACCCAGCACATACGCTTGGGCAGGTTGCTGACTTCATCGCTGAGCTGTTTCCAATACTACATGATTTTGTAGAAAAACAACTCAATGAGAAACCTGCTGAACTGCTTGGAAAATCTTGGGAAATTATGCTTGAACATCATAATTTCTTTATAAGTACCAGAGCGGCTTGTAACACTGCTTGGGCTGAAGCAGACATACCTGAACTAATGCAAGACTACCTTGACAAGTGCCAATGCAAGGAATGTGGCTCATCACTACTACGTCCGCACCTTGAGGACATTGACAACGAAGCAAGTGTTCAAGAGCAAGACAAATTTTTTAGGTACGACTGTGTAGCATGTGGTCATAGTGACCTAATCGCCCCACTAATGATTAAAGAACTTAATAAAGAACATTATTACGACCCACGTGATGGTGGTGAACCTGATGTAGAAACATGTTTGACATGTAGACGAGATACATTCGTAGTCAGTGAACAACACTGCTTATGGTGTGAGGCAGAACTTGATTACACAAAATGCTCTATCTGTGAAGAACCTTTACGGCAAGATGATCAATTTAACAACGGTATGTGTGGGTATCACTCCCACGTATATGAAAAGCTAATGCATGATGATTGATATTCGGTATCCCTCCATACAATAAAAAGAACCAAGGAGTAAAGCAACTGTAAACTCCATGTCATTACAAACAGGCAAGGCCTTAATTAACAAATACCAAATACATTAAATTTTTCTTTCTACATTACCCAAAAATATACTTTATGATTAAACGAATATTTGATATTCTTGCCTCGGCTATTGCCCTGCTTCTGCTATCACCTATCATTGCCATAGTTGCATGGCAAATCAGACGCAAACTGGGCTCTCCTGTACTATTCCGTCAGGTTCGGCCTGGCTTGAACGGCAAGCCCTTTACCATGGTTAAATTTCGCACTATGCGCGATGCATATGATGCTCAAGGAGACCCCCTTCCAGATAGTGAACGATTGACCGATTTTGGTAGATTTCTACGCAAAACAAGCCTGGATGAACTCCCAGAGTTATGGAATATCCTTAAAGGAGATATGAGTATCGTAGGGCCACGACCGTTACTTACTAGATATATTCCTTATTACACAGAAGAAGAAAGTAAACGACATAATGTTCGGCCAGGGTTAACTGGTTTAGCTCAAATATCTGGACGAAATGCTATTACATGGGAAGAAAAGCTAGCATTAGACGTTGAGTATGTAAAAAAAATAAATTTTTTATTGGATATAAAAATAATATTCAAAACAATACAAAAAGTTTTTCAGGGTAGTGATGTCTTAGAAGCCGCTCCTCAAGGACCTTTAGATAAATACAGAGAAAAATTAAATGAAAAATAAAATTTACAAATTTGATGTTTTTTCATCTAACGATGTTGAGCAAAGAGTCGCAGCAATAAACTCTTATGATGTACTTTCAGGTATTTTTATTGAAGTTCCTGCAACGGTAAAAAAAACTGAAGCATGGGCCAATTCTATTTCCAACAATACGAATCGAAAAGACTTTGTTTTAAGAGAAAAAGATAAAGCAATTGCTTTTTCTGGTTTGGTTAATATCAATAACAAACATGGAAATGCGGAGCTCTATATTTTTGTTTCTGAGAATTTTTCTGCCAAGGGTATTGGCAGTTACCTATTAGAGTGCACCCTCAAATACGCAAAAGATGAGTTAAATTTGAGGAAAATCACTCTTTATGTTTCTGAAGGGAATGAAAAAGCATGTAAGTTTTACGAAAAATTTTCTTTTTTCAAAGAAGGTACTTTAAAAAAACACTCATGGCATCGTGGCAAATATTTAGATAGATACATTTATTCCCTATTCCTAGATAATTTTAAGTCTGATCTTAATATTTATAAAGCGATGCAATGAATATTTATTCATACAATAAAGTTGAAAAATTTTTAAAAGACATTAAAAAACCATGAATGTATTACTTACGTGTGCTGGCCGACGCCACTACCTTGCCTCCTATTTTCAAAATGTGCTTGCTGGCTATGGAAAAGTAGTGGGTACTGATATGGATTTATCTGCTCCAGCATTACAGGCATGTGATGTTAAAGCACAAGTACCCGGTGTTTTTGCTGATAACTATCTCAATAATCTGAAAGAGATTGTCATTAAAGAAAATATCAATATGATATTTTCTCTTAACGATCTTGAGGTAGGTCTGTTATCAGAGAACCGGGAAGAGTTTGAAAAAGAAACCGGTGCAACTTTATATGTACCACCAGTTAAAACACTAGAAATATGTGCTGATAAATGGCTTACATACCGCTTTGCCAAAGAAGCTGGTATTGATACACCTGCTACCTATCTAAACTTGGAGGATGCTAAAACAGCACTAGCCACAGGTGAAGTCACCTTCCCACTCATTGTTAAACCCCGTTGGGGAAGTGCTTCCATTGGGCTTTTTATAGTTGACTCTCCTGAAGAGCTCGTTGAAGGCTTTATCCAGTGTCAGCGAGCAGTAACAAAAAGCATACTTGCTGAACTCGGTTCAGAAAGCTCAGTGATTATTCAAGAGTTGATCCAAGGGCATGAATATGGTGTTGATTTGCTATATGGAAAAAAAGAGAATTTCATTGGATTTACAGCCAAAAAAAAATTGGCAATGCGTGCCGGTGAAACAGATAAAGCCGTGACTGTTGATCCAAAATTATTCGAGGCATTGGTAGCTAAAATCTCTGGTATGCTTTCTCATCGTGGCAATTTGGATTGTGATTTCCTGGAACGGGATGGCAAGTTTTATTTACTTGAGTTCAATCCACGTTTTGGTGGTGGTTATCCTTTCACTCATCTGGCTGGTGCTAACCACGTGCAGATGCTAATCAATGATTATCAAGATCTCCCCTTACCCTCTTACGAATATAAGATTGGACAAGGGTTTGCCAAGTGCGACACATTGGTTCAAGTACCAGTAAATTGAAGTCCCCATTTCTCCGCAGTTTAAAACTTCATTTCTAAATCAATTCTGAATTTTCATCATGCTAAACACCCCCTTTTCTCCCTGGCCCTCTTTCACCGTTGAAGAAGCCGATGCCGTTCGTGATGTTATTTTGTCCAACAAGGTTAATTACTGGACAGGCACGAAATGCCGGGATTTTGAAAAAGCCTTTGCCGCCTGGACTGATACCGCCCATGCAGTAGCCGTGGTAAACGGCACGCTGGCGCTGGACCTGGCTTTCAAGGCATTGGATATTGGCCCGGGTGATGAGGTTATCGTGACTTCCCGCACCTTCCTGGCTTCGGTGTCCAGCATTATCAATACCGGTGCCAAACCGGTGTTTGCCGATGTTAGCCGTGATTCGCAAAACATTACCGCGGAAACCATCAAGGCCGTATTAACGCCCAACACCAAAGCCATTGTATGCGTACACCTGGCAGGCTGGCCCTGCGATATGGACCCGATTATGGCCCTGGCCCGGGAGCATGGCCTGTATGTGGTGGAAGATTGCGCCCAGGCGCATGGGGCCATTTACAAAGGCCAACCAGTGGGCAGCATTGGGGATATTGGTGCCTGGTCTTTCTGCCAGGACAAAATCATGACCACCGGAGGTGAAGGTGGCATGGTTACCACCAATAACCGGGATTACTGGTTAAAAATGTGGGCCTATAAGGACCATGGCAAAAGCTGGGAAGCCGTGTACGAACGTGAACATGCACCCGGTTTTCGTTGGCTGCATGAGAGCTTTGGTACCAACTGGCGCATGACCGAAGTACAGGCCGTACTTGGCCTGATCCAGCTGGAACGCATGCAGGAATGGACGAGACTTCGCCAGCAAAACGCCAACCAGATATGGGAAACCGCCAAACAGCTGCCTGCCCTGCGGGTGCCGGAAGTGCCCGAAGGCAGCGAACATGCCGCCTACAAATGCTATGTGTTCGTGCAGCCAGAACAGTTAAAACCCGACTGGAACCGCGACCGTATTATTAATGAAATGGTGGCAGCAGGTGTGCCGGCCTTTTCCGGCTCCTGCTCTGAAGTGTATCTGGAAAAGGCGTTCGACAATACCAACCTGCGCCCGGCCCAGCGCCTGCCGGTAGCCATGGAACTGGGTGAAACGTCCTTGATGTTCCTGGTGCACCCCACCCTGACCCCGGCAGAAATAGATAAAACCTGCCAGGTTTTGCGCAATGTCATGGAACAGGCCAGCAGGAGTTAGGCAATGACGGTTTCCAAAAAGGATTCCAATCTGGAACAAAAACTGCGGAATCGTTTACTGCGGCTGGACCGCAACAACAAACGCCTGTTGCAGGTGGTGGCCGATGTGGCCATTATCTGGCTGTCTTTGTGGCTGGCCTTTTACCTGCGGTTGGGTACTACCGATTTTATCCAGCCATTTGGCGGCCATGCCTGGCTGTTTATTATGGCACCGCTGGTGTCTTTGCCTATTTTTGTGGTGAAAGGGTTTTACCGGGCGGTCATGCGTTACCTGGGTTCCCAGGCCAGCACCACCATTTTTGAAGGGGTAACCATTGCCACGATTTTACTGGGTATTGTTATTTATATCGGGCCCACTAGCCCGGTCGTACCACGTGGGGTGATTTTTATTTACTGGCTGCTCATGCTGCTAATGACAGGTGGCCTGCGGCTGTTAATGCGCCATTACTTCAGCAAGGATTCACCCGGTTTGTCGGTATTTATTCCTTTTTATAATGGCAAACCCAAAAATAAAAGCGACAAGCGTAAAAAAGTGCTTATTTACGGTGCTGGACGCGCGGGCAACCAGTTGCTAAATGGCATTAACATGGAAAGCAACATGAAAGTGGTGGGGTTCATAGACGATAACCCCACCCTGATCGGCCGTGTGATTGCCGGGGTAACGGTTTTTGACCCCCAACAATTGGGCGAGGTGATTGTCAACACCGAAACCGAAAAGGTGTTGCTGGCCATTCCTTCTGCCACCCGTGCGCGTCGCCTTGAAATTATTAATGCCCTGGCTCCTTACAAGGTACTGGTTCGCACCGTACCTGGCATGATGGATCTGGTCAGCGGTAAAATTAAAGTACAAGACCTGCGCGAAGTGGATATTGCCGACCTGCTGGGCCGCGACCCCGTAGCCCCCAATATGGCGCTGTTTGAGCAATGTGTAAAAAATCAGGTGGTCATGGTAACCGGTGCCGGTGGCTCGATTGGCTCGGAACTGTGCCGCCAGATTGTCCACCTGCAACCTAAAGTACTTATTTTATTTGAACATTCTGAATTCGCCCTTTACGATATTCACCGTGAAATAAGTATTTATGTGCGCAACAAGCAACTGGATTTAAAAGTGGTGCCCATACTGGGTTCCATTCGCAACCAAAGCCGCCTGTTTGACGTGATGAGCGGCTGGAAGGTGGATACGGTTTACCACGCGGCCGCTTACAAGCATGTGCCCATGGTGGAACACAATATTGCCGAAGGAGTACGAAACAATATTTTTGGCACCCTGTATACCGCACAGTCTGCCATTCGTGCCCATGTAAAGAATTTTGTGCTGATTTCCACCGACAAGGCCGTACGCCCCACCAATATCATGGGTAGTACCAAGCGCATGGCCGAACTAGTACTGCAGGCCTTAGCACGGGAATCTACCCCGGTGCTGTTTGGGGCAGAAGAATACGGGCACTTTTCCAACCAGACCCGTTTTACCATGGTGCGTTTTGGCAATGTGCTGGGTTCTTCCGGTTCAGTTATTCCGCTATTCCGCAAACAAATCACTAACGGTGGCCCTCTTACCGTGACCCACCCAGAAATTACCCGCTACTTCATGACCATCCCCGAAGCCGCCCAGCTGGTAATCCAGGCCGGCTCCATGGGCCAAGGCGGAGATGTGTTCGTGCTGGACATGGGTGAACCGGTAAAGATTGTGGATTTAGCTCAAAAAATGATCCAGCTTTCAGGCTTAACCTTAAAGTCTAAAGAAAACCCCGAGGGTGAAATGGAAATCAAATTCACCGGCCTGCGCCCCGGTGAAAAACTGTACGAAGAACTGCTCATTGGCAGCAACGTCAGTAAAACCGAACACCCCATGATCCAACGGGCCAATGAACTGCACACCGAATGGGAAGAACTCAAGTTTCATTTGGCGACTTTGGATGACTCCATTCGTGCGTATGACTACCAGAAAGTACGTGATGTGTTTCATTTACTGGTGGAAGGGTTCAAACCGGATGAGCATATTGTGGACTGGGTGCATAAGCAGCAGGAGCAACTGCGGGAGAATGTGCAGTTGCCGGAATATGTGCCTATGGCGATTTCACAAGATGTGAAAAAACGAGAAACGGATAAGCTTTCTGCTTGACGGGGAGTTGAGGCAGGACGGGTTCCCACGCTGGAGCATGGGAACCAGAAAGAAAGCACACACTCGCTCATACTCGTGCCCACGCTCCCGCGTGGGCACGCATACGGATACCAATGAAAATACTCGTTCCCACGCTCCGCGTGGAATGCATAAAGAATGTAATGACCCAGCAGTTTCTGCTCAAATTAGGCTGCTAATGCATAAGCTTCAGCAGGTGTTTTCATTTTCAACGCCTGATGTGGGCGCTGAGTGTTATAGAATAAAATCCAGTCAGCAATGATACGCCTGGCGTGTTGTACACTTTCAAAGCGATGGCGGTGTACGCATTGCTCTTTGAGCGTACGAATTAATCGCTCCACCATGCCATTTTGCTGTGGGCAATGGGGCGTAATGAACTCCTGACGTAACCCGTAGCTGCGCACTAACTGCGTATAACTACGGCTACTGAAGACTAAACCATTATCTGAACGCAATAAAAACGGTTCTGGAACTCGACCTAGTGTGCCAAATCTGGCGAGAAGTGCTTGCTCTAACGCAGAGGTGGCTGTGCTAGCTTTACCCGTCTTGGAGAGCTGCCAACCTAATAACTCTCGTGTATAGCAGTCAATAACTAAAGCCAAACTTAACCAACCATCACGGCCACCCCAAATGCGGCACAGATCCGTTGCCCAGTGCTCGTTGGGCGACCCAGCAACTGAAGCGAGGGCTTGTACGCGAGGTCGCATGCCAGTAGCTCGTTTACGCACCTGCCAGCCTTTAAGTTGAAAAATACGCTGCACTGTGTTTTTGTTCATGCTTAGCAGTCCTGCTACCGTTCGATAACCAAAAGAGGGGTTGTCTTCAATTAGCGCCTTAACTCGACTCACTAGCGCGGGTTGTAGCCTCGGCGCTGCCTTGACAGGCTGATAGTAAAAAGTGCGGCGTGATACCCCAAACCACCCACATAGCTTGCTGATGCTGACATCAATACCGTCCTCTTTCAGTCCCTGCCAGATTGAGCGTATCAGCTCTCGTCCTTGTCCAGCAGGGATTGCAACTTTTTTCGGGCACGCAACTCCAGCATGGCCTCACCGTAAGCTTCTTGTAGATCTTTGATCTGTCGCTCGTATTGCTCACGTACATCATCCGGCTTCGCTTTTAACGCATTCTCCATGCCTGCGGTGGCATTATCTATCCAGCCCCCTGTGTCAGACTAGTTGGAACCTCAACCGATGTTAGAATTTAACTCATCCTAAGATGGGGGCAAAGAAAAGGTTCCTATGAAATACTCACCCGAACGCCGAGAAGCGATACTGGCCAAATTAATGGCTCCCCATAACCGAACGGTTGCTGAATTAGCCCAGGAAGAAGGCATTTCCGAAGCGACGCTTTACAATTGGCGTAAACAGGCACGTGATCAAGGCCGGTTATTACCAAACCAAGCCAGCACACCGGAAGGTTGGAGCTCGGCAGAAAAATTCAATGCTGTCCTGGAAACCGCCGCCTTATCCGAAACTGAACGGGCCGAATATTGTCGCCGTCGTGGCCTGTATGTTGAGCAAATACGTCGGTGGCGCAGCAGTTGTGAACAAGCCAATGACGTCAGTGCCAAAGCATCCGCACAGCAAGCAGAAATCACTAAAGCAGAACGTAAACGCATCAAGGAACTGGAGCGCAAACTGCGTCGTAAAGATGCCGCCTTGGCTGAAACGGCGGCCATCCTGGCCTTGCGAAAAAAAGTCCAGGCGATCTGGGGGGACGAGGAAAAATGACCAATGCCACAGATCGCTGCCAAATTGTTGAATTGGTCAATGAAGCCCGGAAGGCGGGTGCCCGACTGCAACGCGTGTGCCAGGAACTGGGTATTGGCCTGAATACTTACCGTCGCTGGTCAACAGGCACTGAGGATCAACGCCCGCAGGCGGTGCATCCTTTACCTGCCCATGCGCTGACAGCAGAAGAGCGCCAGACCATTCTGGATACCTGTCACCGTCCCGAGTTTGCCAGTCTGCCACCTGCGCAGATCGTGACCCGGTTACTGGATGAAGAACAATGTTATCTGGCTTCAGAGTCCAGCTTCTACCGCGTCCTGCGTCAGGCGGGTGAACAGCATCGCCGTGGGCGCGCGGCGGCACCACGCCATAAAGGTCCGCCCCGTCGTCATTGTGCCGATGAACCCAATGCTTGCTGGAGTTGGGACGTGACTTATTTGCCAACCTCAATACGGGGCCTATCCTTTTATCTGTACCTGATTATGGATATTTACAGCCGCAAAATCGTTGGTCACGAAGTCTTCGAGGCAGAAAACATGAATAACAGCGCTACCCTGATTCAACGGGCCGTACTGCGTGAAAAATGTGCGCATAAGCTGCTGGTATTGCACGCGGACAATGGTTCTGCCATGAAAGGCTCCACCCTGTATGCCAAACTGGACAGTTTAGGTATTACGCCTTCGCATAGCCGCCCTCGTGTATCCAATGATAATGCGTATTCAGAATCGCTCTTCCGTACCTGCAAATATCATCCACGGTTTCCAACCAATGGCTTTAACCAGATTGAAGATGCCCGGCAATGGGTTCATCACTTTGTACGGTGGTATAACGAAGAACATCGTCATAGCCAAATCCGCTATGTCACACCGGCTCAGCGCCATGCTGGCCAGGATGAGGATATCCTACGGGCTCGCCACGAACTGTACCAACAGGCTCAACGTGCCAATCCCGCCCGCTGGTCAGGTCAGACACGTAACTGGCAACCGATTGGAGAAGTATGG
>NZ_JAAVNG010000009.1:343891-440948 GCF_012923605.1 Advenella sp. EE-W14 | reverse complement strand
GGAGCAACTTAAAGCAGAAAGAGGCCTGCCTAAAATGATTCGCGTGGATAATGGTAGTGAAATGACGTCGCTTGCTTTTAATTTGTTCTCATCGCTGGATCAGGTGCGAGACCTCAGTTGGGCCTGGATGTTAAGTTATAACGAGGAACGACCCCATGAGTCATTGGGTAACTTACCACCCAGTGAATTTAAACGACAGTTAGCAGCAGAAGTCTCTAGTTATGAACTGTGCGCTTGACGGTAAGCTTACGGATATTTTTTACATTTTTTTCATGTGAGTTTTTTTTTAATGCAACGAAAGAATTTTTTAGCTCAAGCAGAAGTGGCTGGCTTTATTGAATGGTTGGCAAGTAATTTACCCTTATTGCAATTTAACTTAAATTTTAGGCCTAGTAAATTTGTATTGGGTGGATTGCAAGTCAATGTTAACGGTTTTGAGCAGGTCTTGCAGCATTATCGGTGGTCTTCTTCATGGCGTGACAATAATGGTGCTATTGTGATATCAAGTACTTGGCTTGAGACAAAAGAATCATTGGGTAAACTGCGTGCCTGGCTTATTGAGGCTATTGATAATAATGACGAAACGCAAACCTTGGCCGCTTGCCTGCAAATTCTTAAATGGGGTGGGGTACGGGGTGCCATTCCTTTTTTACACAGGTTGGCAAACAACATGGAATTGATTGCTTACTTGCGTTCCGTTGAGCAACTGCTGGTTCTTGATAGTGATCAGACTGATTTGCGCGCGCTGAGTAGCAGCTCAATTTTACGGTTTGATTCTGGCCTGACAAAAATTCACTCACTGTTGGATAAAACAGGAAGTCCGATTTATGACAGCAGGGTGGGGGCGGCCATGGGAATGCTGTACTCTTTGTATCGCCAGCAAAATAACCATGGTCGGCCAATGTCTCAATTTCCCTCAGGTGCAGCCAGAGGGAATCAAATTCGTAATCCTGGAGATATGCCGAATGGTTTGTTATCACCACAATTTTCACGCATAACATACGAAGAGTGGGCTCGTTGGCAAGTACGTTTAGGCTGGATTATACGGGAGTTGCTTGAGCGTACCGACTGGTTTGCAAATCAGGGAGCGTTGCCTGCTCGCTGCCACGCTTTTGAGGCATGTTTGTTTGTTATTGGCTATGATTTGCGTTGTTTTGGTGCAGAATCAGAAGAAGATGCGGTATTGGTAACGCCCCGGTTTGATACACAGAGTGAAACGGAAGTCACTGAGGAAGGCGTTGGGGCAGAGGAAGTTGTTAAGACGGCCGCTAATAGAGTTGCAACCCGGGAGACAGCCGGAAGGAGCGGTAATTGGGTGCCAACAGGACATTCGTTTAGTAAAATAATTCAGTATTATCTGAATTTTCGTAAAGAAGAAAAAACGGATGGTAGAAGAGCTTTCATTGATTGGCTATTGAAAAATACAGATTGTCAATCAGCGACAGCAAATGCTTATTGTTTTCCTTTTTCTATTCGTGAATTTGATTTATTCGGACGGAGCATAAAGGATATAGAACGAATTGTTGCAGGGAAAAAAGACGGGTTATTGGCAGTGTTGTCAGTTGATGAGTTGGAACCTTTTACCTTGGGTGATGAGCGGGAAAAGGTTTGTTTGGTTGATGTGTTCATAACCGGTAAGGCATATGAGTTATTCGCAACAGACCAAGAGCGTCGGGCTTATATTATGCGGTCTGGCTACGCTGGCACGAGTAATGCTGCTGGAACATTAATGTCAGTAGGGCGTGATGTAGGCCGGCATTTTGATTTATTTGAAGCAAAATTTAAGCCAACGGCATTGTTCAAACAGTTTTTTAACGGGTTTTCATTAGAGGGTTAGTTTTTGTCTGATCAATGGGCTGTTGCATGCTTCATGCACTGCCCAGGTATCTGCATTAAATTTTGCGTCTTGTGTCATTGCTGTTTTTATTTATGAAAATGGCTTTCTCAGTGCCTATATATAGGCACTGAACTCACCAAATTAACTAATTTAGGAATGATTATGTACAAGGTTAAACTTGGGGGTGAGATCTTCGTAATGCTTGAGTTGTCAGATATCGTTAGTGTAACTTTGTTGTTACAAATGATGTGTGATTTCATTGGTAAAGAATACACGCATGTATTGGATGATGACAACTTGTTTTTTAACTATGTATGGTCTGCAGAAGAAGCTAAAGATTTGATCAACAAAACATTACAAGCAATATATGACCTGGAGACATCTGGCGAACGTGTTGGTTTTAAATTTTGGATGAGGCATTCAAGGTTTTTTAAAGATACAACAGATGTGGATGGTGTGTTAAATTTAATGTTTAAATCAACGAACATACAATAAATTAATTATTGAGGCTACATCATTGGTAACGCTCCGGTCAGTGCCGTCTTGAATTTCCTCGTAGAAAAACGACAATAGGTTCCAATCTATTTTTAGGTTGGAACTTATAAACAGCACTCACACCTCTACTGACTCGTATCGGCGTCTTTCTCGCCGTCATTTCACCAAGTCTTGTTTTTGGCTGATAAAACATGCAAATCAACCGATTGCGATGCTTTCCAAAGATCATAGTCGGCCTGTTGATGCAACCAGCTTTCCGGGCTGGGGCTGTCCTTGCCCAACCAGGCATGCAGTCGCAAGGCCATCTCGGCACTGATTGCCGCTTTGCCATTCAACAAATTGGATAAAGTAACCCGGTTAACGCCCAATTGTTTGGCGGCGACCGTCACACTCAAGCCCAACTCGGGCAATATATCCTCTTTAATCACTGAAGCAGGATGGGGTGGATTATGCATCCTCATAATATTTCCTTTAATGATAATCTTGATAATCAACTACTTCAGCATGTCCGCTTTCAAAAACGAAAGTGACACGTCAATTTTCATTCACCTTGACACTCCAGTGACTCAGCAAATTACCATGTAAAGAGTGCAGATCCCAGCCTGGAATGTTCATGTCATTAACAGCCTTTGAGCTGTCTAATCTAGCCAATATACGGGCCAGTTTTGCAGCATGCGCCGCCTGGATGCCAGACTTGCTGCCTGTCTTGAAAAAATGCTCAAGACCCTTGTGTTTGAAAGAAAGAATCATTTACTGGCTCTTTTTATGTATAAGTTATTGTAGTGCATAAGGCTACAGATAACAAGTTTTATACATTCTAATCCGTGATTGATTACTTCCCCCTTACAACCTGACGGTTGCCGAACTGGCCCGTCAGGAAGGCATTAGTGAAGCAACCCTTTATAATTGGCGCAAACACGCCAAATAAGTAGGACGCCCTGCGCCAGGATCTAAACCCAAATCAGAACAATGGTCAGCGGACGCTAAGGTGTAGACCAGTGGCGGGTTTGTTTTGTATGGAACAATGGCAATGTCAGTCATGTTGAAATTGTGGACTATCATTAAAGGAAAAAGACAATGGCACGCAGAGAAATCCCCCTTGTTCACCCCGGTGAAATTTTATTTGCTCCTGCGCGGGATGCATATAGATATTTAGCGTAGAAATACATATGGAGCCCAAGCACTGGTGCCAATCGCAGCCTCCAGCCTTAAGGCCATTTCAGGCGATATGTCAGTCGCACCATTCAGTATTCGGGAAAGTGCGGTTCGGGTTACCCAAGATGTTTGGCTGCTGCTGTTACGGTAAAGCATTCCAGATATTCTTTCAAGACTTCCCCTGGGTGCGGGGGATTGTGTATTTTCATAATGAATTCCACAAGTGATAAAACCATTGCATATTAAATAACGACCAGGAATAAGACTGACATAATTACACTTTTGATTTATGACTTGACGCACAATCTCATTGTGCATAAAATAAATTATAAGCATTTGTTAATCATGGCTGTTAAATTCAGGGACAAGTGGCTTGAAGCTTTTTATGAAGAAGATATAAGGCACAAAAAAATACCAAATTCCATTGAAAATGCACTTTATCGGAAGCTTCAGATTTTAGATGCTGCCACACATGAATTGGACTTGAGAATTCCTCCGGGCAATCATTTTGAGCATTTGCAGGGAAATTTTTCAGGGTGGTGTTCAATTAGGGTAAATAAACAATATCGGCTGATTTTTCGCTGGCATGACAGTTGTGCGCTGGAAACATATCTGGACCCGCATGTGTATTAGCCAATACAGGTAAGAATGATGAGATATACAAAGCGTCGCCCCATAACGGTTGGGCAAATGTTAATGACAGAGTTTCTTGATCCTATGAAAATAGAAATTCGCGAGTTGGCAGAGGCGATGGGGGTGCATAGAAATACCTTAAGCCGTATCGTGCATGATAAGGGTGTGCTGACAGCCCCTATGGCTATCAAGCTGGCTGCCGCGCTGGGTAATACACCCGAGTTTTGGTTAAATATCCAGCATGCGGTTGAAATCTGGGACGTGCGTCATAAGGCCTATGAGCATGCGTCAAAAAATGTCAGGTGTATTAAACCCTATAGCGCCCCTGTATCAGAATAATCGGGGGGCTTCAAGGTGGTTATTGAGCTTGATGTATTTTATTTTATATGATTTAATTAAGAAATAAATAACCATGAAGTTATAAAAATAACAAAAATTTGTTAATTTTAGGTTTTCATTATAAATAAATAGCAAGTTTAATTAAATTTTTTGCATTCAAGGTAAATCTATGTTGCGAAGACTGCGGATTAAGAATTTTTATTCAATAAAAGAAGAGCTGGAGGTTTCTTTGCTGCTGAATGCACAAACGCCTGCAGATTTTCGTTCCATTCCCACGCTGGATCAGAAAAAAGCAAGCAAGATCCTGGCATTTGTTGGCGCTAATGCAAGCGGTAAAACAAATATCCTGAAATCTTTGGCATTTTTAAACTGGTTTGTTGGTGACTCCTTTATGGGGTTGGCCCCAGATGCGGAAATTCCTGTTTCAACGCATTTTTCTAACTCTCATGAACCAGTAGAGTTGGGGGCCGAATTTGAAATAGATGGAAGTATTTGGGAGTATCGTTTGGTATTAACCAAGCATCAGGTTATGCATGAGTCTTTATATAAAAAAGGCTATCGTTTCGTTTATGTTTTTAAACGGGATTGGGATGCGGTTGCTCAAAAGTACCTAATCAAATTAAAAGAAGACTTTGATTTTGATAAAAAAGAAGCAGAAAAGGTAAGAAAGAACGCTTCGTTAATTGCGACAGCCGCACAATATAACCAACCTCTTGCCTTACGGCTTTCCCGGTTAAATATTGAAACTAACCTGACAATGTTGGGTAAATACAATTTTAATGCCTCAACGCAGTTAGTAAATGCGGCTGGTTTGTTTTATCAACAGGATCAAATTAAAGAGCAAATGAGTCGCTTGCTTTCCCAGTGGGATTTGGGTTTGTCAGGTGTGACGATTAAAGAACATAAGGTGACCGATGCCGATGGCAATAAAGAAACCATATATTTGCCATTTGGTGTGCATTATATAGATGGCAAGGACTATGAATTGATACTGTGGGAAGAGTCCGGTGGTACCAAGTCAGCTTTTGTGTTGCTAGGTAAAATTTTGCCAATTCTGCAAAACGGTGGCCTTGCAGTGATAGATGAGCTGGAAAGCGATCTGCATCCACATATGCTGGGCGCTATCCTGGATTTGTTCTTTTCACCTGTTACCAATCCATATAATGCCCAAATTATTTTTTCTACGCATAGTCATGAAATTTTAAATATGTTGCATAAAGAACAAATTATATTGGTTGAAAAAAATAAGGGTTTGAATACTGAAGCGTGGCGTTTGGATGATATTGAGGGCGTGCGCTCTGATGATAACTTTTATGCCAAGTATATGGCGGGTACTTATGGTGGCGTGCCGGAGATATAACAATGAGAAAAAAAATCCAGCAGAGAAAGACCTTGTTGATTGTAGGAGAGGGGGATACTGAATGGGCATTTTTAACTTATCTGAAACGAGTCTATTGCCAGGGTAAAAATACCGTTAAGGTGACTGTGAGAAATGCACATGGCAAAGGGCCGGAGCATGTTTTTGATTATGCGAAACGCTGTTGCAGAACTGCTGATTATGATAAGGTCGCTGTATTTATGGATACGGATATAGCTTGGACAAAAGCACTCTTGGCACAGGCAGAAAAACTGGGGATAGTTTTAATAGGAAATACTCCTTGCGTGGAAGGGTTGTTCCTGACGTTGTTGAATAAATCTGTTCCTGGTCTTTCAGCTGATTGTAAAACCAAAATCAAGCCTCTTTTAAAGAAGAACAATTTATTGAATCCTGATGATTATGGAAACTGGTGCACAGAATCATTGCTTGATGATCCAAAATTCAAGGGGCAGGCTTTTGGGGATTTGATAAAACTATATAAAGGTCAGTAATCAGTCAGATGATTTTGCAGCCAAGCGAACCGTACATGTTCTTGTTCAAAACGCAGGTTTTTTACTGATTGCCCGCTTGGGGTTTGCAACGTATTATCACGCAGTGCACTATACAGTTCTTGCTCGCTGTCGGTCAGCAGTGGCAGTTCGCTGGTGCAGCGTTTATCTTCCGGCTCTTGCCCCCACATTTCATGGTGATGCAGCAGGGTGGCTGTATCCATAAGCAGTGATTGGGTATGGGGCAGGTGGCTGCGCAGACGGTTAAGAATGGCAAAACCGTGGGTGTCAATATCGCCCCAGTAGTAAAGTGGTTGCCGGGCTAGCCAGGGGATCTGGCCCAGCGTATTCAGGGCATAACCCTGGCCGAATAGCAGGATGGCGCCAGGCTGGTCCGGGAAGGCCAGGGCGTTAATTTCATTTTCAGTAACAAATACCTTTTGCACCGGCAGGTGCAGACGGGCAAGTTGCGCTACCGGCAGTTCCAGGTCAGTCAGGCCGGCAATAGCCAGTTTGCTGTCCAGTATTCGCAAACGTACCCGTAGCGGTTTGTCTTGCAAGCCATAACGCCGGGTAAAACCATCGGCACCACGCCATTGTTCATCTATATGCCCGGCCGGTAATACCAAATCAAGCAGTTTGCTCAATAAGCCGCGACGCTGTTCAATGAATTTGGTGTCCACACCGCTAATATCCAGTTGGCGCAGGTACAGGCCACTGTGCGGATGTTTGCGAAACCAGCGCAGCACGGCAAGCACCTTGTGCCAGCTGGCTGCATGTTCCAGGGCAAGCAAGGGGTGTTTTTCCAGCCAGGGCAGCAGCTCGGGGAAATCGTCCAGCGTGTTTGCTACCAGCTGGTCAAACTGTTGTGCAGTACGTTGTTGGCCAAGCAGCCCCAGGGCATCTTCAGGCTGTTCAATCCAGACTTGATCAGGGATGTGATTGCGCCCCAGCTGGCGGTGGTTGATTTCTTTCCACGCCAGCCGGTATCGCTTATCCAGCTGCTGTAATTGGTTAATCCAGTGACGAACCTGCTCGAAGTTGTTGCCCATGTCCTGGCTATTTGGTTTTTTCAGGCGCAGCTGCAAGGGAAATAGTGCTGCGGCATGGGGCAGGCGGGTGCGCAACAACTCACCTTTCTCCCAAAAACGCAGCAGCTGGCTGTGCAAGTCAGTTTGTGTGGTCCAGTTCTGTTTGCTCATGATGCGGCTGTCTTACTGGCTTTTTGCTCGTGATACTCTTCAATGCCAAGGCAGCGCAGCATAGATTCCCGCCCCTGGTCGTTGTGTACAAAGCCGACACTGGCAACATAGGGTTCAATAATATGAATCTTTTGCAACGGGGTGACAATAAGCAGTTGCAGGTTAAGCTTGCGGAATAGTTCCAGACCGTAGCGGGCCGATTCATCCGAACCCCGCCCGAATGCTTCGTCAATCACCACAAAGCGGAATGAACGGGAACGGATGGCGCCCCATTCAAGGCCGAAGCGATAGGCCAGGCTGGCTGCCAGTACGGTATAGGCAAGTTTTTCTTTTTGTCCACCCGATTTGCCACCGGAATCACTATAATGCTCGTATTCACTATTGTCTTCGCGCCAGCGTTCAGAGGCGGAAAACACATACCAGTTGCGCACGTCACAAACCTTGCGTGTCCAGCGTTTGTCGGCTTCGCTCATGCCATCGCGGCCACGGAAACGTTCAATGATTTGGCGGACCTGTAAAAACTTGCTTTCTGCGTATTGCTCGTCCTGGCTGCCGGAAAGGCTGCCTTCAGTGCAAGCCTTAAGGTCGTTACGGAAAGCGTTGATTTCTCCATCACCGCTTGATTGTGCCTCTAGCTGGATGAATCGTCCCGGGGTATAGTCAATTTCGTGTAACGAACGGTTGATTTCGTCGATGCGTTCACGGATATCCTGCTCTTCACGGCGCAAGTGGGTCTGGAAATTGGCAATTTCGTTAATGATGTTTTCATTAAGCATGTCCTTGAAGCGCTGCTCAAATTGCGGCAGGCCATCTTCTTCCAGGCTGGAAAGCATGGCGCGATAGTCGTTGGCGGCATTGACGCTGACATCAACCTCTTGGGTGTCCATGGGGTAGGCGGTACGGTACTCGGTCATGGCCTGGACAATATTCTGGGTTAAGCGTTCCAGGCGCTTGTCTGCGGCATTGATCTTGCTTTGCAGCCAGCTGCGCAGTTCCTGTTCACGATTGTTGCAGGAATCCACTGTTAGGGTATGTTTGCCAAGTGCCTGTTCACGCAACGTTGCCAGCTCGCTGAAATGTGCCTGCAGTTCAGGTGTGGCGGCCTGGTGCTGGGTCCGGGCCTCGTTGGCTGCCTGTTGGGTATCTTCCTGCTTCTGTTCGGTTTTGGCCAGTTCGCGGTTTTTGTTGTCCAGTGCGTCACGCAGGGTATGCAACTCGTTTTCCAGTTGCCGCAGTTGTTCCTGCAAGGCTCGCAGGGTATCAGACTCGGCTTCCAGTTGTTGGCGCTCCTGTTCCAGCTTGTGAATATGCACTTGCAGTGGCTGCCAGTCCAGTTCCTGGAAATTGTCGAATACTGACAGTTGGGCAAGCTGCTCCAGCTGCGTATCAAGTTCGCGCTGGCGCTGTTGCAAGCCGGCCAATTGTGTGGCGTATTGCTGGATGCGTTGTTGCAGGTCGGCAGCCTGTTTTTCCAGTGCGGCAATTTTTTGTTCATTGCTCCAGCCAAGAACATATTGGGTGCGGTCATTCAGCCGGCGACGATCGTCTTTCTCATGGCGTTCCTGGCCGGACTTAACCTGACCGGCTTGTGTAACGGCCTTTTCTTCGCGCCGGAATTGTTCCAGCGAAACGCAGCAGGTATAGTCAAAGCGCCGTGCCAGTTCAGCTTCCAGCCAATTGTAGAAAGGGGTGTCTGGCTTGATTTGCAGCTTCCGTACCAATGAATTGTGTTGGGTTTCCACATTAAGCGGACTGCGACGCTCCCGGATTCTGAAGTACACCAGGCGGCCGCCTAAATGTGTTTGTTCGACCCATTGGGCGACCTGGCCGTAAAGCTCATCGGGCACCAGTAGCGACAAGCCGAAGTTATGCAGCAGGCGTTCTGCGACCCCTTCCCAGTCACGTTCATCTTCACGTACCTGTAATAATTCGCCAACAAAGGGTAATTTGCTTTCTTCAAGTACCAATTCGGTACACAGCCGGGTGCGAATATCCAATATTCGTGCGGGCAGGTTGGAACGCCGTTGGCGCAAAGAAGTCAATTCGGTATCAAGTTGCTCATGCTGCCGGCGCAGGTTGAGCAATGTGACAGCCGTTTCGGTTTGCTCATTCTGGGCTGTGTCGCGCTGTTCGCGACAGCGCTCGTTCAGGTCCGGTAAAGCCTGGCGGGTGGCCAGAAACGGTTCAGCGTTGCCGGCTAATGGCAGCCCCAGCTTTTGTGCCAGTTTGTTATAGCGTTCAACAGCACGCAGGCGACGCTGTTGTTCGTTTTGTACACGACTGATTTCTTCCTTGATGGCCGCCAGCCGGTCACCTCCGTTTTGGGCAATGGCACGGGTCAGTTCATCACGCTGTGACTGGCCCTGTTGTTGCTGTTCTTGCAAGCTGCGTTGTTGTTCTCGCAGGCGGGTAAGGTCCTGGGCCAGGTTGTCAAGGCGTTTTTCCAGCAACCCGGCTTTGAGCCCGGCAAACCAGGGGGCCAGTGCTTCCCGGCAGCCCACTTGTGTTTGACGCTCGGCAGATTCCTGTTGGTGACGTTCACAATTTTGTACCAGCGGCTGCAGCAAGGCAATTTGCTGTTTGGCCTTAAGCACCGCTTCGTGGGCGCGATGCAGGTCATCAAAATGCTGGATTAATGCCTGGATACGTTCTTCAACCGGAAATTCTTCCAGCATGTGCTCACGAACGAAATCGGTCAGGTTGCCCACCGATTTCATTGAGACTGTCTGGCTGAATAATTCCAGAGCCTGATCGTTGTTAATGCCAAAGCGCCGGCGGAAAGCGGCACTATAGGCATTAAAGCTGGTGTTCAGGGTAACATCCTGCATTGCCCGCAGGCGTTTGCGCAAGCTGTTAAGGTCATTGCCGAAGTGGGCAAAATGTTCGGTAATGGTTAAGTGCTTGTCGGCGACCACATAAAAGCGTTCCGGCTGTCCCCGGTTTTCGGTGATGTAAAATACCTGGGCCAGCGTGACGTGCTGGTCGTAACCCTCGTTGTAGAAGTGCCCCAGAATCACCGAATAGCTGTTGTGGTCACGCAGGGCAACCGGCTTGGCGTTTAATCCCGAGTCGCTGCGCTCGGATTTATAGTAGCCCAGCACATAAGAGCGCAGGGTTCGTTCTTTTGCCTCAGCACCGGCAGCCTTGTTGTAGGCAATTTTTTGCGCTGGCACCAGCAAGGTGGTAATGGCATCTACCAGGGTTGATTTGCCGGAACCAATATCACCCGTTAACAGTGCATTGTCGCCATTGGCAGGAAAGCACCACACACGTTGGTTGAATGTTCCCCAGTTGTACACTTCAATGTTGTGCAGGCGAAACCCGGCACGTTCGTCGCTGTCGGCAAAGTCAAGCATGGATGAATGGCTGGAATTTGTCATTGCTGCTCTCCTTCAGCGCCGTGCAATGTGGCATAGTCAGCCAGACGTTGGTCAAATTCATTCAGCCACTGGGCATCGACAAAGGCTTTCAGAATTCGGGGTACTTCGTAAAGTGGCTCTTGCTGGCCCTTTAGCTTGCGCAGAAAACCCAGCTCAACCACTTTGCTGATGTGACTGTCGATGCGGTCAATAAGCCGGGCTTCGTTACTGTTTTCGGGCAGGAACAGGCGTATCAGCTCTACCAGTTGGTCTCGTGAAAGAATAAGACGGGCATCGCTGCTGTTTGCGTCCGACTCGGCCAGACGCTTGCGTAGCAAAGCCAGCAGCAGGCTGACAGGGTAGCTTAATTGACGGCGTGGAATGAGGCGGGGGATGGCGCTTTTACCGTCTTCATCTTCTTGCCGGGATTGGCGCAGATAGGCATAACCTTCGGCTTCGTCAAGAATCAGTTCAAGGCCCAAAAGCTGGATATAGTCGCGTACGGCGGCCTGTTGTTCGATCAGGTTTTGCCAGCCCGGCTGGTCATCATCACGATAAAGTACGCCCTTGAACAGGTTGATTAAAAGGGTTGATAAACTGGTAGAAAAAATAGTGGTCATGGGCAGTTCAATGGCTGAAAATAATCAAAGGCACACTTGCGCGGCGTTGTACACCTTGCTCATTATGCCAGCTGATTAATTGGGTGTGGTGTTCATCAAGGACGCAGCGGCTATGGGTGGTGGCAAGCTCAAGCCAGGTAACCAGTTCGGCCAGACCCTGTTGCAGCGGATAGTGATGCAGCAGGTCGCCCAGGCTGATTTGCGGTTGCTGGCGCAGCGCCAGGCGCAGGTTTTCCTGCAGGCGGGATTTATCAACATGGATCTGGCCAAACAGCGCATCGGCATCGTTATCGCTTGTCCCTTCAAGCAAAAGTTGCGTATCTATGCGTGGTTTCAGCGGCGGGCAGTATAAGGGGCGATCCAGTGGCAGGTTCATTTCTACCCGCACGTCATCCAGGCTGATGATTTCTTTTTCTGGTGGTTGCTGGCGTAGACTTAATGCCTTGGCTTCAATGTCACGCAGCAAATTCATTATGCGCTTGTTTTCCAACCAGGCCTGGTCATCAAGATAGCGGCGTAACTGTTCGGACAGGCGTGCCACCGTGCGTTGGGCCGCTTCACCGGCTTTGAGCCATTCATAATGAATGCGCAGCAGGCGGCGATCCGGCTCCAGGCTTTGTACTGGTGGCATGTTAAAGATTTTTTGCAATAAGCCCGATAACTCATCCTGGCGTGAGGGTGACATCAGGAATTCCCAGAAAGCGCGAAAACTGCGTCCCTGATCTGAATCGGCAATGGCATCGCGTTCTCCAAAAAACTCCTCGAGCAGGGCACCCTTGCCACCTTCCCAGGTGGCTATGCGTTCACGTACTTGACGGTCCAGGTCGCGGAAGTTTTGTTCAATTTCACGGAAATCGGCCAGCAGGCTATCGGCGCTGTCGTTGATCGCCAGAAAACGTTCACGTACCCGGGTTGCATCCATCAGGTCTATCTGGCCGGCCTTGATTCTGGCAATCTCGGTATCAAGTGCCGCTTTGCGTTTTTCCAGTTCGGCAATCCGTGTGTCAGGATCGGTTTCACTGCCTTCCACCACCTGGCGCAGCAAATCAAAAATGCTCATCAAGCGGGACTCGGTTCCCACAAACTGGCGCTTGCCCAGGCTGCTTAGCCATTCAATGGTTTTTTCTGCGGCGGCAGTAAGTTCATAATGGGCCTCGTCGCTACCGGGCGGGTAGAACTTGCGCAACCAGCCATTGCTGTTGTCGGCCCAGTCATCCAAATAGGCATTGGCAGCGCGCGGGAACAGGGTTTGGCCAAGACTCTGTTGCAGATTGTAAATCAGGTCATCCAGTTTTGAGGCCAGGTTTGCTTGCTCAAGGCTGCGCTGGTTGGGGCCAACAAAAGCTTGTTGCAGAAAGCTGATAATCAAGGGGGCGTTGTCGGCCCGCAGCAACCGCCAGGCAGGGTGAAGCTGGCGTAATGAGACAAGTTGCTGGTAATCCATGGGAGCTGTTTATCCTGATGCTATAAAAAATATACTTTATTGTGAGGGATAATCTGGTTAATCAGGATGATTTACCGCAATATAGCATAAATCAGGGGGGGGGAAATACGTTCAATATTGGATGGAATGCAAGCTGGAACAGGTTATCAGGCTAAATGCCCCAGCAACAGTGGCACCGAAGAAACCAACAGTGAAACTCCTGAAGCGGTTAACAGGCCCGGCACGATTTTACCGTTCCCCAACAGAAAAAAAACACAATTTTAAAAAAATCCCTTAGTCTTCCCATTGACGCCTATCATATCACTCGTGAAATGCTGGAGCGTAGCAAAGAAACCGGTAATGCGGTGTTGATTGCCAACAACAGCCCATTATCACCACAGGCGACCAGTACAGCCGCAACACTAGCAATAAGTAAGCATTTTGAAAAATGCCCCATAAATATCCCCATCTCATTTCTCTTGTTAGTTCAAAAGAATCTGGTTTAATGCTTGGTTCACATAGTAATTGCTGCGTCCAACCTTGTGCTTTACCAGAAAACCATCCTGAGTAAGCGCATCCAAGTACCTGGTGGCGGTTATACGCGAAATACCAAGCTCATTTTGCAGGAATTCAATCTTGGTGTAGGGGTGAATAAACAAGTGATTGATTAGGTCTTGGCTGTAGAATTTGTGCGTCTCCCTAATTCGATGTTTGTAATCCATCAAAGCCGCTTTTATGGCCTGTACAGTATGGATTGTTTTTAGCGCTGTTTGTTCCACCGCCTCAAGCATGTACAGTACCCATTCTTCCCATGCATCATCATCGCGCACTGCCTGTAATAATCGATAGTAATCGGCTTTTGTTCGTACAATATGCTGACTCAGGTACAGCACAGGAATATCTAGCAGCCCCTCTTTGACTAGATAAAGTACGTTGACAATTCGACCGGTTCGTCCATTTCCGTCATAAAATGGGTGAATGCTTTCGAACTGGTGGTGGATAAGGGCCATTTTAATAAGCGGATCTACTGGCATCAGGTCAGGATCGTTCATGAAGCGTTCAAGCCCCGCCATCAATGTTACGACTTCCTGTGGGCTCTGGGGTGGCGTATACACAGTACATCCTCTATTATCCTTCAGCGAAGTACCTGGTAGCTTGCGTAAACCAGCATTATTCCGTTCCAGTTCGCACTGTATCTGCACAATGTGGTTAACCGTTAATAACCCTGTTTGCCTTACTTGCTCATAGCCCACACGCAGGGCTTGGCGATAGCGCATAACTTCTTTGGCTGCCGGATTGGCAAATCCGTCAGGGTCGGCGTCGTCCCGAAACAGCTCATCATGAGTGGTTACGATGTTTTCGATCTCGGAGCTGTCTTTTGCCTCTTGTAAACCCAGGGTGTTGATAAGAATGCCTTGGTTTGGGATAGAGGCGACCACGCCTTTCAGTTCAGCAAGATAACGGCTGCTACTTGTGAGCTTCTTTAGGATGAGAGGAGTATCGAATCGTTCTGCATTTAAATGTTCAAGGGGCGTAATCGGTGTCACTATGAACTCCACATATATAAAAAAATGGGTTTTTCTATATATGTTACAGATGATATGTATAGAAAAACGGTTTTTTTATACATGTTGCTGGTAATGTGTATAGAAAATCTGTTTTTTTATACATGTTGCAGGTAATATGTATAGAAAATAGATGCTTTCTATACGGATTTTCGCTCACGGATGAGTAGCTGGACAAAAAGAAACTGGAAGCGTTTGCTCGTGAAGCAGCCAAAGGCTTGAAGACCGAAAAGGACCTGAATGAATTCAGCCAGATACTGACCAAGATTACGATAGAGGCTGCACTCAATGCCGAGCTTGACGCTCACTTGGGCAACACTCTGGTTATTCGGCGGCATCATTTTTTAACGATCTGCGCTTTAAGGTCAGGACTGTAGGATGATATTGAAAAACTCTATCCGCTCCCTCAAATGGATAAAATGTAAAAATCAAAATATCGGACAACTAGTCTGACAGAGGGGGTCCAGGGTGATCCTGGAACCATCGACCGCCAGTACCCGCAAGTCCCAGAAGCGCAGGTAATCACCATCACCGTAATGCGTTTGCACGACGGCGGCCTGGTTAAGCTCGATAAAGGCGGTGTGTTTCAGTTTATACCGCGCCTGCGAATAAGCGCTGGCGGTCACGGGTGGCTGCTCCAACCCCGTCATCGCCTCATTGACGACGTTTTGTAACGATTTCACGCTATTCCTCATGATCAACACCACAACCAACGCGAAGGACAGGCGGCGCTCGCGTGTGAACGCTTTATCGCTCTGACGGTGACGGTGCTTGAAGCCATTCGCTTCAAGCCGCTCTTGGGTAACTTCAATTGCCTGCTTTTTTTAGCCATGTTCAACTGTCAATCAAATCCGCTTATTATCTCAAAAAATGCTTAACTTAATGGCAGTGACGCTGGAGCATGGGAGCCAGTTCCACGGTTGCTTACTTATCATCAGGAATGGGGTCGTTATCATGCACCATATGCAAGAAATGGCGATGACGTTCATATTGATTAATGATATCTACAATAATATCGTCTTTAGTCCATCCCATGATGTCGTAGTCTTGCCCGCCTTCGGCTAAATGCACCTCGGCCCGGTAGTATATTTCCTTATCAGGGCGTTCGGTGTCTACAGGAGTCAGCATAGGACGATTTTCAGCGACAGGAAAAACCTGGTAGCTGAAGTCCTGGTATTCACCGTGATGGGAAACGGTTAGCGCCCAACCTTTGGCATCGCTGTCAGGAAATGATTTTTGCATGACTTCTGCCTCAAAGCCCAGATCCTGCAGTTCTGCGCCAATTGCCTTCATTGCCGGTGCCACGGTAAGATTCATGAAGCGAACAACCTGGTTTTGTTCGGGTAAAGTGACTAAGTTACGTAAACGTTGTTGCCAGTCTTGTCCTTGGGCCAAAGGCGGTGTACGTGCCACTGTTTGGTAACGAATTTGCCGTTTGGTGGCCTCGGTTTTAAGGGCTTTAAATAAACCAAAAATAGCGGTTAATAAAATAATAGAGAAAGGCAAGGCGCTAGCAATAGTTGCCGTTTGCAGTGCTTGCAAGCCATCGGCCAAGAGCAAGGCAATGGCAACCACGCCAGTTAAGGCAGACCAGAATATACGTTGCCATACCGGAGAGTGCATGTTTTCTTTAGAGGCCAGCAAATCAATAACCAAAGCGCCAGAGTCTGCGGAGGTGACAAAGAAAACAACAATCATACATAGCGCTATCATGGAGGTGATGCTGGTTAAAGGCAGTTTTTCCAGGAAAACAAACAGGGCTTGGGCAACGTCATTTTGAACGGTCAGGCCAAAGTTGCTCATACCTTCAACTAAAATATAATAGATGGAGGTATCACCGAAAACGGTCATCCAAAATAAGGTAAAGCCCGATGGCACTAACAACACGCCCAGTACAAATTGGCGGATAGTGCGGCCTCGTGAAATACGGGCAATGAATAAACCGACAAAAGGTGACCAGGCTATCCACCAGCCCCAGTAAAAAAGGGTCCAACCACCAATCCAGTCATTGGGTTGGTAAGCATAGAGGTTAAAGGTCGCCGTCACTATATCTGATAAATAGGACCCCGTATTTTCTACAAAAGTTTGGAGCAGGAAAACAGTAGGGCCTAGTATGAGTACAAATAAAAGTAATAAAAGGGCAAAACCCAGGTTGATTTCTGAAAGAATCTTAATGCCCCGGTCCAGGCCACTGGCTACGGATAGGGTCGCTAAACCACAGGCAATAATAATCAGGACAATTTGTACCTGGAGGGTAACGGGCAGATTAAATAAATAGTTCAGGCCACTATTTATTTGCGCTACCCCAAAGCCCAGCGAGGTGGCCACGCCAAAGACGGTACCAAGAACGGCAAAGGTGTCAACTGCCTGACCGGTGCGGCCATAAATGCGGTCTCCAATAATAGGATAAAGCGCAGAGCTTAGTCTTAGCGGCAGGCCGTGTCTGTAGCAGAAAAATGCAAGAACCAAACCCACAATGGCATAAATAGCCCAGGCATGTAGCCCCCAGTGAAAAAAGGTAATGCTCATGGCGTTACGTGCCGCCAAGACGGTTCCCCCTTCGCCGGTAGGAGGACTAAGAAAATGCATGACCGGTTCGGCTACCCCAAAGAACATAAGACCAATGCCCATGCCAGTAGAAAAAAGCATGGCAAACCAAGTGAAGTTCTTGAAGTCGGGCGTAGAGTGATCTGGCCCCAATTTAATGTCGCCATATCGACTGATAGCTAAAAAGAAGGTGCTAAGTAAAATGATGGCGACAGTTAGAATATAAAACCAACTTACATGGCTGAGAATCCAGGCCTGGGTATCGCTAAATAGTTGTTGGGTAAAATCAGGCGCAAAAGCAGCAAGGCCAACCAGAAGTAGAATAAGAACGGCAGCCGAGAAAAAGACAGGGGGGTTAATGCTCGTTTGTTTAAAAGGCTTCATGGTCTGGCCTTGTTTATAGTTAAACATGGGAAAAGTGTAGCAGAATAGTGTGTCGCGGTCAGGATTTACTTACGGAATGATTGTGGCAAACGTGGCAATGCCTGCGCCCTTGAATAAAACGCGCACTCCCAAGCAGGAGCATGGGAGCGAGTCCAGAAAAAATGCTTAACTTAATGGCAGTGATGCTTCTAGTTCCCACGCTCCCGCGTGGGAATTCATACCAATTTTTTTGGGCTCCCACGCAGGAGCATGGGAGCGAGGATAATCACGTATTATTTATGTTATGTTTTACATCAGAACCGGGTTTGTAAACCCACCCCCACTAAAGATGTACTTAGCTTGGCCTTCGGATGAGCATTACTGTCATTAAATTTCAGTCGACCCGTACCCATAGAGGCGACTGCAAATAATAGGGAACGTTTTGACAGCCTATACTCATAACCAAGGCTGAAGATATGCAGGTTGCCTTTCACACCATCGAATTCGCGATCATTGTTTTTGGTATGGCTGCCTTGGTACGATGCCAGGACTTTACCCGTTTCCCCTGCCGGTATGGTTAAACCAACGGTCCATGCCTGTTGGCGGTAACCGTTGGTTTGTGAATACAGCAAGCCATCAGAACGCATGCCTTGCGTAAATGGGGTGAAAAGATTGTTCAAGCCAATACTGCTTGCTTCCATCTCAACGTTTGCCCTGTCCTTGTTGCCAATGGCACCACGCACTTGGCCATAACCCAAATCCAGTTTCACAATATCAAAGTCATAGGTGCCAAACAGGTTCCAAGTATGGACCGTGCCTTTATGAGTCTTGGCAGGAGTCCCTTTGCTGATGTCGGGGGCAGTTCTGGCATTGGTACGGTAACGGTCATAAGAAACACCGATTGCCAGGGGGCCATTATCGTAGCTGCCGCCAGTACTGATCCAGTTGGAGGCCTGTTTTGTTTCGATCTTATCGATTCCGTTCCATTCAAATTCACTTTTATTGTGATTGCCAGCGTGTGCAATACCGAATTGGAAACCGGAAAAATCCGGACTCATGTATTTAACCGAATTATTCATACGGCCATAAATAGTGCTGCCAAATGCACCAAAAAGTTGGCCTGCCTGAAAGTAGCCAGCATTAAATGGGCCTTTCGGTGCGATTTTTTGAGAGGCGATTGAGTATTGGCGACCCAGTGTTAGCGCACCCCAATTGTCATTACTTAAACCAAAATAAGCCTGGCGGCCAAACAGGCGGTTACCCTGAAGCGATTTGCCAGTACCAGGGTCAAACCCGCTTTCCAGCTGGAAAATGGCCTTGGATCCATTACCCAGGTCTTCACTGCCTTTGAAGCCCCAGCGGCTGCCATTGCGGGCGCCTGTGAATTTTTGCATGCCGAAAATACGGTTTTCGATCCGGTTATCGCCTTGCGTCACTTTGGTTTTATCATATGCAATACCAGCATCAACTAAACCATAAATGGTTACAGAGCTGTTAGCTTGGGCTGCACCGGTAAAACCGGCTACAACTGCAGTAGCAAGCAAAGTCTTTTTCATTTAAAACGTCTCCAGAAATATTGTTTTTAATTTAATATTAATTAGTGTGTTAATCGGAAAAACAACGATAGACAAAGCGCTTAAGAATCAAGCGGATAAAGCTCCAGCGTGCGGGCGTGCAGACGGCTTAGGCCCATCAGGGTTTCAATGTTGGGAACCGGAACATTCACTTGATGGGCGATATCAAGCATGGCGCCTACCAGGGCATCCAGTTCGATGCTTTTGCCGGCCTGAACGTCTTGCAACATGGATGTGCGAAAAGCGCCTAGTTGTTGGGTGACTTGGTGGCGATCCTCGGGGTCCTGGTTAATGTGAAGGCCAATTCGCGCGCCTACTTCAGCAGCCTCTAGCATGCAGCGTGACATAAAGTGACGTACATAATCATCGTCCAGAATACGATCGCCCGTTGCACCGGTGATAGCTGAAATGGGGTTGACCGTCATGTTGCCCCAAAGCTTGTACCAGATATCTGCCTGTATCTGTTGCGAGGGTTCGGTGTCAAAACCTGCCGATTGCAACATGTGCATGATGGTTTGGCTGCGGGCGGTGGCAGTTCCACCACCAGGCTCACCAATAATGATCCGGTTGCCAGCCACATGTCTTACGACGCCGGGGCCCATATTGGCTGCCGACAAATGGGTAACGGTACCCACCACCTGTGAAGACGGGAGCGCCGCAGCCAGTGTGCCATCAGGGTCCAGACTTTTCAGTTGAAGGTGTTCAGGGGTGCCGGGCAAGCCGTGAAAAAACCACCATGGGATCCCATTCATGGCAGACAGTAGGGTGGTGTCAGGACCCAGCAGCGGGGCAATGCGGGCGGCCACATCTGGCAGGGCTGTGGTCTTGACGGAAAGAATGACAACATCCTGCACGCCAAGATCGGCGGGATTGTCGCTGGCGTGCAGATCGTAGCGTTGTTGTTGGGCTTGATCGGGCGGTCCTTCAATAAAACTCAGACCGTGATCGCGTAGTGCCTGCAGGGTTGCTCCCCGTGCGATGGCACTAAGCTGTACTTCACCGCGTGCCGCCAGTCGGGCGGCCAGAAGGCCCCCGATGGCACCCAGACCATAAATACATACTTTCATAGCTGCCTTTAATTTTTGTAAGAAGGATCGCGCCGGTCAATCTGGCGTATCAGTGCTGTAAAAATGTCATCGCCTGCGCCATGGCGCGGATCGAATTGCAGGGCTTCAGCACTGCATTTTTGCTGAATCTGCCTGGAAATGATCCGGGTCGGCCCAAGGGCCGCACCCATGACCTGAATTTCACAGGCACGCTGCAAAGTCCAGAGTGTGGCGAAGGCCATGGGTAGGGTGATGCCCCAACTGAGCAAGCCATGGTTGCGCAGAATAACAGCCGGTTTATTGCCGATAGACTGACCCAGGCGGGGGGCTTCTTCGGCATGCAGCGTGATGCCCTCAAAATCATGGTAGGCCACACGATCATACAGCTGTGCTGAGTAAAAGTTGTCAGGCGACAAACCGCTATCGGCACAGGCAACCGCACAGCCTGCCGTTGTGTGGGTATGCATGATGCAATGCGCATCCGGTATTTGCTTGTGGATGGCCGAATGCAGGGTGAAGCCTGCCGGATTGATGGGGTATTCGCTATCCTGCAGGATATTCCCGTTGATATCAATCTTGACCAGATTTGAGGCAGTGACCTCGTTGAAATACAGGCCAAACGGATTGATCAGGAAATGCTGTTCTGGCCCCGGTATCCGCAGCGTAATGTGGTTATAGATCATTTCGGTCCAGCCCAGCATGTCGAAAATGCGGTAGCAGGCAGCGAGTTGGACACGAAGCGCTTGTTCGGTTTGTGCTTGTGCAGCCTTGGTCATTGTGAATCCGCTCCTTGGTAAGTCAGGCGATATGAGTGCAATGCTCAAAGAGTTTGCTTACCGGCTGGTTAGTGTCTAGCAACATCAATTTTTGGTAAAGCGCTTGCGTTGTTGGTGTGCCAAGTATTGGGTCTGCCAGACTCATGAATTTTTGCTGTACGGCTTCCTGCGTAGGCATATCATCGGGTTCGCCACGCGGTGCATATTGGAAATACCGCAGTGTTTCTCCCGAGTTCAGCTTAATCTCAACCACAGCAGAAAATGCGGTGGGGAAGTTGGCCTCACATTCGGCATCTTCAAACACTTCAATACGCTCCATGAGTTTGAAAATTTCTGGGTCAGCCAACGCCGGTTCATAGTCATCCCAACCCATGCGGCGGTGCTTAAGGGCAATCGCCATGCAAAGGTGGGTTGAAAACTGGCAGTCCACCACGTTTCGGGGTTTTCGGCGGCGTTCCTGAGGCTCGCCAACTACAAACACGCTGCGACGTGCCATGCCTACTCGCACGCTGGCCACATCGGCTGCCGTGAAAGCGTGTTGCTGCTGCAGGGCGGCCAGGGCATCCAGCGGCGCATGAATGCCACGGCAGCAAGGGTAGGGCTTGATACCGGACGCCATAATTTCCCATTTCTGGCCCAAATCCTGTACCGCCAGTGCGGGTTCCGGACGGGGCGAGTAGACATTGAAGAAACCTTCACGGCCTTCAAAGGCTTGTGTGGCACCGGTGTAACCCTGGCTGGCGAAGACGGCACTTGTCAGGCCGCCGGCAGCGGCATAGCCCACATGAAAGCGCTTGGTCCATGCCCCATTAACGGCAAACTGTCCGGTGCCCGCAGACTGGCTGAGTGCGGTACCGAAGGCATGGGCCATTTGGCTGGCATCAAGCCCCAGAATGTTGCCGCAGGCTGCTGCCGCGCCGAACACGCCAACGGTGGCAGAAGGATGAAAACCGCGTTCGGCGTGAGCCTGCGAAACGGCACCCAGAGCTACCCGGATCATTACCTCGTAACCGGCTACAATGCCGGTTAGCAATTTTTGCGTGGAGCAGCCGGCCATTTGTGCCGCAGCGAAAGCGGCCGCGATCACTGGGGCGCCAGGGTGGAGTTGGGCACGCGCATGGGTATCATCAAAGTCCATGCTGTGAGCAGTTGCGCCGGCCAGGTGGGCCGCTGCCTGGGGAGACCATTGTCCCTTGCTGCCCATGACATGGATCGAGCCGCGGTCACCCTCAAGGCAATGCAGGGCTTTTTTCATGCAGAGCGTAGAGTCAAAATCCTGTGAACGGATAATGATCCCGCTTAGGTCCAGCACCAGCACTTTGGTGCGTTCGACAACTTCGCTGGGCAGATCCTGAAACCTCAGGTTGGCCGCGAAGGCAGCAAGTGTATCGGTGACGGCAGGCAGGTTCAGTACGGTTTCAGGCTTATTCATACAGCGGCTCCAGCTAATGTTTCAGTGGTTTTTTCTTGGGCAGGAATGCCACGACGCACGAATTTTGCAAAATCCGGCGACAATTGCATACTGTCAGGCAGGTTGACCCACATACGCAGCAGGTAGCGTTTGCGACCGTCATCGTGGTCAATGTAGTTGGTGCGGGCGTGCAGGGTCATGTAGTTGTTGATGATTTGAATATCACCGGGTTCCAGCATCATGTCGATCCGCATGTCTTCGCGTATTGCCAGTTCGTGTACATATTCAATGGCAGCCTGTTGCAGCTCGGTCAGGGGAACACCGTGTTTGCGGGCACCCGTTTCAATGATTTTCTTGGCAAAGGCGCAGTTGACGCGGCCATTGTTATACTCAAATACAGGGATGCGTGTTTCAGTGACTTCATTAGGGTCACCGCTGGGGCCGTAGCCACGATAGTCATGGTAGAAGCCGTCGTAAAGCACTTCCAGGTATTCAGGATGATTCTCAAGAATTTCGTTATGAATGGCGACTGAACTGGACAGGCTGCTGATCCCGCCTTCCTTTGCTTTTTCAATGCACAGCAACATCACTACATCAGCCAGATCTGTATGGGGGTCCAGAATTTGATTGGTGGTGTTGTTGCGTCGGTTGGGATCGTCGCTTTTCAGGCCCAGGTCAGTGACCGGTGCCATCGTGTCGCCCTTCACGTTGTGTGAAATGATCTGGCCAAGATGGGCGCCCAAACCCCAATAAAGGGTTCGGGTCTGCTCGTCATCGTATTTATTCAAGGGCAAGCCGCGAATGACCACGAAGCCACGACCATGGCGGATCTGCTTGTCAATGTCAGCCAGTTTAGCCGACAAGCGGGGCAGGGGGAATTGTTCTTTGGTGAACTCACCCCAGCGCAGACCTTCACGTTTTACGTGTTCGCAGGCGTTCTGCAAGTCTTCCAGATCGGTGGCGTCCAGGTGGTAGATCCAGGATGTATCGTTTTGCAGGTCGGGGCCTTTCCAGGCAGTGGCATCAGTGACACGTTCACGCAGGATAAGTTTCTTCATTTTTCAACTCCATAATTGGGGTAGGTTGGGCAGGCATGTCAGGAACGACGACATCAACAAGCGGTGCAAATTGTTGGCCGCCAAACAGGTCGGTGTCTTCAGGGGACCCCGAAGTTACCGGACGGGGAATGGTAACTTTGATGGCATTGGCGGGGTCGTAATGAAACAGCTTGACGACCTCAGCGGGCACCTTAAAGGTGTGTGCCATCAATTCAACGGAAAGCACGCCGCTATTGGCGACATGACGGTAGGTTTCGGCATCGGGAAACATAATGTCAACGGTCAGCAGGAAGGGGCCGGCGTTTTTGGTGCGTATAAGTTTGGCGAAATCGCGTAATAGGGCCATGATCAGATCTCCTCGTAGCGGATGCGGTGTAGCTCAAGCGGGTGGTCCAGCTCCACCACATGATTGAGTACGAATTGGTAAGCGGGGTCTAAACTCCAGAAATGCGGGGCAATCGGAAAGGCCAGGTTTGACACCAGACCCTGCCATTCTGGGACAGTGTGGTGCAGTACCATGTGAGCCGCCTGACCCGCGATGGCATAAGCCACCTCCTGGGTTTCGGCCTGGCTGACCATCAACACACCGACCTCGGTGGGTGTCTTGCCCTGGGTGGGTTCACGTGGGCCCAGTACGCCGCTGTGGCCGTATAGTTTGAAATCAATGCGGTATTTGCCCGCCATTGATTCTCCATAAACCGCATCAATATTGTTGCGGATGGAGTCTTGCAAACCACCAAACCAACTGTCGAATTGACCCAGGATCATCGGGTCGCGTACGCCACCTAATACCATGGCGCGATAACCGGTTTTTTTTGCGCCTTCCAGTTTCACGGTATAAGGTTCAGGGTGAAAAGCACTACCCGAAACTCTGACAGTGCGTTCGCTTGATGCTTCGTAACGAGCATGGGTCAGATCCATTACACCGCCGGGTTCGCGCATCATGTAGGGGTCGCCGGTTTCGTACAGGGCGTGCGCGGCAACACTTAGTGGAGAGCAGCTTTGGGTGGGGCTCACCGGTTCAAGCTCAAAGTAATCGTCGGTGATCGTGCAAATCATGCCTTCGGGTTTCTCCATGCTGACCACGGCTGCACCCCCGCACTCCATGATCTTGGCCGCGTGCCAGCACAGTCCGGGCGGGAACCCTTGCGCGACTGGAATGGCGGCGAAAATAGCGGCATCCGTCGAGCGACCGGCCAGGATCACTTGCGCTCCATTGGTCAGGGCTTCCTGATAGGCTTCAGCACCCATCATCGCCACGATATGATCCGTGTCGCGCAGGGTGTCTTCGTCAATTTCCGGCGCTGGATCCAGTGCACGGAATTTTCCTTCCCGGTATTTTTGCAGGAGTAGTTCGCGATCAGGTTCAGATTCAATGATGGCGGTTTTGAAATTCAGGTTCTCCTCGCGTGCAATTTCCTGCACGATCTCCCAAACCCAGTTAAGGTTCCAGTCCCCTCCGCTGCCTCCGCAGGAGCCAATCATGAGTGGGATATCCACTTGGCGGGCGCCTTTGATCAGAATGCGCAAATCGCGTTTGACAGCGCCATGTGAGAAGAAGGGTTTGTTACCCCCCAGATTGGCTGGGCCACCGTCTGTTGAGCCGGCATCACATCCAATGAAAGCCAGATCTGGACTGAGTGCCGCCATGAAGTGGTCTTCTGAAAATCCCACGCCAAGTACACCGGTCGGGGATAGATATTTAATTTTTTTCGTCATGAATTAGGTATCCATTCAATATCTTTTGTTAATGAGAAAATAAAAAAAAGTGCTCACATTACCCGTGAAAGGAACGTGCGCAATCTGTCTGTTTTAGGGTCGGTCAGGGTGCTGCGCGCATCGCCTTGTTCAACGACACGACCGTTTTCCATGAAAATCACCCGGTCGGCCGCTTCGCGGGCAAAGCCGATTTCATGGGTAACTACCACCATTGTTTTCCCGGCTTTAGCCAGGTCGGTTACCACTTTCAGAACCTCACCAACCAGTTCAGGGTCAAGGGCGCTGGTGGGTTCGTCAAATAGCAATACTTTGGGGCGCATGGCCAACGCACGGGCAATTGCAACCCGCTGTTGCTGGCCACCCGATAGCTGGGGTGGGTAAGCATCCATTTTGTGAGATAATCCCACTCGCTCAAGCAGGTGTTCAGCCAGTTTCCGGGCATCAGCAACACTGTCGCCCAGTACCCTTGTAGGGCCTTCCATGATGTTCTCTGCAACGGTCATGTGCGGAAACAGTACGAATTGCTGGAAGACCATGCCCAACTCACGACGCTGGCGTGCCACCGCCTTTGCATTGAGCGCCAGCAGCTGGTTTTTATGACGACGAAAACCCAATAGCTCGTCGTCCAGATAAATGGCCCCGCCTTCAAGAGACTCAAGCTGATGCATGCACCGGATCAAAGTGGATTTTCCCGAACCGGACGGTCCGATGATGGCCACCACTTCGCCTTCGTGCACATCAAGGCTGACATTATCAAGGGCGACATAACGGCCGTAGTATTTCGTGACGTTTTCAGCCCTGAGTATTTTGCGTTTTGGGCTGTGTGAAGACGATACAGTCATGTTCAATGTTTCCTCAGGCAGTGGTTGTTTCGGCAGCGATGACTGCAGTTCGTTGGTGTCCTCTGGAGTAATACTTTTCCAGGCGGAACTGGATGAGGTACAGGCAGGAAATCACGACCAGATACCAGAAAACGGCAACCATGAGCAGCGGCACGATTTCGTAGGTACGGTTATAAATGGTCTGTACGGCAAAGAGTAAGTCGTTCATGGCAATGACGGATACCAGCGCGGTGGCCTTGGCCATGCTGATGACCTGGTTGCCGGTGGGGGGAATGATAAAACGCATGGCCTGAGGTACGATGATGCGAAAAAATGACTGGGCTGGTGTCATGCCGATAGCCTTGGCGGCATCGTGCTGACGTTGATCCACAGAGAGCAGGCCGGCACGCATGATTTCCGCCATATAAGCACCTTCCGCCAGACTTAAACCCAGGACGGCTGCGGTGAAAGGGTTGATCAAGTCAATGGTGCGCCATTCCACCCAGGGTTCGCCAAAGGGCAGGCCGATTGAAACGGTAGGTAGCAGATAGGCCAGGTTGTACCAGAACAGTAATTGGATCATGAGTGGTGTGGCACGAAAAGCCCAAAGATACACGTTGGCGGCTCGTCGACCAGGCCCGTAATCGCTCATGAGCAGTAAGGCGGCAATGGTTCCTACCAGTACGCCCCCCACCATACTGATCACCGTTAATGCCAGCGTAACACCCAGCCCTTCCAGAATGGCGGGCGCAAACAGGTAGTTCAAAACGACGGGCCATTCGAAGCGCGGGTTACTGATTAAAAACCAGATTAACCAGACTGCAATGAGGACTAAGGCGATTGTGCCCAGCCGCCGTGACAGACTGGCAGGGTAAATGGCTTTGGAAACATCATCCACGCAATTTTGTGGTGTGGAGGATGCAGGAGGCACAGTGGATACTGCGCCAGAGGTCATGGATAGGTTAGTCATGATTATGCCTGGCTCATCGTTTATTTGAGTTCGGATTCAACTGGATCACGTCAATACTGGCCGGCGCCAGACCCCAGTTATCAAGAATTTTTTGGTATTCACCGTTATCGACCAGATTTTGCATGGCAGTGACCATTACGGGTGATAGTGGGGAGTTGTTTTTAAGTATCATACCCAGTCGCAGTGTGGTCAGCGTATTGGTTTCGTCTGTTTGTGCCGTATATTCGCCTGGACGGGTTTTAAGCAAGTGGAGCGCTGCGGCATACTGCATGGAAAAGGCGTCGGCACGGCCGGACTGGGCGGCAAGCAGGGTGGAGTTCTGGTCTGGCATGACGATTTGTTGCGTTTTTTTAAGACCTGCTTTTTCGCACATACCATCCATGATTTCTACTTCACGAATGGCGGCAGACCCGGACATGACAGAAATACGACGACCACAGAGATCCAGGATTTTTTCTGTTTTCAATCCGTGTTGAGTGGGTAGAATGAAAGCGGGCTTGCTCAGGAGCCAGGGGATAACGTCATAGCGTTTTTCGCGTTCTGCTGTTGCGAGTGCTGGACCGAAGGAAATATCGTAGCGGCCGGTGTCAACACCTGTGAAAATAGCGGGTCCATTGGCAACAACGGTGGTTTCAAAGGGTACGCCCAGCTGTTTTTGCAGTGCCTGCATCAGTTCCACTTCAAGGCCTTTCATTGTGCGGCCATCTTCAGCGGTAATGCGGTAGGGGGGTAACTGGTCGCCAGCTACGTGTATTTTGCCGGCTTTTTTGACGGCTTCAGGCAGTTCCTTGTATAAAGGGGCTGATGAGTTTGCATGGGTAGTCAGTGCATAGCCAGCGGTTAGCAAGCTGGATGTTGCCAGTACCACTTGTCTTAGCAAGCGCTTTTTCATGAAGGAACGAAGCATGGTTTGTCTCCTGGATAAACAACGGATTGTTTGATATATATCATTTAAATTATTATCAATAACAATTATTATCGATATCTTTTGTTATTGATATAAGTAAAATCCCTAGATGTGAGAAAAGCCTATTTTTTCAGTTACTGGCATTAGCTTTCTCATCGTGATCATGTACTATATAAAATATATGCATATTACGGAGTTTGATTGGGGAGATTACCATGTTCAGATTACAAACAATCATCACCCAATTTTTATAAAAATATTATGGACCAAACCACTAAACTGTCGCACGCTTCGTCACAAATCCGGCCACGAGACGAAGATAAGGCTGTTTCCAAGGCACCTACCACCACTGTCTGGCGTCCTTCATTAACACCCGAAATGGTGGGTTTTCGTTTGCTTAAACTAACCAACCTGCTCACACGGCCGTTTTTCGGCAAGTTTGCCAAGCAGCATGCCCTGACGCTGACCGAGTGGCGAACCATCGTTGTACTGGCCAATCGTCCAGGTATTGCATCGCAAGATATCGCTGCACTGACGGGGCTGCATCCCATGAATATTAGTCGTGCCGTGACAGGTCTGCGTAATGCAGGTCGTGTGCGTGACGAGCGTGATCCCGACAATCATCGGCGATCCCTGCTTTGGTTAACTGATTTCGGGCAACAGACTTTTCGTGAAATTGCTCCTCATTCCGAGCAACAGGCTGCCTTTCTGCTTGAGCCATTCACCGAAGAAGAACTGCAACAACTGGCGACGATGGTTGACAAGCTCGTAAAACGGGCCGAGGAATTCACTGAGGGCGAGTGAGGTGGTAAGTCATTGGTCACATGTATTGATTCAATCACTTTTCGCATGCGTCACGACTGTTTTTAGATTCAATCAATAATTGCTGCTTTTCCATCATTGATTCAATTTTTGAGGAAATATCCTGAAGCGGTTGGATAAACTTTACTTCCGCTTCTTTTTTACTCATGGCTTTGGTCAGATAGACCACATTCAAACAACCCAACACGCGCGTTCTGTGAATAATGGGGACCGCAATGGCACTGATTTTTTGCTGATCGGACCAGTCTCCCCGATTCCACGCAAAACCGGCATTTCTTACGCTTCTTATTAAATTTTTTATATAAGCGCTGTCATTGGCAAGTGCGGCCTGTTCTTCTCCGGCACTTCCCGAACGTAATAGGCTTAAAATATTTTCTTGTTCTGAATCATTAATATTGGCAAAATACGCCCGCCCGGCAGAAGTCAGCAGCATGGGAAGGCGTCGGCCCACCATGGCCCGATGAAACGATAAAGGGCTGTAGCGGTGCGTGGTTTCGCGAATAATCATTTCACTGCCGTCCGAAGTGGTTAAGTCTGACGGCCACACGATGCGCTGCATCAGCTCGCCCATCAGCGGTGCGGCCATAGAGGAAATCCATTCATCATCAGTAAAACCTTCACTTAATTCACGTACTTTTATCGTTAAGCGGTAAGTGTCATCCGAATCGCTGCGCCTGACCAGTCCCTCGGTTATCAGGGTTTCCAGTAAACGCCTTACCGTTGTGCGATGCAGCCCGACCATCTGGCTAAGCTGTTGCGATGAGGCGTGGCCACTTTGCATCTGGTTCAATGCCTTCAGGATGGCAAGTCCGCGCGAAAGTCCACGTACATGGGCATAATTTGTTGTTTTGTCAGTCATTGTTAAATCTTCTTTTAAATACGTGTGTGCACTCCTTGCACATATTGGATATTTTTTTTCTGTAAAGTGGCAATTCCCTTAGACTTGATCCATATCAAACTTAAAACAAATAAGGAGCAAGTCATGACAATGGTCAATCATGTATCACCCGCTGGATATCAAAGTGTTTGGGCTGATTTGTGTGGTGTTTCATTTACGCAGGGCTGGTTGGATGCAAACGGTATTTCTACCCGTTTTTTGCATGCGGGACAAGAGGATAAACCCGCTCTTATCATGTTGCATGGTGTGGGCGGGCATGCCGAAGCCTATGTGCGCAACCTGAAGGCGCATGCTGAGCATTTTAATTTATGGGCCATCGATATGATTGGCCATGGCTGGACCGATAAACCGGAGGGTGCCCGTGAGATTTCACATTATGTGGATCATGTCCTGAAAGTCATGGATAAGCTGGGTATTGAAAAAGCGTCTTTTACGGGTGAATCGCTGGGCGGTTGGGTCGCTGCACGTTTGGCCATTGATTATCCTGAACGGGTGGAGCGCCTGGTGTTAAATACAGCGGGTGGTTCGCAGGCTGATCCGGTGGTGATGGAACGCCTGAGGTCTTTATCGATGCGTGCGGTTGAAGACCCGTCATGGGAATTTATTAAGGCCAGGCTTGAATGGTTAATGGCTGATAAAAGCAAAGTGAACGATGATCTTGTGGCCACACGTCAGGCCATTTACGCACAGCCCGGCATGATTGAGGCCCAGCGTGGCAATATGGCGCTTCAGGAAATGGAGATCCGCCAGCGCAATATTTTACGGGCCGAAGATTATGGCCGTATCAAAGCACCCACATTGGTGCTGTGGACATCAGACGACCCGACCGCGGACGTGACGGAAGGTCGTCGCATGGCCTCCATGATTCCGGGGGCTTTGTTTACCGTGATGGATGGGTGTGGACATTGGCCCCAGTTTGAAGATGCGCAAACCTTTAACCGTATTCATGTGGATTTTCTTTTAGGTAAAGAAGTTCCCGAGGCATCTACCGTCTGATTTAAACAAAAAAACCAAATACAAAAAAGTCTGGAGGAGATATGAATAATGTCATGGACCTGGCAGGGGGATCCGTGTATCCTGAACAATTATCGGCTGACGTTGCTATTATTGGTGCAGGCCCTGTAGGATTGATGATTGCCAATATTTTAGGCACTCAGGGCGTAAGCGTCATCCTTATCGAAAAGCTCGATACGATTATTGATTATCCACGCGCTATCGGTCTGGATGATGAGGCCTTGCGTGTGTTCCAGTCGGTGGGGCTGGCAGATGAACTCATGCCACATATTACCCCTTTTCACTGGATGCGTTTTATAACACCGCGTGGGCGCTGTTTTGCCTCTATTGAGCCTCGTACCGAAGAGTTTGGCTGGTCACGTCGAAATGCTTTTCACCAGCCTTTGGCAGATCGCATTTTATACCAGGGATTAAGCCGTTTTCCTGCTGTCAAGGTCATGTTTGGACAAACGGTTGGCAGTTTTACCCAGGATGAACAAGGCGTTACGCTTAATCTGGAAAGTAATGAAGGCGTAAAAAGTACGGTCAGGGCTTTTTATATGGTGGGCGCCGATGGCGGCAACAGTTTCGTTCGCCGTACCCTGAACCTGCCTTTCGAAGGCAGAACAAAGGCCAATCAATGGATTGTTCTTGATGTTCGTCATGATCCGGTAGGTACGCCAAATATTTATCTGTATTGTGATCCCGAGCGGCCTTATGTATCTGCCGCATTGCCGCATGGTGTGCGCCGTTTCGAGTTCATGGTGATGCCGGGTGAAACCGAAGAGTCCTTTAATGACCCGGTAAAACTGGCCGAGCTGGTTGGCAAAGTGGTTACTGATCCGACTGGCGTGGATTACATCCGTAAACGTGTTTATACGCATAATGCGCGTCTTGCCGCCCATTTCAGGGTGAACCGTATTTTACTGGCGGGTGATGCCGCCCATATTATGCCTGTCTGGCAGGGACAGGGGTATAACAGCGGTATTCGTGATGCCAGCAATTTGGGCTGGAAACTGGCGATGGTGATTAAAGGTACCGCCGCAGATTCATTACTGGATACCTATGGCACAGAGCGCCGCAATCACGCACGTTCAATGATTCATCTGTCTGAAGTGGCAGGTGATATTTTTGCACCTTCAAGTAAGTTTGGGGCCAATTTGCGTGATGGTCTGACGCTTTTGTTAAATGCCATTCCGCCGGTTAAACGCTATGTGGTTGAAATGCGATTTAAACCGATGCCCCGTTATGAATCAGGCGTGGTTTTGCTGCCTGAGCCCAAACCCCACGGTAAATTGGCCCGCTGGCTTGAACGCCGGGGTAACTCCGCGCTTGGAAGAATGCTGGGTTTGATGAGTGAGAAGCGTGACTCCCTAATGGGACGTCTGGTGCATGGCCGGGATCCTCTGGGTAATTCTCCGGTGGGACGCATGTTTATCCAGCCTTTTGTCCGTACTCGGGATGGTCAGCTTGTCCGGTTTGATGATGCTATCGGAAACCGTTTTGCCATTGTTTCCTGGGGTACCGATCCTACGTTTGGTTTGAGCGATGAGGCTCGGGCAGTATGGAAAAAACTGGGTGCCTGTTTTGTTGTGGTCAAGCCCGAGGCTCAAATGGCTTTTACGGATGATGTTACTGAAGACCTGATTGTGCTTGGTGACGCAACGGTGAAAATCAAGGAGTGGTTTGGCAGTCAGTCTGACTCTGTTTTGTTATTACGCCCCGACCGTTTTATTGCCGGTATGTGTTCACCACAGCAGGTATCTGCTTCTATTCTGGCTTTAGGTAAAAAACTGGCCTTGACCAAAATCGTTTGTTCGGCGCAGGAAATTAACAATATCAAGAGGAATGCAGCATAGATTGCGGCAGGAGTTTTATATGACAATTATTTTGGAGTGTTTATCTCACACCCCTTTGCAGGGCTATCATGATCCTGTACCCGAGATTCTGGCCGAGGTGGAAGCATTGCAGGCTGCCATGAAAAAAAGGGTGCAGGCTTTCGATCCCGAGTTGGTCGTTGTGTTTGCACCGGATCATTACAATGGTTTTTTCTATGATCTCATGCCACAGTTTTGTATTGGGGTCGAGGCAACCTCGATTGGTGATTATAAAAGCCTGGCGGGGCCGCTTGATGTCCCCAGAGATATTGCGCTGGCAATGAACGAGGCGGTACTTGCGGCGGATATTGATATTGCGTTGTCATACCGCATGCAGGTTGATCATGGGTTTGCCCAGGCACTTGAGGTCCTTTTGGGTGGTTTGGACAATTACCCGGTGATACCCGTATTCATTAACTCTGTGGCTCCTCCGATGGCGAGTTGTCGGCGTTCGCGCTTATTGGGGGATGCGATTGGCCGTTTCCTTTCCGGTTTGAATAAACGCGTGCTGCTTGTCGGTTCGGGCGGGATTTCTCATGAGCCCCCGGTTCCTGAAATCGCCAATGCTTGCGCCGAGGTTGCCGAGCGCCTGATAGCCGGACGCAATCCCACCCCCCAGGCCCGTGCCGCGCGACAGGAGCGCACGATTTCCGCCGCCAGACAGTTTACGTCTGGTGACAGCAGCCTGCGGCCTCTTAACCCTGAATGGGACAGGAATTTTTTAGATATTCTTGCCCGTGGAGACTGGATGGCCATTGATGACATGAGCAATGACTCAATTACCGAACAGGGTGGCAAGTCTGCCCATGAAATTCGTTCGTGGGTCGCTGCATTTGCCGCTTTAAATGCTCATGGCCCTTATAAAGCATCTCTTGATTATTACCGTCCTATTCCCGAGTGGATTGCCGGTTTTGCAACCATGCAGGCACAGTCTTTGAGATTGGTTGAAAGTGTCGCCGCATAAATCAAATACGAAGGATATTAAATGACTGATTTGAAAGTATTAAAAAATATTGCGGACTGTCTGCTTAACGCAGAAAAAACAGGGGTGGCGGTGAGCCCTGTCAGGGACTTGCTCACGCCGGGAAATGAGGACGATGCTTACGAAATTCAGAAAATCAATGTAGCGGCAGGGCGTGCGCAGGGACGCCGTGTGGTGGGTAGAAAAATAGGCTTGACCTCGCTTGCCGTACAGCATCAGCTTGGGGTGAGTCAACCTGATTTTGGTACCTTGTTTGCTGATATGGTATTTGGCAGTAATGAGCCCATTGCCTATGAAAGGACGATGCAGCCAAAAGTTGAAGCGGAAATTGCCCTGGTTCTTAAGCATGACCTGACGGCAGCAGACGCGACCTTGATTGATGTGATGGGGGCGATTGATTATGCCCTGCCCGCCATTGAAGTGGTGGGCAGTCGAATCAAAAACTGGGATATTTCCTACGTGGATACGGTTGCTGACAATGCTTCCAGTGGCTTGGTGGTGATTGGTGCCGTACCGGTTTCCTTAACGGGCCTGGATCTTGGAGCCGTAAAAATGGAGATGTTTCGGGATGGTACATCTGTCTCGGCAGGGCAGGGATCGGATTGTCTGGGGCATCCGCTCAATGCGGCGGTGTGGCTGGCCCGTAAATTAGTGTCACTGGGAGAACCGTTGCGTGCGGGTGACCTGATCTTAACCGGTGCATTAGGTCCGATGGTTGCGGTTGAACCCGGGCAACGGTATGAGGCAAGAATTAGCGGTGTGGGTACTGTGTGTGCCTGCTTTTCTGATAAATAAAAATACTTTAAGTTTTATTTATAAATAATACGGAGACAACGATGTTTTTTAAAAAACATACCTTACTTGGTGCGCTGTTTATTGCCTGTATGGCCGTTAGTACACCTTCAATAGCACAAACTTATCCTGAGCAACCGATTACCATGGTTCTGCCATTTCCAGCCGGTGGTGTGACCGATGTGGTTGCCCGTTTGGTTGCACAGGAAATGCAGGAAAGCATGAAACAGCCTGTTATTGTTGAAAACAGGCCGGGTGCAGGGGGGCAAATAGCCGCGCATAGGGTCAAAAACGGCAAAGCCGATGGCCATACGGTTTTTGTGGCTGCAACAGAAATGTTTGCCATTAATCCAACGCTTTACCAGGATTTTTCATTTGACCCAATTGCAGATTTCCACCCGGTCACAACGCTGGTAACGTCGCCTCTGGTTTTGGTGGTTCCGCAGGACAGTCCGATTAACTCGGTCAATGAGCTGATCGCCCATTCCAAAAAACAGGAAAAAGGGATTGACTATGCCTCACAGGGCATCGGTTCAATCGGGCATTTGCTGGGTGGATTATTCATAGAAAAAACCGGCGCAAAATTAGTGCATGTTCCCTATCGTGGGTCTTCTCCTGCTTTGCAGGATGTGATGAGTGGTCGTGTGGCCATGATGTTTGATCCCATTATTACGACATCGCCGCTTATAAAGGGAGGCAAGCTAAAACCATTGGCCATTGCATCCGAGAAGCGTTCTGCCTTGTTACCCGATGTGCCTACATTGGCTGAGTTGGGTATTGATGGTGTGGATGCCGGCGTGTGGTTTGGTGCTGTTGTAAAAAAAGGAACGCCTGAGCCTATTGTTGAGCGTTTGAATCAGGAAATTGTAAAAGCCATGGAATCGTCAAAAGTGAGTCAGCGTTTTACAGAGCAGGGGTTGGAGCCGATCCCAATGACATCCAAACAGTTTGGTAATTATCTTGAACGTGAAAATACACAATGGATTCCACTGGTTAAGGCCAGTGGCGCAAGAGTTGAATAAGGTATTTCATGGACCAGCAGTAAAAGGAGAAGCACAATGAGTAAAAAGCTGAAAGCCGCTATTATCGGTTCGGGTAATATCGGTACTGATTTGATGATTAAAATTTTGCGTCATGGCAAACATATAGAAATGGGGGCCATGGTGGGTATTGACAGCGCATCGGATGGTCTTGCCCGTGCGGGCCGTTTAGGTGTGGCTACAACCCATGAGGGCGTGGAGGGGCTGTCCCACCTTCCGGTGTTTGACAGTATTGATATTGTTTTTGATGCCACAAGTGCCGGGGCACACCTGAAAAATGACAAATTCTTACGTGAGTTGCGACCGGATTTAAGAATGATTGATTTGACCCCGGCCGCTATCGGACCCTATTGTGTGCCGGTGGTTAACGGCGAAGCACATCTTGATGCCTTGAATGTGAATATGGTGACATGCGGCGGGCAGGCCACGATTCCGATGGTGGCAGCCGTCTCTCGTATTGTTCCTGTCATGTATGCTGAAATTGTTGCCAGTATTTCAAGTAAAAGCGCCGGTCCGGGCACACGGGCCAATATTGATGAGTTTACCGAAACCACTTCTACCGCGATTAAGGCGGTAGGCGGGGCTCAGCAAGGAAAGGCCATTATTGTTTTAAATCCGGCTGAGCCACCGCTTATCATGAGAGACACCGTTTATTGTTTGAGCGAGCCGGGCGATGAGGACGCCATAGAGGAATCAATAGCTCAAATGGTTGGCGACGTACAGCAATATGTACCTGGCTATCGTTTAAAACAGAAGGTACAGTTTGAACGTATTTCTGAAAAACATCCGTTAAATATACCTGCTGTTGGTCGTGTGAGTGGCTTAAAAACGTCTATTTTCCTGGAGGTTGAGGGGGCGGCCCATTACCTTCCTGCCTACGCGGGAAATCTTGACATTATGACCAGTGCAGCCTTAATAACTGCCGAAAAGATGGCCGCACGGATTATTAATCAATCAGAAGTCAGTATTTGACTGCACGCGCTTAAAAGGAACACTGAGTAATGAAAGATAATAAAAAGCTTTATATTTCTGACGTGACTTTGCGTGACGGCAATCATGCTATCCGTCACCAATATTCGATAGGGCAGGTTAGGCAAATTGTTAAGGCGCTTGATGATGCCAGGGTAGATTCTATTGAGGTTGCACATGGTGACGGTTTGCAAGGATCGTCATTTAACTATGGTTTTGGCGCACATACCGATCTTGAATGGATTGCGGCTGCAGCCGAAACGGCCAAGCATGCAAAAATTGCCACTTTGCTTTTGCCCGGTATAGGGACCATACATGATTTGCGTGCTGCCTATGATGCCGGTGCGCGGGTGGTGCGCGTAGCGACACATTGTACCGAAGCTGATATTTCAAGGCAGCATATTGCCTATGCCCGTGAACTTGGCATGAATGCCGTTGGCTTTTTAATGATGAGTCATCTAACAAGCCCCGGGGAACTGGCTAAACAAGCCAAATTGATGGAATCGTACGGTGCCACTTGTATTTACGTTGTGGATTCAGGTGGCGCTTTGAGTATGGATGGGGTCAGGGACAGGTTTCGGGCCTTTAAGGATACGTTGGATCCAAACACTGAAACGGGTATTCATGCCCATCATAATCTTGGTTTGGGTGTTGCCAATAGTATTGTCGCGGTTGAAGAAGGGTGTGACCGGGTGGATGCCAGTTTAGCCGGTATGGGCGCGGGAGCGGGAAATGCACCACTGGAAGTTTTTATTGCTGCTGCCGATCGTCTGGGGTGGAATCATGGTTGTGATTTATACAAGCTGATGGATGCGGCAGATGATTTGGTTCGTCCTTTGCAGGATCGCCCGGTGCGTGTTGACCGGGAAACACTGGCCTTGGGTTATGCGGGGGTCTATTCCAGCTTTTTACGGCATGCTGAAGCAGCGGCACAACGCTATGGGTTGAAAACGGTTGATATTCTGGTTGAACTGGGTCGTCGTAGAATGGTGGGGGGGCAGGAAGACATGATTGTTGATGTTGCGCTGGATTTGCTGGCAGCTGAAAAGTAATTTTTTTCCTGTTTGATTATTGATTTTCTTCATTTGTTCGCTCCCACGCTCCGTGAACTGACCCTAAAAAGTTGGGTACCCATTTTTGCGCTCCCACGCAGGAGCATGGGAGCCAGAAAAGTATTGGAAATGGAAAACAGGACCAATAAGGCTTATTTGTGGTGAGCAGCGCGTTTCCGGGCGAAGTGAACTGAGCCTCCACCCTGTTCCCATGCTCCAGCGTGGGAAATCATAATTTATGCCGGATATTAATTTAAATTTTTACCATCTCACAAAACAGGATTTACTTGAAGTATAATCCTCTGCTTCGCAGGAGAGAGGGGCTGGCTAAAGCGTGGTTCCCGCCGAAGGCGCAAACTCCCATAATCGCTCAGGCATCGTAACTGCGAAACGTATTCGAATGGTGGCTGTTTTCTTGACAAGGACAACAGCACAATCGTAACGCCAGCTGGAGAGAGGTTGTTTGGCAACCCACCGAAGGGGCAAGCCGTTTATATAACTGCATAAACTCTCAGGTAAAAGGACAGGGGGAGAGGCAGCATAAAACAACAAGGATTCAAGTTTGCTTCTCTATATTTATATCGTGGCGATTACCGCCGAGGCCATGTCGGGTGCGCTTGCCGCCGGCCGACGCAATATGGACATGTTTGGTGTGGCTTTCGTTGCCTTTATTACCGCTTTGGGCGGTGGTACGGTGCGTGACATGTTGCTGGGCAATTACCCGGTTTCCTGGACCCAGCACCCCATGTATATCCACATCACGATTCTTGCCGGCCTTTTTACCATGGTGGTTGCCCGTTACATGCATCGACTGCATTCCATTTTCCTGGTGCTCGACGCAATGGGTTTGATCGCCTTTACCGTTATTGGCTGTAATGTGGCCCTGAAGCTGGAATACAGCACCACCGTTGTTATTATGGCGGGTATTACCACCGGTATCTTTGGGGGCATATTGCGTGACCTGTTGTGTAATCGCACGCCCATGGTGCTACGCAAGGAACTGTATGCCAGTGTTTCGCTGCTGGTTGCCATATTGTATTTATGCCTGCGGCACTGGGGTGTTAGCCATGACATTAATTTGCTGGCTTCATTCAGTTTTGGTCTGGCTTTGCGTCTTGCCGCCATTCGCTGGCGCTGGTCTTTGCCGGTGTTTACCTACGCCCCCGGGCGATGGAGCTAGCCCGGGTTGCCCAGTAAGGATGGAAAATCAACAGCCAGTATCCAGCGGCTCTTTATCTTTTCAATGGGTTGTTCAGGCTGGACGCATAATGGTTCAGCGATAGGGGAAACCATGCCTCTAAGAAGCCGGTTTCCATTGCCATTTCCTGTCAAATGGTACAAAATCACAGGGTTACAGACTCTTAGTGGTTGTTTATGTCGGTTGGTGATTTGCTCACACACGTGTTTTTTCTTTTGCTGCTGATTATTATCAGTGGTTTCTTTTCCATTTCGGAAATTTCCCTGGCCGCTTCACGCAAAATCAAGCTGCGTCTGCTGGCCAATGAGGGTAATGCCAAAGCACAAGAGGTGCTGGCCTTGCAGGAAAACCCCGGCAACTTTTTTACCGTGATCCAGATCGGGCAAAATGCGGTAGCGATTATGGCCGGTATCGTCGGTGAAAGCGCCTTGTCACCTTATGTGGCCACACTTGTTTCGGTTATTTACAACGGGCCTATGCTGGGCACTTGGTCATTTTTGCTGTCCTTTTTACTGGTCACGGCCTCGTTTGTGATGTTTTCAGACCTGATTCCCAAGCGCCTTGCCATGGCCCGGCCTGAAAAACAGGCCATGGCTGTGGTCAAGCCCATGAAGTTTTGCATGCTGGTGTTTGCGCCCCTGGTGTGGTTGTTCAGCAGTATGGCCAATCTCATTCTTCGTCTTATGCGGGTACCGCAAGTGCGCGAAGAGGAAATTACCGGTGATGATATTGTGGCCCTGGCCGAAGCCGGCGCACAGGGCGGTGGAGTCTTGCAGCAGGAACAATACATGATTCGCAACGTGTTCGAGATGGATTCGCGCATTGTGCCTTCTGCCATGACGCCACGTGAAAGCATTGTGTATTTTTCCCTGAATGAAACCGAAGAAAATATCCGCCAGAAAATCGCCGAATTTCCACATGGCAAGTTTCCGGTCTGTCAGGATACGCTGGACCACGTGATTGGTTATGTGGATTCCAAGGATATTTTGCCCCGTATCCTGCAGGGCAAGGATTTATCTCTTAGAACCGCCCCCATTGTCCGCAAGGTGCTGGTGCTGCCCGATACACTCACCCTGTTCGAGGCGCTTGAGCAGTTCCGGGCAGCCAAGGAAGATTTCAGTCTGGTGGTGAATGAGTACGCACTGGTGGTGGGCCTGCTAAGCCTGCAAGATGTCATGAGTACCGTGATGGGGGATTTGGTGGGTTCCCTGCAGGAAGAGTGGATTGTAAAACGCGATGACCATTCCTGGCTGATGGACGGCATGACACCTATCGAGGAGGTGATGGCCGCCCTGACCATTAAGGAATTTGAGGGTTTTGAAAACAATTACGAAACCATGGCCGGGTTCATCATGTACAAGCTGCGTAAAGTGCCACGTCCCACCGACTTCGTCTTGTATGAGGGCTACAAGTTCGAAGTGGTGGATATTGACAATTACCGGATTGACCAGGTACTGGTGACCCGGCATGAGGAAGAAAAATAAAGTTTTAACGGTTGATTGGGTTAATCAAGTGGGAAGCCACCTTGTGCTGGCGCTTTCTTGATATGCCAATCAGCAAGGCGGCTGTGGCCATGATGCCTGCAGTCATGATGAATACGGCCGTCATTCCATACAGGTTTGCCACCATGCCACCGGCAACCGGGCCCAGGACCATGCCAAGATATTGGGCAGACGTTGAGTAACCCAGTACGGTGCCGGCAATATGGCCCGACACATTATGCCGGATCAGGGCGGTAATGGCTGGCATCAGGCCGCTTAAGCCAATCCCCATTAAAAACCTTAATACAATAAATTGCCAGTCAGCCCAGGCAAAGGCCTGTAAAAGCAGGGTCAGGGCGGTAAACAGGAAACAGGCAACCAGCACGCAAAGATGGCCTTTCTGATCACCCAGTCGGCCAATTCTGGCCGATCCCAGCAGGCTGCCAAAGGCAGTGACTGAAATGGCAATACCAGCCAGCAATGGAATGTTTTGCGTGAGGGTGTGCAGGCTGGCCATGTACAGGGTGATGATGGGTTCAACCGAGTAATTGGCAAACATTAACAGGGCGGCACAGCCAAGCATTAACAGGACCAGGTTGCGGCTGGGGGCGTTTTGCCAGAAACCATCGGATTTGTTCACGATTTGGCTGGCAGCCGCCTTCCGTTTGAAACGGGTTTCTTTAATTAAAAAGGCCGTTGCCAGAAAAGCAATAAAAATAACCCCGGCAGCCAGAAAAAAAGTATTTCTAATGCCAATATAACCGGGCAGCAATCCACCCACCAACGGCCCCAGCAGGTTGCCCGCCAACATGCCGGCAGCATGGGTGCCTACGGCCCAGCCGGTATGTGCTTTGGGGGTTTGGGTGGCCACCAGAATCGTGGCCCCAGAGGCATACCCACCTAAAATGCCAATTAACAGACGCAGGCCAAACAGCTCCTGCACATTCCCCACCATGCCCATTAAGGCAATACAAAAGGCCATCCCCAGGCTGGCGCGGATCAAGATGGGCTTGCGGCCAAAATGGTCGGCAAACTTACCCCAGACGGGAGCCATCAGGCCCGCTGTCAGGAAGGTGGCGCTAAAAGCATAACCTGACCAGCGAATAATGGATTCGGGGTCGGTTTCTCCCAGTTGCTCAATGTAGATGGGCAGAAATGGCAGCACCAGCGTCATGGCCATTAAGGTGGTAAATGAACCGAATACGCACACGTACAGGTTGCGTTTCCAATGTTCTTCCTGGCTTTCCTCTTGGATTGTTTGCATTGCTGTGCCTTTGACTGATGAAGTGATTGGATTTTTAAATTGATAAAAGTCAGATTTATTATGATGGGAAATGGGAATGATGAACAAGACCATTTCTTATACTGGTATTGGTTATACCTGATACTGGTAATGATAGGCTGTTATCTGTTTTGCATGACATGGCTGTATGCCGAATAAGGGTGTTTGCTTAATGCCTTGCAATTTGTTGTGCATGTCATGAATTGGCAATAAAGCATCCTTATACTCGGTTCCTCCTTATTCTTATGCAAAAGGCATATTGTGTGCCTTGTTTATTTTCCCAAGGAAGAACAATGAGTTTGAAAAAAGCATGGCTGGCAGTCTGTCTGGCATCGTTGCCATTGGTGGCACAGGCACAATCCGCTGATTTGACTTCGCTTATTGAGGCGGCAAAAAAAGAAGGTCGTGTGGATAGTGTGGGTATGCCTGACTCATGGGCTAACTGGAAAGATACCTGGGCTGACCTGAAAACCAACTACGGGCTGGAACACCAGGATACCGATATGTCTTCGGCACAGGAAATTGCCAAGTTTGCGGCAGAAAAAGAAAACGCAACGGCTGATATTGGCGATGTTGGCCAAAGTTTTGGCCCTATCGCGGTTGACAAGGGAGTGACCCAGGCCTACAAACCCACCACCTGGAATGAAATTCCTGAATGGGCGAAAGACAAGGAAGGTCATTGGGCAGTGGCTTATACCGGCGCAATCGCTTTCATCATCAATAATGACACGGTTAAAAACGCACCCAAAAGCTGGAAAGACCTGACCTCTGGCAAGTATAAGGTTACGTTGGGAGATGTCGGCGTAGCGGCACAGGCCAACAATGCAGTGCTGGCTGCGGCGGTTGCCTTGGGTGGCAATGAAAAAAACGTGACCCCAGCCCTGGAACTGTTTGGTGAACTGGCCAGGCAAAAACGTCTGTCATTAAGCAATCCCACACTGGCCACACTTGAAAAAGGTGAAGTGGAAGTGGGGGTGCTGTGGGACTTCAATGCACTTAACTATCGTGACCAGATTGATCCCAAGCGTTTTACCGTTGTGATTCCTGAAGATGGCTCAATCATGGCGGGTTATGCCACTATTATCAATAAATACGCCAAGCACCCCAATGCGGCCAAACTGGCGCGTGAATACATCTTTAGCGATGCAGGCCAAAACAATCTGGCCAAGGGTTATGCCCGTCCCATTCGCGACAAGGTTGTGTTGACTGAAGAAGCCAAAGCCAGGTTGTTGCCTGCCGAAGCGTACAAAAATGTTCAGCCCATCAAAGACCAGGCCGCCTGGGATGCCTTGTCCAAGAAGCTGCCTGAGCTGATGCAGGAACATGTGCTGATTCATCAATAAGTCCAAAACCATGCATCAACATAAAGTTATACTGATTCTTATCGACGGCTTGGGTTGGCATGTGGCCAGGCACGCCATGGGTTATTTGCATGCGTTATGTGAAAGCCGCCAGGCCTCGGTGTTCAAGCTGCAGTGCGAGCTGCCATCGCTGTCCCGTCCTTTATACGAATGTATTTTAACGGGCAGCAATCCGGTGGTGTCCGGTATCCGGCATAACCAGATTGTGCAACTTTCCAAACAGGAAAGCATTTTTCATCTTGCCCGCAAGGCTAGGCTGAAAACAGCGGCCGCTGCTTACAGCTGGATCAGTGAACTTTATAACCGCGCACCGTATGATGCGGTGCGCGACCGTTTTACCAATGATTCTTCATTGGCTATTCAGCATGGTATCTTCTATCATGAAGATACCTATCCAGACTCCCATTTATTGCTGGATGCCGAGCATTTGCGCACAACCCATGATCCCGATTTTCTTTTCATTCATACCATGAATGTGGATGATATGGGGCATCGTTCGGGTGGGGACAGTGCCGATTACCGTAATGCGGCCCGTAAAGTGGACGTGTTGTTGTCGCACTATTTGCCTGTCTGGCAGGAGCAGGGTTATAAAATTATTGTCACTGCCGATCATGGAATGAATGTCGATCGTAGCCATGGCGGGCATTTGCCCGAGGAAAGGGAAGTGCCGCTTTTCCTGGTGGGGCAGGGGTTTAATCACAAGGCTGCGGGCACTGAAATCAAACAGGTTCAGATACGGGATTTGTGTGCGTTGGCCTTGGGTCTTGCCGTCAACCGGAACGATGAACTGAAATCTTTCCTCTCATGATGCTCGCCAAGCCTTCCAGGGCCCATTTATGGCTCTTTGTTCCTTTTGTGTTGATGCTGGGCGCTTTTTGCCTGGCTCCCACCTATTGGGTGCTGGTTAACAGTTTTATGGCAGACGAGGGTGGTTTTACGCTGGCCAATTATAAAAAAATTTTAAGTAGCAAGTTTTACCTGATTGCCATTGAAAACAGTTTCTGGTTATCACTGTACTCCAGTTTTCTGGGACTGCTGATTGGCCTGCTGGCTACTTCGTCCTTACGATTCGTGCAAGGCAGGGTTCGGCAATGGGTGATTGCCTTTGTGAATATGAGCAATAACTTTGCCGGCGTGCCCCTGGCATTTGCGTTCATTATTATTTTGGGAACCAATGGTGCCATTACGTTGTTGTTGAATAAAACGGGGTTTCTGAACGGGTTTGATTTATACACCCGTGCCGGCTTGACGGTGGTGTATACGTATTTTCAGATTCCCTTGGCTATTTTGCTGCTTTACCCGGCATTTGATGCCCTGAAGGATGACTGGGAGGAAGCATCCCGATTGCTGGGCGCCAGTACTTTTGATTACTGGCGCAAGGTGGTGCTGCCCATTCTTTTCCCTTCCTTACTGGGTACTTTTGTGTTGTTGCTGGCCAATGCACTGGGTGCATATGCCACGGCTTTTGCGCTCACGGCCAGTAATGTTAACCTGATCCCGATTCGTATCGGGGCCCTGGTGGCCGGTGATATTTCCCTGAACCCGAACCTGGCCGCGGCGCTTTCCATTGTTCTGGTTGTACAGCTGGTCATGGTCACCATGATTAACCAGTGGCTGATGCGCAGGAGACGTTATGCATAAACAGGACTCCAGACAGGGCATGCATCTGCTTGTGATTGGCGTGGTTATGTTGATCTTGCTGGTGCCCTTGCTGGCCACTTTTTTGTATTCCATTTCAACTTCCTGGGGCGCAACCATTTTGCCTGATGCCTTAAGCTTGAAGTGGTATGTGCAACTCTGGAGCGATCCTCGCTTTCTGATGGCCTTTGGCCGATCTGTTTTACTTTGCATGGTTTCCATTATCGTTAGCTTACTGGTGATTCTGCCATTGGCTTTTATGATGGAATACCGTTATCGGCAATGGCAGAAAATCATGGATCTGGTGATTCTGCTTCCATTTGCCATGCCGCCAATTGTTGCCACGGCAGGCTTGCTGCAAATTTATGCCGGCTCACCCATGATGGGTACTCCCTGGATTCTGGTGGGCTGCTATTTCACGATTGTGTTGCCCTTTATGTATCGTTCCCTGGTTAATAATCTGCGGGCCCTGAACCTGCATGATTTGATGGATGCCTCCAGTTTGTTGGGCGCCAGCAGTTGTCAGGGGTTTATGCAAGTGGTGCTGCCCAATATCCGCAAGGGCATTGCCTCGGCCTGGTTCATTGCTTTTTCACTGCTGTTTGGTGAATTCGTTTTTGCCAATATGCTGGTGGGAACCCGCTTTGAAACCCTGCAGATTTACCTGTTCAATATGCGCCAGACCAGTGGTCATTTTACCAGTGCTATTGTGATCAGCTATTTTGTGTTCATTCTGCTGTTTACCTTGCTTGCCAACCGTTTCAATAAAGCTTAAATCATGTCTTATTTAACCGTTTCCAATTTGGCCAAGCGATTTGGCGATTCCGTTATTCTTGATGAATTGAGTTTTACCATTGAAAAAGGTGAGTTTGTGACTTTGTTGGGGTCAAGCGGTTGTGGCAAGTCTACCTTGTTACGTTGCATTGCAGGCTTGACCCAGCCTGATAGCGGGTATATTCAGGTGGACAATGAAAACATCACGTTTGCGCCGGCCCAGCATCGGGGTATTGGCATGGTCTTTCAAAGTTATGCCCTGTTTCCCAATATGACCGTGGAAGCCAATATTTCCTTTGGCCTGAATTTGCGCAAAATGGACAAGGGGTTGGTTCAAGAGAAGGTGGGGCAGGCGATTGCGCGGGTCGAATTGCAAGGCAAGGAAAAAAACATGCCACATGAGCTGTCGGGCGGCCAGCGTCAGAGGGTGGCCCTGGCCCGGGCCCTGGTTATGGAGCCTCGTATTTTGTTGCTGGATGAGCCCCTGTCTGCACTGGATGCCCGTATTCGCCGCCATTTGCGACAGCAAATCCGCCAATTGCAGCAAGAGTTGCAGCTAACCACCATCTTTGTCACCCATGATCAGGAAGAAGCCCTGACCATGTCAGACCGGATTTTTTTAATGAACCAGGGCCGTATCGAGCAATCGGGTTCGCCAGAGCAGTTGTATGCACGGCCCAATAGCAATATGGTGGCACAGTTCATGGGCACCTACAATTTTCTGGATGCAGGCAATACGCAGCGCTGGCTTGGCTTGCAAACACCTAATGGTGTGGCTATCAGGGCCGAAGCGATTATCCTGGATCATCCTTCCCTGTCTTTTGGCAAAAAGGTTTCCCAGCCGATTGCATCTATTATTACCGAGAAACATTTGCTGGGTAGTGTGGTGCGCTTCAAGGTGAGGGCAGAAAACACAGTGTTAACCGTAGACAGCCTAAACAACCGGTTTTTGCCCAAGCTGGACATCGGCAGCAAAGTATACCTGCGCATTGATCCTTGTGAGTGTGTGGTTTTGGATAATTAAAGCGGTAAAAAAAACAAATTGCCTCCTTCGCTCAAGTAGCGGCGGGAGGCATTTTTTATGGCCGAATGGCAATTTTAGTAATTACCCTTAAATACAAAATAATTTATGTGTGTGAAAATTAATTCACATATGGGAATTTAATAGAAGAGGGTATTTATGCATAAATGGATTGTTAAAGAAAACGCAATTGAAGGGTATAGTCCAGCCAATCATACGGGTACCGTTAACAAAAGGTTGATCAGTGCTGAAACGGTAGGCGCAAAACACATGGAAGTCCTGATCGGGACAATAGAAAAAAACCAGGGGGCACTGCCACATGCGCATCCAGACCTTGAGCAGGTCTGTTATTTGATTTCCGGTAGCGCCGATGTGGAAATGGATGGAGAGAAAGGCAAACTGGAGCCGGGCGATTGCTGTTATTTTCCTCCTTATAAAAAACACATTTTTACCGTTACCAGCGAAGAGCCTGCCAGAGTACTTATTATTTACTCACCCCCATATGAAGAAAAGCCGGAAAGAGTCATTCGTTAGGCAATGGCTGGATAAAACCAAATTAAAATTTAAAGGAGACATAATGTATAAAACAGATATCAAGAAAAAAATGACTGCTCTGGCCCTGAGTCTTTTCAGCAGTAGCGTATTGGCAGCTTACCCGGAACAGCCTATTACGCTGGTGGTACCCTTTCCAGCTGGCTCCGGCACAGATGCGGTAGGACGTATTTTTGCTTCAGAAATGTCATCCCGTTTAGGACAGCCAGTGATTGTTGAAAACAAACCCGGTGCCAATGCGACAATTGCAGCGCAGCATGTTGCAAAATCCAAACCCGATGGCTATACGATATTAATTTCCACTAATACACCTTTATCTGCCGCACCCTGGCTAATGAAAAATGTATCTTATGATGTGGTTAACGATTTTACGCCTGTAGCACGCGGTGGAAATTTGCCTTTTATTTTAATTACTCATGCCAGCAAACCTTATCAAACGGTCAAGGACTTGGTTGAGTATGCCAAGGCCAATCCTGGCAAGTTAAGTTATGCTTCGGGAAACAGTACCGGAATTGTGGCAGGGGCAACATTGGGTAATACTGCTGATATTGATATTTTGCATGTGCCCTATAAAGGCACGCCTCAGGCAATCACCGATCTGATTGGCGGGCAGGTTGATTTCATGTTTACCGATCTGGCTTCAGGTATTCCTTTCGTGAAGTCCAATAAGGTTAAGGCTTTGGCGGTATCAACGGCCAAGCCCAGTGCCTTGTTGCCAGAGTTACCCTCTATGGAGGCCGCAGGCATTAATAATTTTGATATTAATTCCTGGAATGGTTTTCTTGGACCTGCCGGTTTATCGGATGAGGTCGTTCAAACCTTGAATAAAACCATCAATGAGATTGTGGAAGATAAAGAGATCAAGCAAAAACTGGCCAATCTGGGGTTTGATGCTTTTAGTGGAGCCCAGCAGGAATTTGCTGATTTCGTGAAGCAGCAATATGTGTTGTGGGGCGACTTGATCAAGGCGGCTGGCATTGAGCAAAAATAATATGAATAATCATCATGAACCAAACCCGGGGCCATTGAGCGGCATCAAAGTACTTGATTTAAGCTCGGTGGTTATGGGGCCGTTTGCCACCCAGATGCTGGCTGATTTGGGGGCAGATGTGATTAAGATAGAGCCGCCATCTGGTGACAACATGCGAAAAGTGGGCCCAATGGTTAATGAAGATATGGGGGCACTTTATTTACATTTGAACCGTAATAAGCGTTCCATTGTGCTTGATTTGAAAACAGAGCAGGGTAGGTTGGCTTGCCTGGCGTTGGCAAAAACGGCAGATGTGTTTCTGTACAATGTGCGTCCGCAGGCCATGGCGCGGCTTGGACTATCTTATGAAGACGTTTGCGCGGTTAATCCTGCCATTGTTTATGCCGGTGCCTACGGTTTTGGGACTGACGGCCCCTATGCAGGAAAACCGGCTTATGACGACCTGATCCAGGGCATGACCGGTATCCCCGTCTTGTACGAGAAAAACTCGGGTGATGAGCCCCGCTATGTGCCCCTTACGCTGGCAGATAGAACCATTGGCTTGCAGGCAGCCATTGCCTGTCTGGCCGGTGTCATTCAAAGCAGGGCTTCGGGCAAAGGCCAGTCAATCGAGATTCCCATGTTTGAGGGGATGAGCCAGTTTGTGCTGGGAGATCATCTGGGTGGAAAAACTTTCGTGCCTGAAAAAGGGGATATGGGTTATGCCCGTTTGCTGGCCACGCATCGCAAACCATATAAAACCGCCAATGGCCACATCAGCGTATTGATTTATAACGATAAACACTGGAAAAACTTCCTGCTCCTGATTGGCCGGGAAGATTTGCTGGAGGGATCCATATTTTCCAGTCATTCGGTGCGTGCCGACAATATTGCCGAGGTCTACAGTTTTGTGGCGCAGATTCTTGTTGAAAAAAACAGCGAATACTGGCTGAATTGTTTTGCCCGGGCGGATATTCCGGCGGCTCCTTTATATAGTGTGGAAGATTTGGTGGAAGACCCGCATATCAAAGCGGTTGAGCAGGTTGTGGAAATGGATCATCCGACCGAGGGACGGATTCGTACCCCGGGCACGTTGGGCAAATATTCGGCAACACCTTTAAAAATATACCGCCATGCGCCCAGTCTTGGTGAGCATACCGAAGAAGTTTTAAAAGAAACGGATCTGGATCAGTCGGTGATTGATTCTCTGATTAATAATACAGGAAGAAGTAAACCATGAATTTTGAGCTGAACAACGACCAGCAGATGCTGGTGGAGGCAGTAGAAAACTTATGTGCCGATTTTGATGATGATTACTGGCATGCCAGGGATGCTGATGGCCAATATCCTGAGGCGTTTTACAAGGCACTGGCTGAAGCGGGCTGGCTGGGCATTGCCATGCCTGAAGAGTATGGTGGTGCGGGCCTGGGAATGACCGAAGCCGCCTTGTTGATGAAAACCATCTCCCGTTCCGGGGCCGGTTTTACCGGTGCATCGGCTGTGCATATGAATATTTTTGGCCTGAATCCGGTGGTGGTGTTTGGTTCGGAAGACTTAAAACAGCGTGCCCTGCCACCCCTTATCCAGGGCAAGCAAAAAGCCTGCTTTGCCGTTACTGAACCCGATGCCGGGCTTGACACCACCAAGCTTAAAACCAGAGCCGTTAAACAGGGCAATAAATATATTGTTCATGGCCGTAAAATCTGGATTTCCACTGCCCAGGTGGCAGAGAAAATGCTGTTGCTGGCGCGTACCACACCGCTTGAAGAAGTCAGCAAGCCTACCCAGGGCCTGTCCTTGTTCTATACCGATCTGAACCGGGATTATGTTGAGGTGCGTGAAATTGAAAAAATGGGACGCAAGGCCGTGGATTCAAACATGCTGTTTTTTGACGGACTGGAAATTCCCGAAGAAGACCGGGTGGGTGAAGAAGGGCGGGGTTTTGAATATATTCTTCATGGCTTGAACCCGGAACGGATTCTGATTGCTTCCGAAGCGGTGGGGCTGGGACAGATTGCCCTGCAAAAGGCCAGCCGGTATGCCAAAGAGCGGGTAGTGTTTGGCCGGGCTATAGGAACCAATCAGGGAATTCAACACCCGTTGGCACAGGCCTGGATGCATCTGGAAGCCGCAGACCTGATGGTCAGCAAGGCCGCCAGTTTGTATGACAGCAATAAACCGTGCGGTGAATTTGCCAATACAGCCAAATATCTGGCTGCGGAAGCGGCATTCAATGCGTGCCAAACGGCCATCCAAACCCTGGGGGGCATGGGGTATGCCAAGGAATATCATGTTGAACGTTATTTAAGAGAGAGTTTCATTCCGCGTATTGCCCCGGTCAGTCCGCAGCTGATTATGTGTTTTATTGCGGAAAAGGTACTGGGCCTGCCCAAGTCGTATTAAATACATTAAAGTTAAATGGGTCCGGCTGCTTTTCAGATATGAAAGTGCGCCGGACTTAATGGTTTGTTCGCCTTGTTCATCCTGTTCAGGCGGATTTTTCAATAAACGTACTGATGACTCTTAGTTTTTGGGCGAAGTCTTCCAGATTCGCTTGAATCCGGTACAAGGGTCCGGCAATCGAAATGGCATAGTAGCTGCCAGAAAGCTTGACTGGCCAGGCCAAGGCACCCACATCGGGAATGGACTCACCAAAATTTCCAAACCAGCCCCTTTGCAATGATTGTTCGATGTCTGCCAGAAAAGCCGCTTTGCCAGCAATGGTTTTGGTATTGAAGGCGTGAAAAGGAAGATGGCTTAGCACTTCTTCCTTTTCATCGTTACCCAGGGTTGAAAACAGGGCCTTACCCAATGAGTTTGCATTAATTTCTTTTTGCTCACCGGCCATTGCCACATAATGAATCGGATTGGCGGAAGGCAAAACTTCCAGATAAAGTACTTTTTGGTTGTTATGCAATTTGCCAATCACCACCGTTTCATTCGTGATGTTGCGCAACTCTTCCAGGCTTGGGTAAATACGTTCCAGAATGGGGTCAGCAGCGGATATTTTCTGTGCCATGGCCAGCAGCCGTCCGGTAGGGTAGTAACCGGCCCTGCGATTGGTTTCATACAAATACCCCAAACTGACCAGTGTCCTGATAAGCGCAAGGCAGCTCGACATGGGGGCATTCAGCAATTTCGCCAGTTCAGACAGGGCCAGGGGACGGCATTCCTTGGCGTAAATTTCAATGATTTCAATCACCCGAAGCGCCGTTTTGACATTGGTTTCTTTGGATGCTTGGCGTGGGATGGGTTTATCTGTCATGGCACAGGCAATAATTCAAATGGATGAAGGCAAATTATAGGGGGTGTGCGCTCATTTGCAAAATGGTCCTGTTTGTCCATGATGCTTTTGGCTATTTCGGTTTTTGCGAATTGTTGATCCATGCGGGTGGTAGCAAACTATGCCTGTTGCTTATTTATAAGGAGAACCCCATGAAAAAAGCCCGTTTCAGGCAGCGCGGACAAGGCATGACCGAGTACATTATCATTTTATAATCCATTGATTTATATAAATTATTTTTATAAATTGTCTAAGATTTCTATAACTGTCTAATACTATTGCGCTTTTTTGCGTGGGCCTTGTACCACTTTTGCTGTTTTATCACGGAGATAAATTTGCGTTGTGCGTCTGTCTGTATGCCCAAGAAGTTTCTGTGAATCAATGCCCTGGTTGTCGGCTTCAGTGCCGGACATGGCGCGTAAATCGTGTAATGTGACGTTCTCAACACCAGCCTCGGCAGCAGCTTTCTTGAATGTTTTCCAGACGTTTGAGTGAGCACGAACAACGCCACCGCGGGTTGTGAATAGATGCGTCATGCTGATGGTTTGCTTGCGTGCCGCCTTGGCACGTTCAATAGCGGCAGATAATTCTGGCGTCCAGGCGACAATCAGTTTTTTGCCGGTTTTTTGTTGCTGGAAATATATGCCATCCTCTCTCAAGTCTGACCGCTTGATATGCAGCACATCACCAATCCGTTGGCCAGTCAAAAAACATACATCCATAATGACCTGCATCCAGTCCGGGCAATTTTTGTAAATAGCTTGGTACTCGTTTGTCGTTATAAGTCGGTCGCGCGTTTGCTGCTTATGCCTTTTCACTGAAATCGCAGGATTAAAATTGATAATTCCGCGATCAAGCGCCCACTGAAAAACCAACTTCAAAACTGTCAACATGCGGTTGCCAGTCGCGTAGTTATCTTTATACATATCCATCATTTGGACAATATCACCGTGCCGGACTTGATCTGGCATAAACTCAGCAAAAACCTCTTTGAGCAAAGAGGCTACGTAAGTGTATTGTTGCTGTGTGCTTGGTGATTTTCCATCAATAATGGCTGGCATGGCTTTATCAATAAGATCAGGCATAAAGCCATCAGCAGGGGCAACGATACGCGCATAAGCAATCAGCGCCTCATGTAAGTCAACCCCTAACTTTGTCCATTTGTTTTTCTTAACGTACCAGTAGGCCCCGTGCTTTTGGTAAACGCACGCGGGGAGGTGGCGGTCCTTTGTTCGTGGTCGCATAGCCTAAACTCGCTTCTAGTGCTGCCCGAAGAACAACAATCGTTTTATCGGGCCTTGTTCTAAACGGCACCCCCATGTGCTCCAAAGCCTTTGCTTGTGCTTTACGGGTGCTTTTTTGAGTAACCTCTTTAATTTCATCTTCCGATAAAGTTAGCATAAACACGTCCTTTTTTATATCCTCCATCTGGTTTTCGTTATCTCAGTAAGCAGTTTTGCTCACTCATTCAAAATCCTAAAATAAACAGCATTGTGTCGGTGCCGTGGCGAAAACCTCTCAAAATGAGTAATGCCGAATTTGCGCAAGATTTCGACAGCATCACTTTCCTTTGTACGGCTAATGCCCCGCGCATTGACGCTTACTATCGGCTCTTGCTTATCCAGCTGAATGGCAACCGAATAATTCTTGTTTGAAAACAGCATCGTGCCATCGGGCAGGGTGCCGTGTGCCTTGAAATTCTTGGGCGCTGTGATGATCATTTATTACCCCCAAGTCCGTTATATTCCTTGGCCCTGGTCTGGCCCAAAGACATGGCCTGCTCCCCGTAAAGTTCCGCTGTACGTTCCCAGGGTAACGTCTTGGGTGTGCGGTACTCTTTTGGCCGGGTGAGTTTTGCTGGTATCGGTTTTTTCCTCATTTCATACTCCTTCCAATTTCAGCAGCTGCGCGCACGATGGCGTGGCGTGCTCTTGCGTATTTATCAGCTCCATCACTGACAGCATCACGTCCAAAAAAACGAATCCCCGATGGGGTATCGGCGTAAGCTACGGGGCTGAATCCAATACGTATACCCAGACATACAGCCAGGCGAAAAGCGGCGCCATCATCTTCAAGCGGGGCCCATCCTTTCATCACCATGTCTTCCGGTTGGTTTGGTATGCATGTTTTGCCCAGTGCCGCCTTTGCTGCCAGCTCAAGTAATTCTCTATCTGTCATTTCTGGGCTCCTGTTGCCTTTTCGATTGCTGCCCGCGCCTCTTTTACCCAAATGGCCGTCGGATTTTGTGAAAACACGCAGGCTTTTTAAATTGCTCATTCCTCACCTCGCATGGCTTTTGTGATGGCTTCGCGTGCCGTTTTTCCTGTTTCAATATTATCAATACCAAACCATATCTCATACGAATTGTCCGTAACTGAATGACAAATAAGAGCCTCGTTCTCAATCAGCCAATCAAGCATATCGGTATCAGTTTGCATTTTGCGGTCTTGCGCAATATGGTCCGCTATTTTCTTCTCAAATCGTTCGATTCGCTGGTTCTGATTGACAATAGTATTCAGCAAACCGCGCACCTCTTTTGCGCTGAATATGAGCGTATGCTCTTTGCCTTTTGCGCCAGCAAGCGCTGCTTTGATCTCTTTCATACTACGATCTGAGACAACCATTTTCCCAGCATCGGGAATCTGATCAGGCTGCGGGGCGGCACTAATAGCTGCCAAAATTGCAATTTCCATCTCGCCAAATGGCATGTAAGCATCTTCAGCGGCTTCTGTCATTTCTGGCGTGGGAGCAAACGGCACTAACTGCCAGCCTTTGGGGGCCATATGGAGGATGTCCTCACAATGGTCTGCACGCTCATACTTGATCAGCTCAATAAGCTCTTCTTTGGTGAGTGATTCAAGTGGTCTTATGTTCATTCCTGCTCCTTTGTGCATAGATTTGCCCGTGCTTGCCATGTGTGCCACATCCAGCCCACAACATGGCTCCTATAAAGTCCGTCCTCGGTCGATACGTTTAATCCGAATTCTGATACCCAATGCTCGAATGCTTCGCGTTCTTTTTCGTAGTTCATTTCATCCCTCAATCAAATTTTTTATGTTTTCCGCAAATCTCACATTTGCAGTAATAACGAGTCCAGCTCTGGCCACACTCATCACTGGCCTCGGCCTCATCAATCGTTTTCCACCGGTGTAAATGCCAATCGCCAGTGAGCAGGAATTTAAGTAGTCTTAACATTTCAATCCTTCATAAAAACAATCCAGTGTGTTTTGCTGTGCTTGCCTGAGCGATGCCCGTAAAGCGGCTTTCTATCAGTACAGCCAAGGACTTCACGCACTGGAATTTGGGTTTCATTCCACTTAAAGACCAGGGTGCCGTTTGTTTTCAAAACACGAAAACATTGTTCAAAGCCGCGCCTTAAATCGTCTTTCCAGTCCAGACCCAAAACACCATATTTGTTTGCAAGCCAGCTTTTGTTGCCAGCCCGCACAAGATGAGGTGGATCAAAAACAACATGCCAAAATGATTCATCCGGAAACGGAATATTCCGGTAATCAAAAATGCAATCCGGCGTTATTTGAATTGTCCTGGTGCCGTCTTGCTTGTGAGTTCTATCAGTGACTGTGATAGTTTCGCTTCTGATGTCACCGAATAAGCAGCGGGAATCTTTGGTATCAAACCACATACCCTTTGGACCACAGCAGGGATCAAGAATTAGTGGCAATTGGGTCATGACCAATCCCTGCCGATTTCATCGATAATGTCCGAGATTGAAGTGGCTTTTGCTTTCGCTCTTATCGAATTGGGCGGAAGAGGCGCTCTTTTATTAACGTCAAAGCCGCCAGCCATGGCCAGGGCGAAAATGATTGTCGAAAGGATGTTGATATCAGCTAACACATCCTTTTTTTGATGATTTAACAACGCTTCAGCAGCTGCATAAACATACGGTTTCAGGTCGGTTTCACCGGGCTTTATTTCAAAGCCGGCATCAAGGAATATTTCCCTAATTTGATCTTGATTCACAAATCCTCCGGCATCAAAAGAACGACATCACCGCCCCAGGTGTCGTCGTAAATCCTCACACGGGCAATGGCATAAATATAACCATCCGGTGCTGGCCGGAATTCAGCATCTTCATCCAGTTGTGTTGCTGAGAAATAAAGATCATATGTATATGCCCTGATTTCGTACCCATTAAGCTGAGGGAAAGTCTGTTTCAGCCATTCATTGGCTTTATCAAAGTTCATTTCAAAACCTCCTTCCCATCGCCCCGAAAATCAACATCCCGCACAATTGTTTGCGGCTTGAACACAACCCTGTAGTGATAAACACTCACATCAGCGCCATCCAGCTGCTCGGCAAAATAGGTCACGTTATCCGACAGACCAAGGAAATGCTTCTTAAATTCGTTTGGGCCAGTCTTGCAGGTGACATGAAATGATGTGTTTGTAGCATTCGTATCAATAGAGCAACGGCCTTCAATTGTTAAAATGTACTGATCTGTTATGCCGTTGTAGAACACAATGCGGCGGTCAATTTCAAACATATCAGCCGCTTTGCTCAAATTTCTTGATGCAACTTTTGAGTCTGTGTCGCACGCTGATAATGCTATTGCAGCCATTAAAACTAAAGTTATTTTCTTCATTTCGATTCCCTTTTTCGCGCCTGGCCAAGTGCCTTCAATACGTTTTCATTACGCAAGTTAACCGGCTTGTCTGTCACGTTACTGGCACACATGGCCATTCTCTGATCACCGTAAAATTCGGCAGCTCTTTCCCATGAGGCAGTTTTTGGGGTTCTGTATTCTCTGTTCTTGGTCAATTTATTAACTATTAGTTTTTTTCGCATTATCAACCTCTATTTTTTCCATAGCCAACGCTACCGCGGTTCGCTCAGCATTAAATAAAAAAGCCACATCAACTCTGGGCAGCATGTCGTCAATCGTATTGATGCCGATTCTGATCGGCTCAAGCAGTCGTTGCGGCAGCTTCACTTGGTTGGCAATCAGCTCCCGAGCTTGAATCAATGCCCTGGCAGCACCGCCTAGGAACACTTTTTCAGGCTCAAACCGTTTGTCGTTTTCGGCAATAATCGCCATCGTGTTAAAAATATCAATCAGATCGTCGTACTTTTCGACATTCGGTTGCAGGCACAAAACTTGATATGCCAGCCTGGCATCAAGAGCCACGCGGCTGCGCAAGCCGGTGACGGGTATCTTGATGGGGCGGGGCTTTCGGTTAGAACGCTTCTTCATTAACAGAATCCTCGTAAATCGCCATAACGCTGCAGGTCAATGAAAACAGATCCCGGTTATTGATGATCGTTTTATCAATGCTGCTAATGCTATTAATCTGCTCAGACCGGTGCCTGGCCGGCTTGCTGTCGGCCGCGTCACGCTGAATCAGCCATACATTGCCATTCATTCTCTTGATCAGCTGCGCCTCATCCTCAAACCGGACATCCGTCACAACAAATTTACGGGTACCACATTTGATTTGCTCATGAATGAACAGCGACAGCTTATCTATCCAGTAATCACTAATCTGATTGCGTCGGTATTCGGTACCCCAAAGTTGCATAATTTCACGCGGTGTTCTGGGTGTAATCAGATTGTGGCCAAGGGCAGTCATTCGGTCGATAAACTCAATGTCACCGCAGCGAATGATAGCCAGCGCGGGATCTTTTCTTTCCTTCAGGTCATCATTGTTGAATACATCACTGCCAACCTTGAAAGCATCGATTACCTCAATGCGCAAAGCATCCGCAAAAGCGCACTGACAAAATCCAGGCTCGATGGACTCCAGAATCTCAGCAACCGTGTTCTTGCCGGCCCTGGCGCGTCCAGCCAGCCCAATGACTATGAATTTATCGTTCTTGCTCATTACAAATCGATCCTTCGTACTTGCATTGTTTTGATTTCAGTACCTTTTTCAATCAGATCAAGGGCGTCATTAACTGCATCGTCAACAGTCAAATCTGGACGGATTAATTCATACCACAATGCCAATTTTCCGCTTTGATTGCGATAGCGAAGCCGGGCATTTAGAACATAGCCCTGGGCCTTCCAAAACACCGGAATGCCGATACTGAATTTATCGAAAACAGACATGCGCTCAACTGTGGCCGCATCATCGTTATCGACAAAATCCAGATTTGAGCCACCAGACTGCAGCCGGATAGTTGACTTAAGCCGCTTTTCGCTGTTCACTTCAAATTTGATGGCCATTTCCAGCATCTGGGCACCGCTGGGCATTGTGGCCTGGCCAGATTCAGCAGGTGGTTGGTAAATATCTTTGAGGTTTTCTTCAACGAATACAGCAAAATCGAATTGAGACATTGGCTTGCGATCATTCTTTGTCCATGTCTCCCATTCAAATGCGGTTTTTGGCACAAAGGCGGCGGTAAAATCACACCAGCCTGGCAACGCTTGGGCAGGCTGGTGTTCGTTGAAAACAGCCTTAACTACCAGCGGGGAATTTTCTGAAGAAACGGCATAAATACGTGTTTCTTCCGTTTTATGCAAGTTCACATAATCGACAAACGATTCCGATGTTGTGAATGTAATATTTCCTTTTTTGCGAAATGGGCGCTCTTGTAAACGCTCCATTTCAGCGTCCGTTTTCAGGCTCCATCCATCTGGTATGGCCAGCAGCGTTCCGGTTTGCAGGCTATGCCGCAATTCCAGTGGCTCCCGGGCTTTATCAAAGATGGTTTGAGCAATGTTTTCGTTCAATTCATTCATTGTTACTGACCTTTTTGTGATTGATAGAAATAACGTCACTGGATCCAGTGACAGGAACGGTTTTCAGATCCAGCTTGCTTTGCCGGGGGTCTTCGGTTAATAGATTGCCCTCGGGTGATACAAACATCATGGTAGTGATGGGCTGCTCTTTTGGCACCTTGCTAGTGACTTTGTCGCTGATATCAAGTGCCCCAGATCGGCCCAGCCGTTTAATGGTGATCTTGATGTTTAACTCACCCGGCTTTCCGGTTTCTTCAACAGCTTTGACGACTTGCGCAAGCTGTTCCGTGGCCTCCAGGCACAACATGCCAGAGCGGATTCGCTGAATGGTTTGTTCAAATGGAATTTGAGCCATAAAATTTCCTAAAGAATAAAAATAAGGTCAGACCACACGCTGGCCAAATACAAGACGCAGGCCGCAAAAATGGCAATCAGCATGAGCCAGAGACCAGCGGATGATTGTTCGCTTTCTTGGTGCGTCCAGGCACCGGTCAGTGGATCGTATTCGTGATCAACCGGGTAGCAAAATTCAGTTAATGAGTTGTATATTTCAGGATTCATGGGGGCCTCATTCAGAATCGCCAGCAGCCAGTTTCTTAAAATCTGGCCTGGCTGGTTGGGTTGATAATCTTTTTTTTGCAACGGTAATTGCGGTTTGGTTTAAGCAGTAGGCCAGGGCAGGTATTGACAGGGCCACATCAATGGGGATAGTCAGCTTGGCCAGTCGTGCCGCTTCCAAAAGATCAACGCGGGATGGCTTCATTGCAGGTTGCTCCGCGAAAAGTATCAGAGTTAGGCAGTCAGACCGTCACCAGGGCTTAACCACAAGCCGTATAAACGGATTTGATGAGTGGCTTTCATAGAAAATGGCAATAGCTTGACTTACAGAATCTGCCAGGATAGGCAGTCCGTTCACGTTGAATTTGCACATGATTATTCCTTGGTTTTTTTGCGGGAAGGGAGTGGCAACTACTGTTGAATGCCGGACTTTCCCGGCGGTCACCACGTTTATTACTTGGTCAGTAAATGTGATAGGATGTAATTTCCACAAAACAACCCATCATCATGAGGTACATATGAGCGATAAAACGAAGGGTGGCGCGCAGCCTAATCAATTGCCCAAGGCGCCAGATAGAGTTGAGAAGGCGCATTATTACAAAACGCCAGCCCCTAAACCGGTTACTCCTCCTGCCACAACGGGAGGCCAGAAAAAATAAGGAACTACCATGCCAGAATTAGCTCTTTCAATGCTATATGAAAAAATGATGTACAAGTTTTATCTTCGTTTAGATAAATTATGCTCATTTTTATTGTTATTTCTGGCCTTGCTGGTTGTTAACCAGGGCGGGGTAGTGGTTGCTGCATTCATTGCGGCTGTTACAGCTTTTCAGCTGGTATATTCACCAGGGCAGAAAGGGCAGTCTGCAAAATCACAATATTGCAAATATTTGAAGCTATATCATCGGCAAGAACAGGGCTTGATTACTGAAGAAGAAATTAAGAATAAGCTGATAAAGCTCTCCAAAACCGACTCAGATACCGTTGATTCCTTATATCATCCTGCCCGTCTTGCCTCTTTGGCAATCCAAGGGATCCATAATGAAAGTCTGGACGAGAATGAAAAAGAAAGACCACTCAAATGGAATGAAAAGCTTGCCGTTTGGTTTGCTGGTGAGTATCCGGAATTCCGGTTTTAGTAACCCTTAAGAAAAAGAGCGATCCCCTCAGCTAGTATAACGACCCTGGGAAGGTCAATTAAAGTTACCTGTAGGTGCATTTTTTCACGCCCGCGCTCTTTCTTAAGGGTGCAGGTTTATCTCGGAAAACCAGCAAAAACCGTATTGCAAGGAGTCAGAAATCAGGCGCTGGTGCCTTACATCACAGATCACTATCTGCTACCGTTCTCGCTTATGTGCCCACCGTTGCGAACCGGCCTTTAACCCTATATGCTGGGCTGGGCGAGGCTATAACACGAAGCTGTCAGACTTCGGTAACCGGGCTGGTGAATAAATCAAGAGCCAAACCGGTTACCGAAATCTATTAAGCAGGATTCTGTTTTAATTCGTTCATCAATTTTCTGTGCAATTGGTTAATTGGTGCCGGGTGAATAACGGCAGGCAAGAACCTGCTCAATAGATGGCACTCTTTCGAATGCCTTTGCCAAGCCTCTCGACAACACCCTGATATTCAGGCTTCGGGCAGGCTTGGTTGGATGAGGAATATTTGCGCGTTCCTTCTTCCTTTCGCGCCCGTTACCGGCTCCTGATAGATAGATACGGCAAACCCATTATTGCCAAACTTCCTCTGTTATCAGGATTCCATGCCTTTTACTCCTGCCGGCATGTGGTCGGGCAGGCTGGCTTCTCGACCCTTTCAGGTAGCCAGCTATTTATCGTCCAGTTTTTTAAAGAAGCTTCTTGTGAAGCGTGCGCTCCGTTGAGTGCATGAGTTAACTTTAGCAAAAGCGAAAACAAAAGTAAAGCAAAAGCGAAACATATTTTAGCAAATGCGAAAATTTATAGAAACAAAATGTAAGTTTGATGTTTTTATGTTGGTTGTGCGCCCATCAACAATGGCTAAAATTACCCACCTTGACCGGGTTCAGGCCAGCCGCCGGTTTAAGATTTGCTCATGAATACTTTTAAATTACTGCCGGACGGCAATCTTTTACACGACAGCGGTTTTGTTCTCATTACCGAAAATGAGCACTTACGACTGGACTTATTGACGATGGATGAATTTATCGCCTGGATGCGGGAGGGGGATGATGAGGAGCTGGAGAAAAGGGTGGGGCGGATGCTTTGGGAAGCCTTGGGGTTTTTGTGGGGGTTGAATTGAAAACCCGCCGGAGCGGGTGGGTTATATTTGCGTAAAAATTTTATTGCAAAGTTGATGGAATTCGAGTGATTTGCAACAAAGGCTAAAATTGCCTACTTTTACCTAATAAAAATGAGAAAAATAGCTGGTAAAAATAATAAGCCACCGGCTGGGAGACGGTGGCTTGGTGACGGATTTGGAGTTGGAGGTTAATCAGGATCCTTAATTTTTCTTATTTCAAATTCTGAAATTTCATTTTCAGGGTTTACATATAGATGTCTTATATCGTTAGCGTGATCATTTTCGTCTGAATTTGATTTGATCGTATTTGCTAAGGCAATAGTAAGATATAGGCTATAGATTGAAATAAAACTTAAAGCAGTAAGAATTGATAAAGATAATGATCTTCCAATTTCTTTGTATTCTAAAACCCATGGGATAGATTTTAGAATGCTTCCTATTAATATAGATAAAAATGAAAAAATAATTACTATTGTAGAATATATTAATGGCTTAAAAAAACGCCCGATTTCTATGTTTTCATTATTATTAATTTGCTTATTAATTTTATTTGTGATTTTTAATTTATCTGGGAATACAATGGCTATCCAAATACCTATAATTGTAAGTATTATAGAAGAAATTGTTAATAATGAGTTGTAAATTTCTTTTTGTGAATTGAAAGAAAGATTCTTTCCATATATTAAAGACAGTATGGTTAATGCCAGTGGTGTAAATAAGAATAATGGGATAAAGAATCTTTTTTTCATGGGGTTTATAAAAAATTATGTTTTTTATATTTGATTTAAATTAAGTTGATTTTTTATTGAGTTTTTCATAACTTATTTGTGGTTTTTCTTCAATTTTTTTCTGCGATTCTTTTATTTTAAATTCTTTAGGTACTATTTCTAAAATATGTTTTTTGTGTGTGTCCAATGCGTGTAATAAATGATTTGCATTTAAATTAGAAAAGTCTTTAACAGGAAAATTAAGATTGAAGCTAGTTTTTAAAAAAGACTCACCAAGCCATAATTTTTTTCCGAGATTTTTTTTAAATTCAAAGCCATAGTCTTTACCTGAGTCAATACCGCCATCTTCCTCCCATCCCTGAATTATTTCTCTAACTGCTTTTTCTGTAAGATTAACTTCAAAGCTTGATTCGAATCTCACCTTTTCTTTTGTTGGAATTGAATAGTTTTTAACTTCAAAAAAATCAGTGACTTTTTGCCAAAGAGCTTTTGTGTTTTTTGTTAATGCGTTTAATTCTGCTTTTGTCGTTATTCTTGCTATTTCATTAGCTGAGTTAATTATTTTTTCATGATTACCAAGTATGCGAATTGGAGATATTTTTAAATTTGATTTTAATTTTAGTAACTCATTGTTTGAGGGTGTAAGATAAGCAACAACATTCTTTTTTAATGAATCTTCGCTTTTTGTATGTTTTGCATAAGGAGTATGATATTTAATAAAATCATAGATATATTTATTCATACCAGATTTTCCACCATATGAATGATTCATATTTATGGTGGCAATTAAATTTGAATCGGAAATAAACCAAAAAAAAGTAGGGAAGCCAGGTATGTCATCAGGCCCTACGCTAGATAAATTAAGAGTTGCGTTACCTACTTTTTTTAATCCTGGTAATGACATTACATTACCATCGGAAGTTGGTACTTCATTCCATAATACCACAACCCAATCGTTATGTTCGTTATTTTTTAAATCTGCTAAATAAATTGGATGTTGATAAGATCCTTGTTCGGGTTCAAATAGTTTAGTATCTTTGGTATTTCTACTACTGGACCATTCTTTTAAATCACTCAAGAATAAATTTATATCACCATAGACGTGATCGTTACTTCTAAATTTATAATATCCACATTCTTCAATTTTATAAAATATGATTTTTGCTTCTTGATCCATTGTTATCCTTATTGCCGTTTCAAATAACTCTTCTTCCCAGAGTCAGTGCAACGCACTCATTCACGCATCCACTGCACTCCGTTCATCTGCTGCCGATACCATTCCCAAATTGCCGGATCGGTAATATTCTTCCTTAGCCACTCGTCCAGGCTGAGCGTGTGGTAGTTCATGATTTACTGTTCAAGATTTAAATCTTTTTCTAAACTAAGATAATATAAAAAATATCCAGAAGTATCAGATATCATTGAGATTTTTTGCAGACAACTGTCAACTTTTTTATAACCATACGATCCAAATTTATCAACACATTTATTTACCTCAATTTTGCATTCTGCAGCTTTTGAAAAATCATTAGTTTTTTTGTAATTATTAAATTTATAAGAGTCATCACAAGCTTTATGTCCATATGAGCGTAATTTCCTATTTCTAGGGTCTTTTCTATTTGTTTGCTCAATTTCTTTTTTTTGAGCGTCTTCATCATCCTTTTTTTGTATTAGATATAACATGCACTCATGGCTTGAGGATTTTTCCCTATTTGTAACGCATTGCGCATAAGAAACACAGAAAAATTGATATTCTTGAGGATTGTCTTTAGCTAGGTAGGCAATTTTGTTATGGATAGCAAAAGGTTCTTTTCCTGTGTATGCTCCCATTGAATTCTTAGCATTAACAGAGCCACAAATGACTCCTTCTCCAAAATCTTTTACATCATGAAATTTTGCAGTATAAGGATCTTTAAGTAGATTTTTAACTGGATCTACATTTGGCTCAAAAATACCAAAAAAAGCCTGAGCCGGTAATGAAATTGACATAATCACCAGTGTTGTTGTAAATTTTTTAATCAAGTCACGCATTCTATTGCCTTTGTATTGAATTTTTATTTTTCTATAAAATTAAAAATACTCAGATTGGGCATGAACGACCCTGCCAACTATAAACGTACTCTCATCACACAAAACCCTTGGATAGCTTGCCTTATCCGGGTTGTCTGAGGAAAGGTACCACCCACCAAAATCTTTTATTAGTCTTTTGATTACTGGCTCGCCATGGTAGTTGAAAACATACAGCCCTTCGTTCTTCTTGCTTGTATCTTGGGTGTTAACAATAACGATTGACCCATCCGTGAGCGTAGGCTCCATGCTTTTGCCGTTTACAGAAATTGCATACAGGGCATCCGGATTGTAGTTTCTTCGCTGAAACCATGACTTCTTGAAATAAATTGGCTCATATTCATTCTCGTCCAGGTAGTTAACGGCAAACCCACTGATCCCGGCGGTTACTTTGATACAGACAAATTTAACAAAATCAAACTCATCGTTGTCAGCAAAAACAATTTCTTCTTTTTCATCCAAATCCAAAGACCCAAACCCAACCCCACAGGCTGCTTCTATTTTTCTGGCCGACCTTTCTGTCATGTTCCTTGAGTTCGGATTATCAGGATTGGCCAGCCACTGACCGATTTGAGAAAGAGATATTCCGGTCCTCTCAGAAAACAACTGCTGAGAGCCGTTATATTTTTCGTTAATTAAGGCCAGGAGGTTCTTATTTCGAATTGAGCGCATGTCTTTTTTCATGTCCATAATTTTAGCGTCTGCTAATTTCGCATTTGCTTGTAATTAATTTTCGCATGTGCTAAAGTTAAGTTATGAGAAATAGCACACCAACCCCAATTAAAAAACTCAGATGTTTTGCAAAAAGCAGGAAAGGCCTATTCAGTGAATTGGCCGGACATTTGCAAGTTTCTGAGTCGTATTTATCCCAGATGATCTCAGGATACCGTCCGGTCCCTCATGAGTTGGCGGTAATGATCGAGGTATTCTCAAAAGGCGAGGTCACAAGAATTGATTGCAGGCCGCACGATGGAACAAAGGTCTGGCCTGAACTCGCCAGCATACAAATCAATGAATAACCATGTCCTCACCTCCCTTCAGCAGTCGGTAAAAATGAGGCCTTCAATGAATAGTGCCTGCTTTGGCAATACATTCCCCATGCCAGTATCCATAAACCAGGCGATCAAAAAGCCCGGCTATATGCGCCTGCACTGGATCCTCAAAGATCTCATGCGCAATGCACATGGCCAGCTCCATCAGCTCTTCTGTTTTTTCAGCAGTAAGGGTTTTCATAATTTTCACTCCAAGAAAATTTCATTAACTACATTCTGCACCGATGCTCATTCATCGGCACGCAGATAATTTTGAACGAGGTTGAATATGTCCCTACAACATAAACACAACACCGTTGAACAGATCATAAGAAGCCGGCTGGGCAATCCAGCCACGCGTGACGAAATTGCTAATGCCGTGGGTTGGAAAGACCCCAGCAGTAGCAGTTCCCGCGTATTGTCAGGCCAGCAGGGCATCCAGCTGCGTGACATGAATTCATTGCTGGCAGCTTGCGGTCTTGTTCTGGTAGACCCTAAATATCTTGACTGGCTGAAATATGGCGCTCAACTGGGCGCTAATTGCTGGTGCGAGCGAAACAACATGGCGGGCGCATGCTCAGGAGGTATTGAGTGTTAAAAAAACAGCCAGGCCGTCCGCTGGGGCCAATAGCAGAGTCGATACTTGAACTATTGGCTTCTCAGTATCCTTTAAGTGCAAGAGAAATTGCATATCAATTGCAGTTGAATGTAAATGCAGCAGAAATAACCTGCACCCGTCTGGTGTCTAGAGGCCGACTTCGTGTAGTAAAAAAAACACGAATTAAAGGTGCGAATAAGCCTGTTTCTAAATACGCACTTGTCCGTCAAATTTCAAACCAAACAACATTCTCTACTACTTATTTCAGGATCTAACAATGCAACGCTATGATTTCAAAGAAGTGGCTCAAATAGCCCTTGGGCAGTCTTTATCCCTTGTTTCAGCCTGGCTTCCCGCTGGCCGGAAAATAAATAGTGAATGGCAGTGCGGCAGCCTGAATGGGGAAGAAGGCAGTTCATTCAGTGTCAATCTGAAAACAGGAATCTGGTCTGATTTCGCTACCGGTGAAAAGGGCGGCGATCTGGTCAGCCTGTATGCCGCTATATACACGAATAACAATCAGGGCAAGGCCGTAAAGGAGCTGGCAGAGCAATTGCGTATTAATCCCGTTTTTACCAATGCAATTGAAAAAACATCCAATATAGAGCCCAGCAAAAGCCCATGGGTACCCGTTCTTCCGGTACCAGAAAACGCTTCCCCTGCGCCAGTGGCGCATATTAAACGGGGCAGGCCAGATGTGGCCTGGGCATACAAAGATCAGCAGGGCCGTCTTTTGGGTTACGTACACAGGTTTACAAAATCAGACGGCAGTAAAGAAATTGCCCCTTTAGTGTATGCCCGTGATTCCAGTAGCACCAGCGGAGACCGGTTTGCATGGCGTTGGATGCATTTTCCAGCGCCACGCCCACTCTATGCCTTGGAACACCTTGGCAATGAAAAGCCTGTACTGATTGTTGAGGGTGAAAAATGCGTGGATGCTGCCCGAAGTCAGCCTGAAATAATTGAACGCTTTGATGTGGTTAGCTGGTCTGGTGGCAGTAATGCAGTGGCTAAGGCCGATTGGGCGCCAATTAATGGCCGTAATGTGTTGATTTGGCCAGACACTGATTCAATCCAGAATCGGGAAAAAACGGGTTACTTGCCGTTTGAAAAACAGCCAGGCATTAAAGCAGCGCTTCAGATTGAAGAAATACTTTCAGCCCAGGGGTGCAATGTGGTCTTTGTCAAGATTGAACAGCCAGGTGTTGTTAAGCCTGGCTGGGATATCGCCGATGCTATTGATGAAGGCTTAATTGCCCAATCGCTTATTGATTGGATTAATGAAAGAAAAACCGATAAAAACGGCTTGATTGGCCAGCCTGGAAATACTGAGGGCGCTCAACCAGCGCAAAATGATACTGCACCCGCGAAAGCCGCAAAAGGGGGGAAGACCCCTTCCAGAGCTCCCGCAGAAGGGTGGTATAACTTGCTGTTGCAAGATGAACGGTATCGTTATGAGGATTGCCGGGAAAACGTTGCTATTTGCATTGAAAATCATCCGGCGCTTAAAGGTTGCCTGGCATTCAATGATTTCACGGCAAGGGTAATGCGTGTAAAGCCAACGCCATGGAATGCCGAACTGGGTGAATGGACTGATAATGATGATCTTGAACTATCCAATTTTTTAGCACAGCATGGTCCAGTTATTTTTAAATCACTGGCTAATATTGGTCACGCGGTCCAAATGGTGGCCTATAGAAACAAATTCCACCCCTTGCAGAATTATTTGAACTCGCTTGAATGGGATGGCATGGACAGGACATCAACCTGGCTGACAGATCTATTGGGGGTGCCTGATAGTGACTATTCAAGGTTAGTGGGCAAGTTATGGCTTAGGCAGGCGGTTAGCAGGGCCATGAAGCCCGGCAGCAAGGCTGATTACGTACTGATTCTTGAGGGCTTGCAGGGAATTCAAAAATCCAGTGCATTGCGCGCGTTGGGTGGTGAGTATTTTTCAGATGCGCCACTAGACTTGAACAGTAAAGATGTATACCAGGCCATTAATGGCGTCTGGATTTATGAGATTGCCGAGCTGGATGCTTTCAACAGAACTGAGGCTACACGGATTAAAGCATTCATTACTCAGCCAGTTGACCGGTACCGCCTTCCCTATGAAAAACGAATGATCGACCAGCGCAGGCATGTTGTTTTTGCCGGCACCACCAATAATTACGAATATCACAAGGACACAACGGGGAACCGACGGTTCTGGTCTGTGCGGTGCTCAAAAATACAGCTGGACGCCCTTAGGGAGGTAAGGGGCCAACTTTTTGCGCAAGCCTTGCATGAGGTAAGGGCAGGCGAACCAATCTATCCAACACGAGAACAGGAACTGAACTTAATCCAGCCAGAACAGGAAATGAGAGAGATTGTCGATGCCTGGCAGCAGATCATTGAAAGATGGCTGGAAGAGCCTGATAACCGCCGCAAGGAGCGCGTAACGGTTAGTGAAATACTGCACAATGCAATAGGCATGGATTCAGCCAGAATTAACCCTACGCGTCAATCTGAGACCAAGGTTGGATCCATCATGCATAAGCTGGGCTGGATTAAGAAACGGGAAACCAGTGGTAAGCAGCGGTCGTATTACTACCAGCGGCCAGCCAGGCAAGAGAGGACCGCATGACATAAATTTCCCTTAACCCCTCTTATATACCCGTGATTACACCGTATTTAATACGGTGCGGGATACTTTGTGCTTTAAATTTTTTTAATGATAACCAACCAGCAAATCAGGTAAGACATGATAAAAACCTTAAAAATCAATAGCATGGCTAACGTCCAACCTTGTCGAGCCATTTTCTCACATGCGCACGTATGCGTGTGTGTGCGTGAGCGTGCACCCGCCTGCGCACCCGCGCATATGCGGGCATGTGTACATGACGTCAGACATGTAGGTCATGCTGTTTAAATTATTGATTATTAAACGTATTTTTTTGTCTTACAGTTGTCCAGTTTTTTTAAGGTAGGTCTCAATGAACAGAAATCAATATATCGATGCAAGACTGCAGGATTGGGCACAATGGAAATGCAGTGGAGGCATAGGTGCGTATCGCGGCATTGATTTTTCAAAAGAATATAACAATGGCGCTTTTATTGACTACACGGCAGACCAGGAGGATGCCTGCCTTGAAATGGATATGGCCATTGCCTGCCTGCCCCTTGATCTTAAGCGCACAGTGGTGGCAGTGTACACCTGGGACGGTGGCCTGGATGTTGTGGTGGCTAAGCTGAGGATTACCCGGCAAACCATTCACAGGCGTCTTTGTCATGCTGATCTGCGTATTGATGACTTCTTAATTTCCAGACGTGAGCGTGAAAAACAAATCCTCGCCAACTGCTGATAAACAATTTTGCAAGTTATACATGATCGGGTATATTGTGATACGTTCAGGCGGTTGTTGCGACAGCCTGGGCAGCAGTAGGGACAGGCCCGGATCATTTGGAGTGATTCGGGCCATTTTTGTGTCCACATGAAGCCAGTTCTTAAACGGGTGGGTTTGTTGCGAAAAGGAATGGGTATGTTAAAGAAAGTGAGTGGCTATACCGGGCCAAGTGAGTTTAATCCCAGTGATACGCAAAAAATTGTAATTACGGTACCAGGTGTACTCCGTAGGAACGAATACGAAACACTGCGAGAACGTCTGGACGTTGTATTCCCTGATCAAAAAGTCTTAGTTTTTGAGGGAGGCATGAGTATTGCGACTCTGCCGGAAATTCATGCGCTTGATCGTGTTTCAGATAAGTTAGACAGATTGATTGAAGCAATCAATCTCAGTAAAGGATTTGAAAGTAGCAAAGTTGAACCTGGACTCTCTTCAAAAACAACAGAAGAATGAAGCTACAAACAAAGAAACCTCGTATTGCCAGGCATAAACCAACCGTTACATTTGCACCGGCAGAAAAGAAGCGTCTAACTGGTCGTAGGTTGCAAGACAGGCGGTTGAGGATCTGGACAAAAGATGGCCAATGCGCCATGTGTGGCAGGTTTACTTTGTTCCCGAATGGATTTGAGCTGGATCACCGGGTACCGCTGCATCAAGGCGGTGAGGATGTTGAGGAAAATTGTCAGATTTTGTGCAATGGACCTGATGGATGCCACGATAAAAAAACAAGAATGGATGGCGGATACAAACCCAGGCGATATTGAGCGCAATGGGGGGGTGGTCAAAATATTGAGATCGCGCTCCACTGGAAACCAGCTGTATTCCCACGCGTAGAAAATATCCTCTTTAACGGATTTTGTTAAGTTTGTTTGTTAAGTAACTATGAGTTGAATTTATGTCGTTAACCAATCAGCAACGATTATATGCCGAAGCCAGATTTGCAGGCTTCAGTAAAAAAGACGCTGCGTTGGCTGCCGGCTGCCCAGATAAAACAGCCTCGCAGGCTGGGTCTCGGTTAGAGAAACATCCAAATGTTGTTGCTCACCTGGCAAGATTGAAGTCAATTGAATCTGATTCCAATCCAGCTGCCGGCCGTGATGCTTTACCAGCTGGCGTCAATCCTTCAGATGCGTTTTATGATGATCCAATGGATCTGTTGAAATCTGAGATGAATAATCCAGCTTTGGATCCAAAAACACGAATTCAGGCAGCTACCGCGCTGTTGCCTTATCTTCATCAGAAAATGGGTGAAAGCGGCAAAAAGGATAAGGTAGAAGATGCCGCGCGCGATGTTGTCAATGGCAGGTTCAAAATGGCTGCACCTCCTCAGCTGGCATTGATTAAATGAACGTTGAATGGACAACCACTTGCGTTGATTGGGAGTCACGCCTTAAAAGCCGTCTTCCAATTATTCCGAAGCCGATATTTCCAGAGAAAGCCCAAGAGGCCCTGGATGTATTCAAGGCGCTTCGTGTGGTGGATTTACCAGGCAAACCCACCTTTGGCGAATGTTCGGATCAGTGGGTTTTTGATTTTGTGGGTGCTATCTTTGGCGGTTGCGATCCGGAAACCGGCAATCAGATGATCCGTGAATACGGGCTGTTGATTTCCAAAAAAAATACAAAATCAACTATCGCTGCTGGAATAATGTTGACAGCAGTTATTTTGTGCTGGCGCGAAGATGAAGAGCACCTGATTCTGGCCCCAACAAAGGAAGTTGCTGACAACAGCTTCCGGCCTGCGGCTGGCATGGTAAGGGCTGATCCAGAGTTGTCGGCTTTATTCCATGTGCAGGATCATATTCGGACCATCACGCACCGCGTTTCAAAATCCAGCTTAAAGGTGGTGGCCGCAGAAACAGATACTGTTGGTGGTAAAAAATCTGGTCGGATATTGGTTGATGAGTTATGGCTTTTTGGCAAACAACCCAGAGCACAGGCCATGTTTATGGAGGCCACCGGCGGGTTGGCATCGAGGCCTGAAGGCTGGGTTATTTATCTGACTACGCAATCAGATGAACCGCCTGCAGGCGTTTTCAAGGAAAAGCTGAACTATTGGCGTGAAGTTCGTGACGGTAATGTGCACGACTCGCGGACACTGGGCATTTTGTATGAATTTCCGCAGGACATGATTGCCAGTAAGGCATATCTTAAGCCAGAAAATTTTTATATCACAAACCCAAATCTGGGTAGATCGGTAAGCCAGGCGTGGTTGAAAGACCAGCTTAACCGGTTCAAAGGCAATACTGATGGATCATTCCAGCAGTTTTTGGCCAAGCATCTGAATATTGAGATTGGTTTGAGTCTACGTTCAGACCGTTGGCCAGGCGCTGATTTCTGGGAGCAGCAGGGCTCAAGAAAAGGGCTTACGCTGGATGCGTTGATTGAGCGCTCGGAAGTAGTCACCGTAGGTATTGATGGTGGCGGTTTGGATGACTTGCTTGGCCTAGCGATAATAGGTCGTGACAAGGAAACCCGTGAATGGATGCTATGGACGCATGCCTGGGCCCATCCATCTGTTTTGGAGCGAAGGAAGGCGGAAGCACCACGTTTTCATGATTTTGCCAGGGATGGTGATTTAACAATTGTTGATCATATTGGGCAAGATGCCCAGGCGGTTGGCAGGATTGTGGCTCAAGTTTATCGAAGCGGTCTTTTAGATAAAGTGGGTGTAGACCCGGTTGGTATTGCCGCATTTATTGACTCCATTATTGCAGAGGATGTGCCTCAGGATGTCATTGTGGCTATTTCGCAGGGCTATAAACTGGGTGGGGCAATCAAGGCTATGGAGCGAAAACTGGCTGAAGGCGGGATTGTTCATGGTGGCCAGGCAATGATGGCCTGGTGTGTGGGTAATGCGAAGGTGGAACCAAGGGGAAATTCAATTCTTATTACAAAACAGGCCAGTGGCTCAGCAAAGATTGACCCTTTGATGGCCGCTTTTAACGCTGTGGAATTGATGGCAGATAATCCAGCTGCAAAAGGTGGCATGAACGATTATTTGGAACATGGTTTTTTTGGATTGATTGGATAACACATGGCATTTCGTTGGTATAACCCTTTATCGTGGCGGATGTTTGGCTATAACGATCCGGTAAGCGGAAATTATGTTGAGCTGTCAGTTGGCGGAAAGGGCACTAATGCGGGTGTCACAATTACACCAGATAATGCTATTACGATCCCAATGGTTTGGTCGTGCATTAAGATTTTGAGTGAAACGGTATCAGGGCTGCCTCTTAAGCTGTATGAAGATGTGGGTGGAGACCGTTCACTGGTAAGCAAAGAAAAGCCAGCTGACAGGAGGCAGTTACGGTTATTAGGCAAGCCCAATCCCGTGATTACACGGTTGAATTTTCTTAAAGCTATGGTTGTGAATATGGCTTTATGTGGCAATGGATTTGCCATGATCCAGCGTAATTCATCGGGTGAATGGATTGGTACTATACCGGTATCAGTTGAGTCCGTAGATGTTGACCAGAGTGATGAGGGTATCGGACTTATTTACTATGTGAATATTCAGGGTGCCCGCATACCGGTCTCACCTGAAAACATGCTGCATTTCAAGCTTTTCAGTAAAGACGGGATTATTGGGCTGTCTCCGGTTGAAGCAATGGCTGAAACCATGGGGTCAGCTAAGGCCGCACAAGACTGGTCATCACGATTCATGCGTAAAGGCGGCTTTACCGGTGGATACGTGGTTTACAAAGACTTCCTGACCAAAGAACAACAAAAACAAATTATGGCCAAGTTTCCTGACGTAAGGGCGGGTGATACGGAAAGTATCGGGAAAATGGGCATCCTGCAGGGAGGGCCAACCATTATCCCTGCTGGTCTTAGCCAAAAAGACAGCCAGTTTATTGAGTCTCGGCAGTTTTCAGAAGAGGAACTGGCCGGCATCTGGGGGGTACCCCTTTTTCTGGCCAATCGTGCCAGTAAGACATCCATTATGGGATCCAACCTTGAACAACAGGTAGGTGGATTCGTCAAGTTTGGTGTCAAGCCATACCTGGATGCTATTGAGGACGAATTCAACGAAAAAATTTTTGGTGGAACGAACCGTTTTGTGGAATTTGTCGTTGAGGGTATTTTGCGTGGGGATTCAGCAGCGCGGGCATCCTATTATCAGTCTGCCTTGGGCGGTTCAGGTGGTTCTGGCTGGATGTCTATTGATGAAGTTCGGGAAAAAGAAAATTTACCACCGTTGGGTGGCGATTATGGCCGCGTGACGCGGTGGGAGATGCAATCCAATGTTGACTAAATACGAAGCACCTTTTGAGGTGAAATCAGTTGATGAAACAGGCAGTTTTGAGGGCTATGTTTCAGTTTTTAATAATATTGACCTTGGTGATGACGTAATTATTCCCGGGGCATTCACAAGAATAAAAACCACAAGGGCCGGCAAATTAAAGCTGGCCCTTTTTCATGACTTGACAAAGTTGATTGGCGCTGCCGATTTTCAACAAGATGATCATGGCCTATACCTGAAGGGAAAGATCAACCTGAACGTTAGCTATGCTCGCGACGCTTATGAATTGATGAAAGATGGCACATTGGACTCCATGTCAATTGGATTCAACCTAATCGACTATGACATGGAAACCAGAAATGGCAGGAAAATCCGTGTCATCAAGGAAGCGGAACTTTGGGAAGGGTCTATTGTGCCATTTGGCATGAACCCGGAAGCACAGGTACTAAGTGTCAAGTCAGATATACGAATTTTTGAAAGTGCCTTGCGTGAGCGCATGGGCCTATCACAAAAAGAGGCAGCGGCAGTTGCTTCAATCGGCTATCCAGCATTGCACCGCGATGGTGTCAAGATGGACACGGAGACCGTGGAAGAGCTGAAGAATCTTGAAAATATCATCAAATCTATTTTTGGAGAGTCTAAATGACTGATCAAATCAAAGCAATGCGAGAGAGCATTGAAGCCGAGCTTAAAAAAGGCTTTACCGACCTGCAACAAAAGTACGATAACGTATCAGAAGCCTTGGCCAAGGGTGAAGCAATCACAGCGGAAATGAAGGGCACCATTGAAAACCAGAAAGGTGAACTTCAAAAAGCCATTGACAAGGTTCAGGAGCTGGAAGAAAAAGGGATCCGTTTACAAATGCCAGGTGGCGTTAAAAAAGGTTTTATTGATCTGGTGAAATCCAATGCCGATTATCAGTCTATGACCTCACGTAAACAGGACAAGGCTGAAATTGAAATTACCAAGTCCGATATGCTTTCCATGATGGAAACCAAGGTCACCAGCGCTGGCATTGTGGCACCTGTTTATGATCCGGTAATCCAGGACAAGCCACGTGAAGAGCTTAAAATTAGGGACTTGATTCCATCGATCCCGGTTAACCAAGGAAACAGTTTCAGTTTCTTTGCCGAGTTATTGCATACCCATGGTGCAGCGCCTGTTGCTGAGGGTGCCGCAAAACCAAGCAGCAGTGTAACCTTTGAACAAAAAACGGATACGGTCAAGAAACTGGCTGTCTGGATGCCTATCACAGAAGAAGCAGAACAGGATGTGCCTCAATTGTGGGGTTATATTCAGGAATTGTTACGATATGACCTTAAATTGGAAGAAGAAACCCAGATTCTGAAGGGTGTGGGTACCGGCAATAACCTGAATGGCGTCATGACCCAGGCAACCACATATGATTCTGGATTGGCCAAGTCCGGTGATACTGATATTGATACGGTCCGTCGTGCAATTTATCAGGTCCGTAAACAGTCTAAACGTTCGGCCGATGCGGTCGTGATGCCTGAGCTGAACTGGATGAATATTGAGCTGCAGAAAGACACCACGAACCGATACTTGTTTGCCAATCTTCAAGGTCTCGTTACCCCAATCCTGTGGGGCCGTCCCGTTGTTACATCTGACTCCATGGATGAGGGAGATGGTACTACCACCGGCGGAGAGTTTCTGGTTGGTTCTTTTGCCCAGGGTGCACGAATTTATGACCGAATGGCGTTTACCGTTAAGGTTGGCATGATTAATGATGACTTTATTAAAAATCAACGTGTTCTGCTAGTGGAAGAGCGTCTGGGTCTGGCCGTTCGTCGTCCTTATGCTTTTGTGAAGGGTACTTTCTCGGTATAAAAAAAGGGGCTTTTGCCCCTTTTTGAGACATATCATCATATTTTGGAGAAATCATGAAAGTTAAGGTAATTTGGGGTTTCGTTGATCAGGCTGCTCATCATCGTGCAGGTGATGTGCTGGAGGTAAGCCAGCAAGCCGGGCATGATTTGATTGGTCGTGGTTTGGCTGTTGAACTTGTTGATGAGGCACAGGAAATCCCTAAGTCGACCAAGCCAGCAGTTCCTAAAGAGACGAAATGATTGATCTTGCATTAGTCAAACAGCAACTTAGGGTGCAGCATGACATTGAAGATGACTTATTGAGCAGTTATCTGCAGTCAGCTATTGCGCACGTTGAGCAGCATTGTGACCGAAAAATAGTTGAGACCCCGGCCAGTGAAGCTGAAATGGCTATGACGCCGGACGTTACACAGGCCATTCTATTACTGGTCGGCCATTGGTATGCCAATCGTGAAGCGGTGGTCATAGGTGCTGTACCTTCTGCTATTCAGCTGGGTGTTGATCGACTTTTGTGGTATAGGAAGCGTTTCTGATGCGTGCCGGGTCTTTGGATACACTTATTGAATTGTGGCATTCAACGTTGATTGCTGACAGTTTCGGGCAGCCGGTTGCCCACTGGCTCAAACTGGCTGATTTGTGGGCAAATGTCCGGTTTTTGAATGGCCGTGAATTTATTACGGCTGATAAAGAAACTGCTGAGACGAAAGTAAGTTTCAGGATTCGCGATTACCCGGTAACCCAGCAAATGCAGATTAGGTTGGATGGCAAGATTTATGAAATTTCTGCCGTCCTTCCTGCTGTTCGAAAAGGCTATATGGATTTGGCGGCTAAGGAAATTGTATGAGCACCCTTAAGATTGAATTGGCCGGTGACCTGAAAAAGCAGTTGGAACAGTTTGCAAAAGACCTGCAGGGTGAGGTGTTGACCAGTGCGGTTGCTGCCGGCGCAAAGGTTTTATATGACGAGTTGCAGGTAAGAGTACCGGTTGATGATGGGCAGCTGAAAAGTGCTGTTTATCGTTATATGGACCGGGAAACTGAGAAGCAGCCAAATAGGACGTATTTTGTGGGCGTCAACATGGCAAAGGCACCGCATTGGTGGCTGGTTGAATATGGCCATATGCAATCTTTTCAGGTGATTAAAACAAAAAATAAAGGCTGGATAACACTAAAAAAAAGACCATTGCCTGTCCCTCGTTTTGTTCCTGGCAAACCATACTTACGTCCTACTGCTGATGCAAAACTGGCTGAAGCACTGGACGTTATAAAAAAACGTTTTGGGCAGAAAATTCAGGAGGTTTCTAAATGATTGAGCCGCAAATCGTTTCGATAATTTCTTCTTTGGTAGCGGGTCGTGTTTATCCAGATACTGCCCCTTCTAAAGCCGAACTACCTTATGTTTTATATCTACAGGTTGGGGGGAAGGCTGTTAATGTACTTGAGGCCAAACCAATGAATAAGAAAAATGCCCGGTTTCAGATCATGGTTTGGGCAAAAACGCGTTCTGAATCAACCACTCTGATCCGTTCTATAGAAGACAGGTTGGTTACCGAATTACGTGCTTATGTTGAAGGAGCATCAGTTTCGGAATATGACTTTGACTCTGGTCTGTATGGATCCAGACAGGATTTCAGTTTTTGGTTTTAAGTGGTTGTTTCCGCTTTAAAAGCGGTTTTTTTTTATATTTGCGTCCTGGTGGGCGCTTTTTTTTCGTCCATTAAAAGGAAAATGATATGGCAGTTTCGCTTCCTAACGGCGCATTAATCGCCGTAGCGTCAGGTTATGACGCAGTGCAAGAAATTACAGCATTAACTAACGCAAGCCCCAGTGCTTTCACGACTTCTGCGGCCCATAATTTGGCTGATGGAGATATTGTTGAGGTTACATCGGGTTGGTCTCGGCTGACCAACAAGGTTGTCCGTGTAGATAATGTCAGCGCCAGCTCCGGTGACTTGGAAAACATTGATACGACTAAAACGGGTATCTATCCGGCGGGTGGTGGTGCTGGCTCATTGCGCAAGATCACCGGCTGGACGCAACTGTCTCAAATTTTATCGTCCACATCAACGGGCGGTGAACAGCAGTTTTTGGAATACCAGTTTTTGGAAGCTGATGCACAAAAACGGATTCCAACCTTCAAAACCGCGGCTGGCCTGACGTTTTCAGTCGCTGACGATGACACTTTGCCGGGTTACCAACTGATTTCACAGGCTAACGATGATCGTTTGCCCAGGGCTGTTCGTATCACACTGCCGTCTGGCGCCATCTTGCTGTACAACGCCTATATTTCATTAAATAAAACGCCTTCCTTGACCATTAACGAATTGATGGCCAATGAAGTGACGCTTTCACTGCTGGCAGAGCCCGTTCGTTACGGTTCTTAATTTCATCTTGGCCGTTTCATTACGGCCATTTTTATTGGATTGATATGTCAAAAATCAAATTTAAGCTGGTTCCTGATCCTACCTTTGAGTGGCCTGTACCTATTCCGGTGGCAGGAGCAAAGCCGGTGCCAGTGACGTTTGTTTTCAAGCATCGTGACCGTGCCGCTTACAAGGCTTTCATTGAAAGCCTAAGTGAAATGGACGATGAAGCCATTTTTAAATCATTGGTGGTGGGATGGGAGCTTGATGACGAGTTCAATGATGAAAACATCACCAAACTGCTTCAAAACTACCATGGTGCAGCCCGTGCCATTCTTGATGAATATATCAAGGAGCAAGGCGCATTAAGGGATCTTCAGCTGGGAAAGTAGGTGCAGAGCTGTATAAGTCTGGCCCTGATCCACAGGAGTTGGCCGCGTTTGGTTTGACGCCAGACGATATGCTGGTAGAGGTTGAAATTTGGCCGGATTTTGTGGCTTCGGTCAATTTGTTTTACTCATTGCGAACGCAGTGGCGAATGGGCTCTGCGGGTGCTATTGGGCTGGATTACAACGTCCTGTACATGAAAATGGATCGTATGAACTTGACGCAGGAACAGTATGAGCAGCTTGAATATGACATCAGGGTGCTGGAAATAGCGGCATTAAAAGAGATTAACAAAAAGGATTGAAATGACAGGAACTATTGCCAGTGGATCGATACGCATTGATGGTGATGTATCAGACGTCAGCGCCAAGATCAATACTGTTAATAAATCTATTGATAATCTGGGCAAGACCGCAAAAAAAGCAGGTGCTGAGGCCAGTGCCGGTTTGAATAAAATAGGAGCTGGCGGTAGCCTGGCCAGGGCTGAACGTCAAACCAATTCCTTAAAGAATGCCATTGAGCGAGCCACTGCAGCAGCTAAGGCTGGGGGTAAGGGAACTGCCGATTATTACCGCGCTCTGGCCAATGCCCGGGGTGTGGACAGTGCTGCCTTAGAACCATATATACGTAATTTGGAGTTGGCGCAGAAAAAAGCATCTGGATTGACGAATGCCTTCAGTACTGCCGGTGTAGCGATAAAAGGCTACATAGCGGCATTAGGTGTTCGCGATATCATCAGAATGTCTGATGGTTATACGCAATTTACCGCCCAGCTTAAGCTGGCAACACGTGGTACCCAGGAGTATGCAACAGCGTATAAAGATGTTAAGCGAATTGCGACTGAGGCCCAGGCTGATTTGAGTGCGGTGGGTATTTTATATGCACGTATTGCTACCGGTACCAGGGAATTGGGTATTAGTCAACAAAGGGTTGCTGATATTAATGAGGTTGTAAACCTGTCCCTGAAAGTGTCTGGGGCGACAGCTGAAGAGTCGGCCAGTGCCACATTGCAATTGTCTCAGGCGTTTGCTTCCGGTGCCTTAAGGGGGGAAGAATTTAATGCTGTTAATGAGGCAGCCCCCCGGTTGATGAAAGCGTTGGCTGATGGAATGGGGGTTGCTCAGGGATCTTTAAAAGATTTGGCATCGAATGGGCAAATTACATCCGAAGTGATGGCCAATGTATTGCCTAAAGCCCTTGAGCAACTGCGAAAAGAAGCAAAGTCTATTGAAACCATTGGTGGCTCCTTTGTTCTTTTGAAAAATGAAATCTTTGAACTGGTTGGTGCTGGGGCAGAGGTTAGTGGATTCTCAAGGGCAGTTAGCGGTGGTCTAAAACTGATTGCAAATAATTTAACAACGGTGGCCAGCATTATTGGTACGTTGGCTTTGGCTAAATTTGTTTCGTCGTTGGCTACCATGGCTACAGGGCTAAGAGCGGTAGCGGCTGGAGCAAAGGCAGCTGGGATTGCGTTGCATGCCTCATTGGGTCCTATTGGATTAATCACGTCAGGTTTAGGTTTGGCCACTGTTGCTGTGATGGCTTATGCCCGGTCATCAAAAACCGCAGCAGATCAAAATGTGATTGACCTGTCCAAAATGAAAATGGGTGTGGAGGAACTGGTTGAAGAATACCGTAAATTGAATGAGCTGCAACGGGAACAGTTTATAAATGTAAAGATTGAGGATTTGGATAGCGCAAAGCAAGATGTTCAAAAGTCTGTTCAAGACATGGTTGATGCATTTGAACCGTCGATGGCCAAAGGAGCAAAGGGAGCTGCCAAATTTCGGGCAGAGTTCTCAAAAGAGCTTTCCGGTATTGTGGCTGATACAGGTAAAACCCAGCAGGATCTTGTTCAGGCCATTGGTGATTTGGTGAATAAATATGCACCTTTGGGTAAGGTGTCAGCAGACTACAGGGCCGAAATGGTCGCCTTGGCTGGAAAGATTGTAGAAAATAAAGGTAATGTAAACACCCTGTCAAATGAACTAGAGTCGCTTAAAAAAGTAACCCAAGAAGTAACTGCGGCGTCTTCTGAATTGGCCAATATCCAGCCGCCAGCAGGCATGGAGAAATGGGATGAGTATCTTGCCAGCCTGACAGCCGCACGGGACATGATCGGCATGAATGCCCGTGAGCTTGGGGAGTTTAAGGCAGCTCAGGCGGGGGCCAATGATATTCAAAAAGAAATGGCCGGTATTGTTTCAGCTGAGGCTGTTGAATATACGAATTTACAGAATGCCATAAAAGATAAACAGAAAGATGCGGCCAATGCAGCCATTGAAAACATTCGTAACCTTGATCTGGAAAGGCAGCGGGTAGCCTTGCTGGCCCAGCAAATGGCAAGTGTCATGGCGGCTGCCAGGGCTTTTGCGCAAGGCAATGTTTCTGCTGATGTACAGGCCGGTGTGTATGCCAGCATTAATGAGGCATATGCCACATATTCAGCCACTGGTTTGTCGGTATCTCCTGAAACCGAAAAGCAGATTGCCCGGATTCAGAAAAACACGGTACCTGGAGTAAAAAACAGCAAAAAAAGCGGTGGTGGTGGGACTAAATCAGATCCAGCGGGCGACTACATCAAGCAGCTGAATGAACAGATTGCCCTGATCGGTAAACAGACTGAATACGAAAAGGCCTTGGCCAACATTCAACTTGGCAAATATGGCTCGTTAAATCAATACCAGCGTGATGATATTCTGGGTAAGGCGCAGGCGCTGGATTTGATTAAAGAAGCGTATGAAGAAACTGAAAAATACCAGGCGTTTATTGAAGAGATCACCGGTGAGGCCCGATTAAAAGAGCATGAACAGCAGATCCAGTGGCTTACAAAGGCCTGGAATGAGGGTCGTATTGGTGCCGAGGATTATAAGAAGTACGTTGATGAGCTGACGGCCGAGTACAACGAGTCGTTTATTGAAATGTCCGAGTTTGCCAAAGAGGCAAGCGCGAATATTCAAAATCAGTTGGGCGATACGCTTGAAAAGGCCTTGTCCGGAAACATGGACAGCATTCTTGATGACTGGCTCAAGCTGTTGCAAAAAATGGTGGCCCAGGCTATTGCCACGGATTTAAATCAGGCTTTATTCGGTAAAGGTGTTACTGGTAGCGGTGATTTGCTGGGCGGGTTGCTTGGTGGCATCGGCAGCCTGTTCGGCGGCTCTGCACTGGGCGGGGCATCAGCATCCAGCCCATACATGCCGGCCGGCGGCTGGGGCACATTTACCGGTGCAGGTTCATTTTTCGCTGATGGTGGTTACACAGGACCAGGCGGAAAGTATGATCCTGCCGGCATTGTTCACCGGGGCGAAGTAGTTTGGTCACAAGATGATGTGCGCAGGCATGGGGGGGTTTCAAGGGTCGAAGCAATGCGGTTACGCGGCTATTCATCGGGTGGCGTTGTGGGTGGTGGTCCGGCTGCTCCGGCCAAACAACAACCGGTGATCCAGCAAACATTCAACATCACAACTCCCGACGCGGATTCATTCCGCAAATCCCAGTCTCAAATTGAGCGGAGCATGATGATTTCCGCTAACCGACAGATGGCCAGAGCATGAGTGATTTTCATAATGTACGTTTGCCTGCGTGTGTGCTGACGGGCGCCACGGGTGGGCCCGGCTTTAAAACCACGATTATCACGGCTTCCTCTGGCCAAGAGTACCGGAATCAGGACTGGCAAAAAGCACGTGGCAAGTGGGATGTCGGGTACCGGAACCGGCATGAAGAAGTGCGGGCCATTATTGATTTCTTCTACGCAAGACGGGGCAGGGCCTATGGTTTCCGGTTCAAGGACTGGTCCGATTACCAGGTGGACAACGTGATCGGCATGACGGATGGTGTTCAGCGGGCATACCAGGCTATCAAGATTTATCAGTCAGGTTCACATCAATACCATCGCAAACTAACCCGTCTAGTTGCCGGTTTTAAAGTTTTTGTGGGTGATGTTTCAGTGGCCGAAGCGGTCAATCTGGATACCGGTGTTATCACCTTGCCAGCCTGGCCAGCACCCGAGGATCCACCGGTGCCACACGTACCGCAGCCGATACGGATTGTGGGTGAGTTTGATGTACCGGTGCGCTTTGATGTAGATGAACTGCCGCTTTTGATGCACACCCGTGATGTGTCGGAAATCGGTAGCGTTCCAGTGGTGGAGATTCGAGATGGTAACTAGGCAGCAATTGGTTGATGAAGCCAGAACATGGCTGGACGTGCCCTGGCGGCACCTTGGCCGTAATCGTGCCGGCATTGATTGTGTTGGGCTGGGGGTTGAAGTGCTGAAGTCGCTGGACCTGCCCTGGCATGATGTGCCTTCTTACAGTAGCACGCCTCATGCCGGACTGATTGCGCATATCAAGCAGGTTTGTGACCCGATCAAGATTACCGATATCCAGCCGGGTGATGTGCTGGTTTTCCGTACCGCGCATTATCCGTTTCATGTAGGCATGGTCAGTGAGAAATACGGCAAGTTGCATGTGATTCACGCTACAGCAGCCCGCCGGAAAGTGGTTGAAGAGCCTTTTGCACATGAGCTGGTGGGCAACGTGACACACGCATTCCGGATCCGGGGGATTGAATGAAAGCGATCAGTACAAAAATGAAGCAGCATATTGGCCAACAGGTCAGTACGCTGGCCACCTGTTGGCTGATCGTCCGCAGGGATGGTACCCGACACACGATTACCGACAGTGATGAGTCGATTGTGTTTGGTGGGGAAACGTATGTATCCCGGCTTGGCTTTAACAGGTCTGCATTGGAATCCAAAAACAACCTTGAGGTTTCAAATCTGGAAGTTTTTGGGGTGATTGATGATGCCATCATCTCGGTCGAGGATATCGAGGCTGGACGGCTGGATTACGCTGAGATGGAAGTCTTTCTGGTGAACTGGGCAGATCCTGATGGCTATGGAAAAATACCGGTTCGCAGCGGTACGTTCGGTGAGGTGCGATTGACGGATTCAGGCATGTTTGTAGCCGAATTGCGTGGAAATACACAGCCGTACAGCCAGGTGCTGGGTGAAATTTATACACCAGAGTGCCGGGCCACATTTGGGGATCACCGTTGCAAGGTGGATGTTACCCAGCACCAGATGACGGGTACTGTGGTATCTGCGGCATCGAGAGCACAATTTGAAGTGGATGTCGTGGTGCCAGCCGAGTTTAACGAGGGAATTTGTGTTTTTCAGACAGGCAGGAATGCCGGCAAGACGTGTGAGATTTCCCGCATGCAAGATATGGTCATGACGCTGAAGTTTGCTGCTCCGCTGCCGATTGAGGCGGGTGATACGTTTTTGCTGACCAAGGGCTGTGACAAAAGGACAGAAACGTGCAAGGGCCGGTATTCCAATATTATCAATTTCAGGGGTGAGCCGTTCTTGCCTGGGCAAAAAGTGTTTTCACCGGTGAGGGTTGACTAATGGCTGCAGTTGGACGGTTAGCGCTGGCCGTTGTCGGCTATGCGGTGGGTGGGCCGCTGGGTGGTATGGTTGGTTCGGTCCTGGGTGGCCTGCTGTTCCCGCAAGAAATACCAGATCAGCATGGCCCCAAGCTTAGCGACACATCAATCACGAATTCAAGCTACGGCATTGGCATCCCCAAAGTTTGGGGCACCTACAAGGTTTCTGGCAACGTGATCTGGGCAGGACCGGTTACCGAGCATAAGGAATCTACTGAAATCGGCAAAGGCGGTGGGCCAGAGTACCACGAGTACACCTATACCCAGTCGTTTGCGCTGGCGCTTTGTGAGGGGCCTATCAAGCGGGTAACGAAAATCCTGTTTGATAACAAGCTGGTTTACGATGCGACCGGTGATACGGTTAATGCGGGGGTTCATTTCCGGTTTTATAAGGGAGATGAAGACCAGTTGCCAGACAGTTTGATTGAGCAACATGAAGGTGCTGGCAATGTGCCGGCATTCCGTGGCCTGGCTTATCTGGTGTTTGATGAACTGGATATTACCAATTATGGCCGGATACCCACGATTGAAGTGCATGTTCAGGATGCGGGTGAGGATGCGTCGATTATCAAGCCGGTTGTCGATACGTACTACTATTTTCGTAACAACATGATTGTTGATATGCACAGGGGTGTTGCTTATGCGGATATGGCTGATTCTGTGCGGATTTACGATGTTGATACCCGGGAGTTACGGGCGGAGATTAATAAGTCTAGTGTCGGTATCAAGGGTGAGATTGTTGCAGCAGGAAATGGGCTTGTTGTTGAGTATTGGTATATTACTTACGCACTAGGCAAGTGTTATCTTGTCTTGCGGGATGGCAGTACGATGATGCCTGTACCTCGTACAGAGCAAATTTATATCGGAAACATGAGCAAAGGAATGTTTCCCGACAACATTGAGTTTTTTTATTGGCTGGATCCAGAAACTGGCATAGATCATATGATTTGTGCATTTTCTGGCGGCGCTTTAGTCAGTAGTTCGTGGAGCTCTTTTTATAATTTTATTGATCAGGAACGAAGCTGGGATGTGAATGACCTAAGCAATGGGCCTTTAATTACTTGCTATGCTGGAAGTGGCCAGTTATACATCGCTTACGGTGCTAAATATGAAGATCATACTTTATGCATACAGCGCATGAGTTGGAATCACAAGCGGGCGCATGATCAATATCCGATAAAAATAGATGTACGAGAAATTGACCCCTTGTTGCCACCATTAGTTCGAAGTCAAGGCGGTAATGCTGGTGTAGATACGGTTATCAATGAAATCTACGCAGACCCGAATGACGGCAACGCTATTATTGTGCTGGGTCGGTCGTACATGATTAAAGTGGATGTCGAATCCGGTGATATCATTTGGTCATTCAAAGGACGCAAAAATCCAAGCTACAGCATGGGCCGAATCGGAAAGGGCAGTGATTTGTCGGCTGGCAGAGTGCTAATGCTGGGCGACAAGCAATACGTATTGGATACCCGAACCGGGGCTGTAGTTTATGAAGCAGCCAGTGGTGTGACCTCCGCTGTCTATAACAGCAAAACCAACGGATCCTTTATTACCGATGCTCTGTTGGGTAGCCAAAGAAAAAACCAGGCTGAATACTACCAGCGGGCACCGGATGTATTAATACCCATTGAAAGAGTACTGGAAACCCTGCGGACAGACTCCAAGGCCAAGCCGTTTGATTATACCGATGTCAAAGACTGCCAGATCCGAGGCTACATGCGGGCCAGCCCGACAACAGGGCGTTCCATGATTGACCCGCTGGCTACGATGTTCAGCATTGATTTTGTGGACGAGAGCAACAAAATCAGGCTTAAAAGACGTGGCTCTGCAGCGGTTAAAACGGTTGAAAAACCGGAAATGGTGGTTGTTGATAATGAGACGGGTGCAGTTCTGCAAACCACCAGAACGCAGGAAATTGAGCTGCCCTATGTCGTATCGGTCACCTATGCGGACTATGGCCGTGATCTTGAACAGTCAACCTATCACGCGGCCCGTTATGCAGGCAATGTCGAATACTCGGCGACCGACAGCAGAAACAGGGTCACGCTTGAAGCAGCCATGGCGATTGACGGCAATATTGTCAAACAACGGGCAGACACGATGCTACGTGAGTACTGGAATGGCCGTGATCTGCATACATTGAAATTGCCACGGCCAATGCTGGATCTGGAAACTGGCGATGTCATTACCCTTTCAATTCCCGGGCGAGTGCCGCAGGATGTCAGGATTGAAGAAATTAGCATCGGTGCCGATATCTCAATCGAAGTCAAGGCAATTAGCCAGGATTCCAGCCAGTATACCAGCATCGTGCCGGCCGAAGCTGGCAGCGGCTTTATCAAACAAACCATACCATCACCCAACGAACTGTTGGAACGGCTGTATCTGCTGCCAGTGCCATTGCTGCTGGATTCAAACGATACCGGCCGTGATCGTTCAATGCTGTATTACGCGGTTGGTGCTTATCACGAGCGTTGGCGCATTGGCATTTTGGAGTACAGCAGAGACGGGATATACGAGAAAGTAGCCGATATTGGCGGCGCTACGACTCACGGGGCAATCGTTTCCGAAATTCCCGCGGCTAGTGCTGATACATGCTTTGCGACTGATGATGTGCTGAAAATTAAGGTTCGGTTGATTCTCGGTATCCTCAACAGCGTTACCCAGGAGCAGATGCTTAACGGTGCCAATGCGGCCGTAGTCGTGCATAGCGACAACCGGGCAGAAGTGCTGCAATTCAGGGATGCCGAACTGGGGGAGGATGGTATATACACACTGTCCGGCATTTTACGAGGGCGCAGGGGTACAGATCACTGGGCTCGCAATTATGTTGCTCCAGCCGGTGCCAGCTTTGTACTGCTGAACACAAAAACAGCAGGTGGTGTATTTGTACCACTGGCTGATCTGGGCAAAACACGGGTATACCGGGCATCAGAAGCCAAGCAGGACAGAGCGACTGGCGATGTTCGTTCTATCGTAGCCGCTGGCTATGATTTGATGCCGTATGCTCCGGTACATGTTCGTGCTGAGGGAGAGCAGGACGCAGATTGGGTGTTTACCTGGGTTAGGCGTACCCGGCTTGGCGGAGAGCTGGCCAGTGGAACAGGGGCTGTACCGTTGCATGAGGATGTCGAAAAATATGCAGTCGATATTTACCTGAATGGTGTTTTAACCAGAACGCTGGAATCTGACGCTCCAAATGCTGCTTACACGGTTGCCATGCAAATTGAGGACGGATATCAGCATACCGACATCGGGGAAATTCTTGTCTATCAACTATCAGCACAGGTTGGTCGCGGCTTTGCGTCAGATCGTCTGAAATTTAGTGGCATTGCGCTTGATGTTTCAAAGCTGGATGTAATCAGCATAATGCCTACGGATCCACAGCAGGAAGTGGCACAGCTTAGTGTTGTGGCAATGCACAGCCTGGAGCCAGCATTGGATTTTGCCCAGCTGGGTGTGATTGTGCTGCATGAAGAGCAGCCTAAGCCGAATATGGATATTTCACAATTGGGCGGCGTGGTGCTGGGCGGTGGCGGAACGGCAACGATGGATATTTCACAATTGGGCGGCGTGGTGCTGCATGAAACGGAGTTTTAATTATGGCGCTTTTGTATATTGATGAGTTTGAGAATGGTGCTGTCGGTGTGAATTTGAATGCAGGGCCGAATGCAAGTCTTTTTCAAGTGAGAGTGATTATTGGGCAGGGGGAATTCGTTAGAATAGTGAATGGAACTCTGTCAGATAAGCAGGTTGTTATAAGGTCAAGGGGGGGTGCCGCTCACCAGCAAAATGGTTTTGTACTTTTAGATGGTGTGCATACAGATGAAAAAATAACGGTAGGTTTTGCTTTATCTGTTTCAGGTAATATTAACAATACGTCGTCAGGTATAAGCGTCGGCAATACAAAACCTCTTTCTTTTTCAAACCATGTGAGTAGCATTCTGGTTATTAATTCAGATGGATCATGTACGATTGGCGACCTGACCTCAGCCCCAGGTCTTTTTCTTGATTCCGTTTATTCGTATGTTGAAGTGACTGTTGATTATGGTACAGGTTCTTTTGATCTATGGGTGAATAATGTACACCAAGGCTCTGGGTCGATGTCTTTTTCTGGAGAAAAGAAAGTACAGTTCGGTGCTACTGGAGTGACATCATCTAGCTTGTATGAATTCTACGATGACATCTACATCCTTGACGACGCGGGCACCACTCACAACCAACGACTTGGCCCTGTGCGCGCTGTCCGTGTGCCGTTTAACGCAACTACGGAAGCCAATTTCACGCCCTTTGGTGCTGCAGACAACATCACAGCAATCAACAAAGACGCCCCGAATACCAGCACATTCAACCGATCTCCAGCAGCAAACAATGTCGGTGATTACTTCAAGCTGGACACCTCCGTCCTGCCTGAAGATAGGCCAATCATTGCCGTTCAGCAGTCTGCCATGTATCGGAAAACGGACATCGGTGAGCGCGCGTTGAAATTGGTAGCCAAAGAGGGCGTAGACCGTAAAGAACACCCGCTTCCTGACCGGCTCGTTACTTTCTCCGGTGGCCCTGCTCAGATACTTGAAGCGGCAGCTGATGGGTCCGCTTGGGATTTAACTAATTTGGCCGCCACCGACTTTGGATACGAGGTAACAGAATGAGCAATAACCTATCATTACCGCAAGTAGCCCCAAATCAAAACCAGAAAGAAGTCACGATCAATGATCAAGCCTTTGCGCTTGATGCAGCAATGACCGAAGTGCTGCAGGTTGACCTAAGCAGCGGATCCGAAATACTCACCAATGCCGAATTTACTCGGCATTTTTTATTTGTTGGTGCTGGCCAAACGGCCGCAGCGACATTAACTGTGCCGGCGATTAAACGGTTCTTTGCGGTACAGAATGCGGGTGATTTTGATTTGTCTGTGTCGGTCGGATCATCAAGCGTCACTGTTGTGCCTGGTGCTTGCTCACTGCTTTATAACACCGGTGCTGATTTGATCAGGATTGGTTAATCTTACATTGTTAAACCACTGACGCCCCTTCGGGGGCTTTTTTATGGGTGGAGGAAATGTTGAGTAACGACTCATATTCAACGATTGAAAAATTTGTGCCTGGCGTTATCGGCAGCATTGGTGCTCTTTTGTGGATCAAAGGCACGCTAATCCGAAAAGTATCGATGGTCATTCTGGGTGCGGCAGCCAGCTACTATGGCGCGCCGTATGTAATCAGTCAATTCGGACTGCAGGAAAATTTGGCTGGCTTTCTTGTTGGGCTATTCGGTATGTCCGTAGTCGATTGGATATTCACCAGCTGGGACGGTATTTTGAACGATTATCTGCGTGCCAGGCTGGGTTTGCCACCGGATCGAAGGAAAGGGGAGTAAGACATGGACGTGAGCACAATTTACATGCTTGTTTTATATTTTTTTGTACTAATTAGCTCAATTTTGGGTGCATTTAACGTTCTGTATGGCGCAAACCTGCTACAGCGACTTGCTTTGTTTTTGCTTTCGATCTGGTCAATGTGGTGGATGCAGGTGATTTACGAGGAAGGCTACAACGGTAACCACGAAGTTCTTGAAGTGACTGCATTGGCCATGTTTGCAGCCGGAACCATCCAGAAAACCTTGAAATGGAGAAAACGATGATTTTGATTTCAGCAGGCCATTCAAATTCAGATCCCGGTGCAGTTGGTAACGGTTACACCGAAGCCCAAATAGTCACGGAATTCCGTAACCTGGTTGCGTTTTATCTTAAGCGCGCAGGGGTGGATTTTATAACCGATGGAGCTGGGGATGATAACAAGCCGCTACGTGATGCTATCGAGCTGGCCAAAACAGCCGATTTGGCAGTGGAATTTCACTGCAATGCTTTTTCCAGCCATGCGGCTACTGGGGTGGAAACGCTAAGCGACTTTAAGCATCGCAAACTTGGTGGGCAAATTTGCCAGGCAATATCCGGTGTCCTGGGGATCACGAATCGTGGGGCAAAAGGAGAATCCTCTGGCCAACATTCACGGCTGGGCTTTGTGCGGGCGGGTGGGATCATTGTTGAGCTGTTTTTTATCAGCAATCCGAATGACGTTGCCGTGTACCAGGCCAAGAAATGGCTTGTAGCCCAGGCCGTAGCTGAACTACTGATGGAGCACGGAAAATGATTGACTGGAAAGTGTATGCGGGAATCGGCCTGTTGGTTGCAGGCTTTGCTTATGGCCAGCTGCAATATCAGAGAGGTCATAGCGCAGCAGAGCATGAACAGATGGTTGCTGATTTAACTGAATACAAGAAAGCAGCTGACACACTCTTGCTGGCCAGTCAGTCCGCCCAGGTGGCGATCGATGGAATAGGGCAGGTAAGAAATGATTTTGTGAGGGAATACAACGATGCGATGCTTAATTCTTTTGATTGTTACGCTGATGACGGCCGGATGCGTCTCATCAGAGACTTATACCCGGCCCCCGTTACCGGGCAACCTGATTGAGTGCATTGAGCCGGCACCGCCCAAGGGCAACCATTTTGATGACGTTGCCCTGGCCCTGGGCGATGCAATTACTCGGTTTTATGAGTGCAAGACTAAGCATGATGCCGTTGTGGCCGCGTGGGGGAAATAATGCTGGCGCTCACAAATGCTTAAACAGGAATTCAAGAAAAAGTGACCCATAAGCCCATATTAGTGTTCCGACAACCATAAAAGCAATGCCATATTTTTCATCAGATATGAAATCGTCAACTTTTGCTTCTTGTTCATGGGTCAATTCTGCAGTACCAAAAGCGCCAGCCCCAGATATTATATTGAATAGGTTTAATTTAGGAAGACCTAAATGAAAGTAAAAATTATGTTTAATATTAAGAAACAAACCAGCCAGCGTGAATATTGCCCCAGAACAAGAAAATATTGTTGGCGTCTTTGCGCAGAGCTCAATAAAAAGAGACAATAATGAAATCATTAAGCAAAAAATTAAGGCTCTTTTTCTGTCAAAAAATAAAAATTCTATCGTAGAAAAGAATTTTGATTTATTAGTTTTTGGTTGACTCATGAATCTTCCTTGTGCGTAACGTAAATTTTAAATAATTACAATTCAAATTATATGGCACATATTAGATTTGTTACCCACATTAACTGTGGATAACTTTGCGGAAAAGGGCGGGGCAAGTATGCTAACCACTTGATTGCGCCAAGACTGTTGCTGTTTTGATCACCTATTGACCACCAGCAGATCAATCACATTTTCAATGTCGTAATCCGTGATCTTGCTCACAAACGTCTTGTTTCTGCATGCGTAGAGTAACTGCCTGCCCAGATCGGTCAATCCGGCTGGCTCCAGCCATTCACTCACCAGGTCCGCTGTAAGTTGCAAATTGACAAGCCCATACGCATCAATGTCTTTTAGCCACCCCTGGACTGTAGGATACGCATATTCACGCGCATCTTTTCTGTCGATGCTGTGAAGTAAATCTATGTATTTTTCAAATAAGTCTTGATCTATTGATGTCGTGTCTTTGCTCATGATGGCATCTTTAAAATTAATTGACGCCAGGTTAGGGTAGGGGAATTATAACTGATTATTTATACAGTGTTATGGGCAATAAAAAACCCGCCGAAGCGGGTTATTTTTTGGCTGAAAAAATGACTATTGGCAGAACAAAAAACTGTCTAAAACAGAAATTAAAAATCAATTAAATCAATGGCATAAACAATTCAATAAGTTGGTTTTTATTAGACATTAAGCATATGAAAATACTTATAAATCAATATCTTGCGTGTTATTTGCAATGAATTGACCGAGTATATTATTATCGTTGCCCTGGTGGCCATTTCCGCAATTGCCGTGTATCAATTGTTTGGTCAGGTCATTCGCTCGCAAACCGCGGCCATGGCCAGTGAATTGGCGGGTGAAGACGGTACCGAGTATTCCGCTTCGGCGCAAAATGCCGCACAGGCCGCTTCGGCGCAAACCACGGCCAAATCCCTTAAAAGCTTTACCGGCAATGCAGGTTCGGGCGGGCAATAATGGCAATGCTCCCCAGCCATGCAGCAAGGCAAACTCATGGGCAGTCCGGTCAGGCGCTTGTGCTGGGGATACTGTTGCTGGGGGTTATTGCCATTGCCATTAATGCCCTGTTCAGCACTGGCAGGCTCATTGGTGTCAAGGCGCGTCAGCTTAATACGGTCGATGCTGCCGCGTATTCGGGGGCGCTTATTCAGGCCCGTGCCCTGAACATGCAGGCTTATATCAATATTGCCCAAATTGGTCATCAAATGGCCATGGCGCATTTGGTTACCCTGGGGTCTTGGGCAAAATTCAGTGCCACGCAGGGTCAGCAGGCCAGTGCCGGAAATCCACCTGCCTATTTAATCGGCATGATGTTTGGTAGTGGGCATCTACAGGCCTATCAATCTGCCCGCAAGGCACGGGCCATTACCACCATTGCCAGTCCAGGCAATGAGTTGTTTCAGGCTTTTGAAGCGCACGACAAAGCGGTACACCAGGTGCTGCAGGCAGCCAGTCTGGCGATTGACAAAACACTAGAGTCCGCCCGTAACCGGGCTATCGAGAAAGTGATTCTGGCCAATTATCCAGAATCCCATATTCGTGAGAATCTGTCCTGGGAAGTCCAGCATGACAATTTGCAAGGGTTTTCTGCGGTTTTTGAGCCCACGGGCAATTATCGCTCATTAATCGGGCAGGTGGCCGGTGTGTATCGTTTTCTGGATGAGCGCAATCATGTTCGCAAAAATGCATGGATGGTGAATGATAAATGTCCCTGGAAACGTCATGAATTAAGGCGCAGGGGGCAAACCGTCCTGGATGAAAAAGGAAATTGGCAGTCTATCGACACCGAGTCTTATCATGCCTTGCGTTCGAATCGCTGGATTGGCTGTTATTTCAGGGAGTATCCCATGGGATGGGGATGGGTGCCTGGCAATGCCAACAGCATGGCCATGGATTTGCCTCACACGCAGACACCGCCCGATAATTTTTCCGGGATGGATTTCTGGCGTTGGGTAAGGCAAGCCACCCAATGGAATATTTATGGTGGCAACCAGAACCCGCTGGCCAATTCACGTGCAGTGGCGGCTCGCCAGCGCTGGCAAGGTGGTGGTCTGGCCAATTATGTGGATATTGCCAATGCCGGTCGTCAGTCTTCGGTGGCATTCACGCTTTCCTTGACTCGCAAGAACGCATGGGGGCATGACTTTACGGTTAACAGTCGGGCACAAACTTTTTTTGAAAGGCCTCAGGCACGCACTGACAGGCGGATTGAAAAGGCCAATTTTTGGCACCCATTCTGGCAAGCGCGTTTGGTTGATACAGAACTAAAGGTGGTTGAATGAAACGGACATTGCAAAGTGGTCAGGCCCTGGCCGAAGGTTTGGTGATCATGCTGGTTTTGTTGCTGTTCTTTGTGGGAATGGGTTGGCTGGGGCGTTTGCTGGATATGGGGTTGCAGGCTTCGCATGCAAGTCATTATGGGGCTTTCCAGCTGAGTCGGGAAATTCCCGATATTAACAAAGCTGAACTGGCCTCCCGTTTTTTGCTGGGTCCGGAAAAAAACTGGCGAGACCGCCGAGGAAATTTATTGCTGAGCAATAATGCCATTGCCGTGACCGTAGATCATAGCGAAAAACTGAGTGCCTTTATGCAGCCAGGCGCAAATCATGAACAGGCCTCATTGCTGCGTAAAGACTGGGAAATTGAGGATCCAGGTCTGGCCAGGCTGGCGTTAAGTGTAACACCCATGTTTGCTGCGGCACGCAAACAGCCCGAGGCCAATGCAGTGCTTGGTTTGGGACTTGATTTTTTCGATCATTTTTCGCTTTCCATCAAGCGGCATACCAGCATTCTGACAGGTGCCGGGCATGCTGCCAGTGATCAGGCCGCGCATACCCGGTCTTCAGTTAGTCAAGAAGGTTGGCAAAACGCAGCTGGCCTGTCCTATGCAAGTGGCCGAAAAATTCAATCGTTTGCACAAAGCGTAGATGCTCCCTGGGATCGACCCCAGCCCGTATTGGACTGGCTGCAACCCTGGCAAGGCATGTTGCCGATCCATCACCTGGAGCAATAAATGATCAGGCCACTAATACGGATTTTGGTTTTAACGGTTGGCATGACATTGGCCATGCCGGTTTGGGCAAAAGAAGGTTTGCCACAAATATCCAGTCGTCTGTTGCGCTCATTAAAAATTGAACAGTTTGACTTGGCGCAGGAAATGAAACTGTTTGGGGAACCGGCCATGACCGTTGTATTTACCCGGGACCAGTCACTGGATAGCTTTATGCGGCAAATTCAGGAAGAGCAGACGGTTTTCCGTTATGCAGACGTGATCGCTGATCAGGTTTTTTTGCATGCAAGTCTGACACAGGTGCATGTCATGTTGCGTCTGTTTGCCACTGCTGAAAACAGTTTCAGGGGTGAATTAAGTCTCATTGAAAATCAGTCATCAGCCACTTTAAGCCAGTCATCTTTCAATGAACGGGTGGCGGCCAGGTTTTTACCGTGGATACCGGCAGGTGCACAATTGTTGATGGATATCGAATTACCCGGCAGGGAAAAAGTGCTGCAACAGCTTTATTGGCTAAACCAAAGTGCCGGACAAACGCGGCATGAGTTGAAGGCCCGTTTGCTGGCCAGGCAATGGGTGCCAGACAGTGAAGATTTACTGGAGCAGGGTGTTTGGCATAAAGGCAATCAATCACTTTATGTCTTTGTACATGCAATCAAGGCAGGGACAGGTGTTTATCTGATGAAAAAAAACAAACAGGCGGAGTAATGAAAAAGCGTAAATGGCTGAATAAAACGACCGTGATGGTAGGAGTGGCTGTATTGGCGGGCTTGTTTGCCGCTTGGGCGGCCAGGGAGTACTTGCAGGACAAGATCAGGCAGATCGAACAGGAAGCCCAGGTCAAAACCATTCAAAGAGTGGTGGCGGCTTATGACTTGCCTGAGGGTACCCGTATAGAAGCGGTACACGTGGCAGTGCGTGACGTTCCGGAGCCATGGGTGGTTAGCGGTAGCCTGGCACCGGAAGAGTTCATTCAGATAGAGGGGCAGATTATTACCACAGCGTTAAAAGTCGGAGACCCGGTTTTATGGGCCAATGTGGCAAAGGCTAAAAATGCACCGTTTTCCGCCAAAATCAACCCGGGAAGAAGGGCAGTCACCATGCCGGTGGATGCGATCAACTCAGTATCGGGCATGCTGGTGCCCGGTGATCTGATCGACCTTTACGTCTCTTTCGAGTATCGCAAGCGACAAATTACCGCACCATTGCTGCAAGGGGTACTCGTTATGGCAACCGGCCGGCAAAGCAAAAGCGGGTATGCCGAAGGCCTTGAAGACAGTGGCGCTGACCAGGGTTATTCAACCGTCACGCTGGATACGGCCCCAGAGGAGGCGGCCAAACTGGTGGCTGCCCGTCAGGCGGGCATGATTACGGCCTTGCTTAGAAATCCGGAAGATAACAAGGCAACCCAAAAAGCGGTGCGGGGAGATCTGGCCAGTATTCTGGGCATTGCCACGCCACAACCGCCTGTCAGGAAAAAACCGGCCGTTATTTATGGTGATGATGCCTTAAGGAAGTTGCCCGGTCTGGCTCTGCCGCCCAATCCTGAAACGGCCGGTAAACGGGATGAGCGTGGCGTATTTGAGTTGCCCGTGCAAGACGATATTGTCAGTGCCTGGATTAATACATTGCCTGATTCAATGCAGACGGCAAGCGGTGCACAGGCGGATTTTGTAGTTGAGCAGTAACCAGGATGGATGAGGAGTGAAGTTGATGTTGGCAAGAAAAACAAAAGCGGTCATATTGAGAATGATCGTCGGGTGGTTAGTGATCATGCTTGCCGGGCCGGCTTGGTCGGCGGATGACCCGGTTCATTTGCGCTTGAATATTGGTGATATACGGGTTTTGCCCATACCTGATATTGCCCGTATCGCGGTAGGAGATAGCAAGGTGGTTAATGCGGTCAGCGATGATGACCGCGAAGTGATTGTGTTTGCCAAAGACCAGGGGCAAACCACGTTGCAAATCTGGGACGTGCACGGAGAGCGTCAGATTTTTCAGATTGTTGTGCAGGCGGCGGAAGAGCAAAAATTGATGCAGGATATCCGGCGCATTCTGGTGCGGATTCCCAAAGTACGTGCCAGTATTGTTGGTGACAAAGTGATTGTCGAGGGTGACAGCCTGACTGATGCCGATCGTGAGCGGGTTGGTATTTTGGCCAAACACTATCCGCAAATCATTGATATGACCAGCCAGGTGGGGTGGGACCAAATGGTGTTGCTGGATGTGCAAATACTGGAGTTGCCGCGCAATTATCTGCAGGAGCTTGGCGTGCGCTGGAATCCGGCGTCAGCAGGCGGGTTCAATGCAGGCATGACCTGGGATGCCGCTTCTTCAAAATTGTTTGAACGGGTCGGTGAGCAGGTCATGAATGTATCGTTTCCCATGAATAATCCAGCCGGTTATTTTGGTGTCAGTGCCGTGCTTTCATCCACCATTCAGGCTATGGCAACCCAGGGTGAGGCAGTGGTTCTGGCGCAACCTCAGCTGATGGCGCGCAGCGGGTCTACCGCAGAGTTCCTGGCGGGTGGCGAGGTACCGTATTCAGTGACTGACAATAATGGCAATACCCAGACTATTTTCAAACCCTATGGCGTGAGTCTGTTCATTACACCCCGGATAGAAAAAAACGGTACGGTGCGCTCAAAAATCAATGTCGAGGTCCGTTCAGTCGATGCCTCGCTGAACCTGGCTGGTGGACCAGCCCTTAAAACCCGCCGTACATCCACCGAATTTAATGTCCAGTCCGGAGAGACATTGGTGCTGGCCGGGTTCATTTCGCGTGATCAGGTCCAAAACAATGACAAGGTGCCGGGTTTTGGGGATACCCCCATTTTGGGAGCTTTGTTCAAGTCCCGTAAATTCCAGAACAATGAATCGGAACTGGCGATTTTTGTCCGGCCTGTGGTGGTGTCTGCCGATAACAAGGATTTGCAAAAACGTGTCAAGCGTTCAAAGCTGATTCTGGATAGTACTTTTGAGGCAGGCCCCGTGCTTAATGTACATGTAAAAAGCGAAGCACAGGAAGATGAAAGTATGGCTCCCGATACAAAAACAGCGAATGAGAGCAAGCCACGACAGCGTAAATGGCAGGGCAACAAGTTGCAAGGTTCAGTATGGAATCCGGTTCTTGATGCCCCGGTAACCGGTATTCGGTTCAGGAAAGCAAGGTAATTCATGATGAGTGGAAAAGGAGCGCGCCATGCTGAGAATTGAAATGCAGTTTGAAGATGGTAAAAAGGAAATCAGGGAAATACCATTGCCATTTGATATTGGTCGTTTGGCCGGATGTGGGTTGCGATTGCGCAGCTGGCGTGTAGCCAGGAAACATGCCCGGATGGAGGTCAGGGATGCGGGAGTATTTATTGAAGATCTGGGAGCGATTACCGGTACTGTCTTGAATGGTCAGCGAATAAGCTGTCACGGGCCTTTGCAGGAAGGCGATGAGATTATTATTGGCCCTTGCATGATGAAAATAAGGCAAATCAGTCGTTTGAGTAATCATCAAGGCTTGCAAGGTGGATCAGAGCGTATCGCCAGTGCAATGAAAAGTCAGCTTTCAGATGGGGTCGTCTCAGAGGAAGAATGGGCGGCAAAGTCTCAGGCATTCACGGTACAGATGCCCCAATCATCTGGGTCTGTCCGGGAAAAACCACGGCAAGATCTGGCACAAGACTTGTATATCCGTCGGCGGCTCCACGGAGCCTTGCTAGAGGCGTTGGATTTGCGTCGCCGGGATGTTTCCATGATGAGTGACGAGGCGCTCAGGAGCGAAGCGGGGGGATTACTGGACGAAATTATCCGGACCGATGAAGAGATCCCTCCCGACGCAGACAGACAACGACTGATGCAGGCGGTGCTCGATGAAGCGGTGGGCCTGGGGCCCCTTGAGCCTTTGCTGCAAGATGCCAATATTACCGAGATTATGGTAAATCGTCATGATGAGATTTATGTCGAGGAAAATGGCCGTTTGCAACGGCATCATGCCGCATTCAGTTCGGAGCAGGCGGTAGTGGGCGTTATAGACCGGATTGTGGCGCCTATTGGCCGGCGTATTGATGAGAGTTCTCCCATGGTGGATGCCCGGTTGGCCGATGGTTCCCGGGTCAATGCGATTATTCCACCGATTGCCCTGAAGGGGGCAAGCATGACGATCAGGAAGTTTCCCCAGCGCCGTCCCGGCATGCAGGACTTGTTGAAACTGGGTTCACTGGACCCCTGTATGAGTCGTTTTCTGGAATTGTGTGTCCGGCAGCGTAAAAACATAATTGTTTCGGGGGGAACCGGTTCTGGCAAAACCACTTTGTTGAATATTTTGTCCAATTGCATTCCGGCAGATGAAAGGATTGTCACGATTGAAGATGCCGCGGAATTGCGGCTTAATCATGAGCATCTGGTCGCACTGGAGGCGCGTCCAGCCAACCTCGAGGGAAGGGGGCAAGTCATGATTCGTGATTTGGTGCGCAACGCCCTTCGCATGCGTCCAGACCGGATTGTGGTGGGCGAATGTCGTGGGGCGGAAGCCTTCGATATGCTGTCGGCCATGAATACCGGGCACGAGGGCTCATTAACCACCTTGCATGCCAATACCCCGCGTGATGCCCTGTCACGGCTTGAGACCATGATTTTAATGGCGGGAATGGACTTGCCACTGCTTGCGGTGCGTGAGCATATTGCTGCCAGTATT